>JAXDKI010000021.1:0-11794 GCA_034667245.1 Thermomicrobiales bacterium | reverse complement strand
TTTGGCGTCCCCCCAATATAGCCCACCCACAATTCGAGGCCTCGGCGTAGTTGACCTGAGTCACGACAATTGGTCCTGTCAGTGTGGGCTCCGTCCAAGAGACTGATGCGCCATCCGACCACTCCGGTCCAGCCATCAACGAACCCGCTACGGTACGATCAGATTCTTGAGCACCCCACCACCGAGCGACGCCTGCATCGCCCGGTCGAACTCCTCGATTGGATACGCATCGGCCAGCAGCGGTTTCACGTCCACCTTCCCCGTCGCCAGCGCGTCGATGACCTTGGGGTAGCAGTCGGGGCCGAGGTGGCTGCCGTGGATGGTGAGTTCTTTGGTGTCGCCGATGATGGTCCAGTTGATGGTCGAGGGGTCGTTGAGGACGCTGAACTCGACGAAGGTGCCGAGTTTGCGGATCATCTGGAGACCGGGTTCGATGGCGGCGGGGCTGCCGCTGGCCTCGATGGAGACGTCGCAGCCGTCGCCGCTTGACAGACGCTGTTGACGGTGCAAAAATCAGAAAGTGTAATTCTGTATTCTCCAACCTGCGGTACTGCTGAGGTGGTGTATGCGAGAAGCCGAACCGCTGACCAAGATCGTCCGACCATTGCGCGGCGGACAGATCACGATCCCGATCGAGTTCCGCAAGCAACTGGGGATCGATGAGCGCAGCGTGCTCCAACTGACCCTGGCCGAGGGCGAGCTGCGCCTCAAGCCCCTCGCCGTCCGCGAGCAGCAGGAAGGCTCGCCCTGGCTGCGCGAGCTCTACGAATACTTTGCCCCCGTGCGGCAAGAGGCGGTCGAGCGGGGCTACACCGAAGAGGAGATCAACGCCGCCATCGACGAAGCCGTCGCGGCCGCGCGGGCCGAGCGGCGTCCTCAGCAGCGATGAGGGTGGTCTTCGACACCGTGGGGTTTGTTCGCGGCCTCATCAATCCCCAGAGCCGTTGGGGCCGCATCCTCTTCGACCATAGCGGGACGTACCAGCTCGTCGTCTCCCCCGCCATCGTTCTCGAGGCCCTCGACGTGCTGCGCCGTCCCGAGGTCGTCCGCCTCTTCTCCACCCTGCCCGGCCGCGACCCCGCCAGGATCGTTTCCATCCTGCAGAACGCCGAAGCGGTCGAGCCTAGGCAGACGCCCGAGATTTCTCGCGACCCCAAGGACGACCCGTTCCTCGCCGCGGCCCTGGCCGCGGGTGCCGACTACCTCGTGACCGAGGATCGCGACCTGCTCGATCTGGGCACGTACGAGGGGACCGCGATCGTCAACGCGACGGCGTTCATCGTGCTCGTCGAAGGCGAGCCAGCATCGCTCGATTAGCGTCTCCGCTTGCCTGCCACCGCGCGCATCGGATACTCCCCGACCGTGAACACGGCCACGGTAGGAGCTGGATACGCGCCGGGCTCCCCTCTTTTGCTCGATCTGCGACGTACCCCCAATAACTGGTCCATCGATCATGAGCGACTTTGCAGGGGCGAATTGAGTCACGACTCCTCGCTCACTCTGAAGCGGGCGGGATAATGCATACAACGCGATGGACACATGGGCAGCGATGGGCGATGATTTCGGCGGGTCCGTGGGCTCGGTCATCCTCAGCCCGCGCCCCGGCCGACACCGGCGCGGCCCGTCTCCCCTTCACCTCTGGGCCGCGTCCAGGACGGTAACGCCCCCGGTGGTGCTGCAACGCCACCGGGGGCACTGCTTTGTCCGGGAACGGCGCGACGCCCCGACCCGAAGGTCAGGGCGTCTCCCTGTTCGATGCGGATAGTGACGATCGGACGATTACGTCCCGGTGGCCTCGTAGACCTCGGACGGCTCCAACGTCACGCCCGCGGCCTGTATTCGCCCGACGAGGTCACCGAGCTGGTCGCGCGAGAACCGGGCGTTGAAGGACCGATCGCGGAGACTGCCCTCCAAAGCGGCGACTCGGCTCGCCCCGTGGTCCCCGTCGGTCATCCTCGATGTCCCCAATGCCCCATGCCTCACGCCTCCGACAGCCAGCGCGCGACACGCTCCCCAATGACCGCTGCCGGGATGTTCGTGTTCGCGCGTGGGACGACTGGGATGATCGAAGCGTCCGCGACGTAGACACCTTCGAGACCATGCACCTTGCCGCGTGGATCGACGACCGCCTCTCCGTCCGAGGCCGGTCCCATCTTGCAGGTGCCGACCGGGTGGTAGTAGTGGACGACGTGGGTGTCTACCCAGCCGGCGATCTCGGCGTCGGTTCGGACCTCCGGGCCCGGACCGGTTTCTTGCCCGATGAGACCGGCGAGTGGCGGCTGGCAGGCGAACGCTCGTGCCAGGTTCACCGCGTCGACCAAAACGCGACGATCCGCCCCCTCGGTGTCGGAGACATAGCCGTGCTCGAAGAGCGGTGCGAGCGAATGATCGGCACCGGAGATGCGCAGATGCCCCCGTGAGCGCGGCGTCATGCAGGCAACCGGTACGACGAAATCCCATCGTCGCCGGGCAGGATCGTTGTACGGTGTGCCGACCGGGTAGAGGTGAATATCGAATCCCTCAGAGCATGACGAGGATCGCGCCTTGGCAATCGTCTGCTCCTCCGGCAGCCAATGGTCCGTGGCAAACGCCCGCAGGCGTTCGATCAACTCCGGCGTCCCGGTGTACACGAGCTCCACCGCGGGATGGTCGTGCAAGTTGCGCCCGACACCGGGCAGATCGTGAACGGGCGTGATCCCGATCGCGCGGAGCTCCTCGGGATCGCCGATGCCGGACCGGAGCAAAATGCCCGGCGATCCGTACGCGCCGGCACCGAGCACCACACGCCCGGCATCCACTCGCCTCGGACCGTCCGGGCCAACGACGATGGCGCCGACCACGCGACCGTTCTCGACAATCAGCCGGTCGGCGACGACGTTCCCCACGACGGTCAGATTCGCCTTATCCCGAACCGGGTCGAGGTAACCGAAGGCCGCGTTCCAGCGAATCCCGTCGTGAACGTTGACCGGGCTCGGCGCTATCCCAAGGTCCCCGTCGAGATCGTTGAGATCGTCGACCAGAGGAATCCCGACTGCCGGTGCGGCCTCGAGAAACGCGCGGTGAAATGGTTGAACCTCGTCCAGAGCCGGCGTCCGCACCCGCAGCCGCTCGTTCACGCTCCGAAACAGCGGCAGAAGCTCCCCTGCCGACCAGCCAACGTTACCAGCCGCTGCCCACCCGTCGTAGTCCAGCCGGCTCCCCCAGATCGCCGCGCACCCGTTGTGCGCCGAGCAGCCCCCAATGACCCTGGCCCGGTCGAACGGAATCGCGCGCCCAGGATACCGGTCGCCGCTCGTGAACCCCCAACTGTGCGTCGGCGGGAGATTGCGCGCGTCCAACAAATCCGCCGGCCACCCGCCGCCATCGAGCGGACCATAATCCGGGCCGGCTTCGAGCAGAAGGACCGACTGATCGGTCCGTTCCGCGAGGAGCCCGGCAGCCGTCGCGCCGCCGGTACCGCCGCCGAGAACGACCGTATCGGCGTAACGGGGGATGCTGGTGGTCATGCAGTCTTCTCAGTCACCGGACGAAGGGCCGATCCGTCGGAAGATCTCGGAGATTGGGAGGCGGAAACCGGGTAGAACGTCGTCGAGCTCCAACACATCGCCCATCTTGAATTCCCGGATGTCGCCAGCTGGCCGGTGCACGCTGACAGACTGGCTGCGCGGCCAGACCACCACCACCACCTTGACGCTCGCCTCGAGGTACTCGATCGTCTTGTCGTGGACATCTGGCGCGGAATCAGCGGGTGAGACGACCTCGAAGACACAGTCTGGCGCGCCAATGTAGATGTCCCAGTCCGCATCATCCGGAGGGATGCGATCCGAGCGAACGAATGCCACGTCGGGAATCAGCAGCGAGTCAGGATCTCGCCTGAGCGCGAAAGCCCCGGTATTGCCGACCGCCCCCAAGCCGTGGAGTTCGACGAAATCTCCTAGGAGACGCAGCAGACGCCCGACCACATACCAGTGCTGGAACTTCGCGCCTGGCATCTCGATCAACTCGCCGCGCAGGAGTTCGTACCGAGCACCGTCGCCCTCCATCGCCTCGAGATCCGCGATCGTCCAGAGCTTGGTTGCAACAGCCATCGCCGATCCGTCCTCTTACGCTTGCGACGCCCCATTCACCGGCCCGCCGCTGCCGATCAGCCGGCGGAGGACCATCTGCAAGATGCCACCGTTGCGGTAGTACTCGATCTCGACGGGGCTATCGATGCGCGTGATCGCCTGGAACTCGACCGTCGAGCCGTCCTCCCGGGTCGCGGCGACGTTGAGGCGCCCCTTCGGTGTCAGCGCATCGGAGATACCGCGGATCGCGAACGTCTCACGTCCGGTCAAACCGAGCGAGGCGGCGTGTTCGCCGGGGAGGAACTGGAGGGGCAGCACGCCCATTCCAACCAGATTGCTCCGGTGGATTCGCTCGTAGCTCTCCGCGATCACCGCCTTGACGCCAAGCAAGAGCGTCCCCTTTGCCGCCCAGTCGCGGGAGGAGCCCGTGCCGTACTCCTTGCCCGCGATAACGATCAAGGGAATCCCCTCGGATTGGTATTGCATTGAGGCGTCGTAAATGCTCATCTCCTGGCCGGTCGGAAGATATTCGGTCCAGTTCCCCTCGGTGCCGGGCGTCAGCAGGTTACGCAGCCGGATGTTGGCGAACGTACCGCGGATCATTACCTCGTGGTTGCCGCGACGCGAGCCGTAGGAGTTGAACTCGTACGGCTGCACGTCTCGCTCGATCAGGTGCTTGCCGGCAGGACTGGCCTTCGCAATCGTGCCGGCCGGCGAGATGTGGTCGGTCGTCACGGAGTCCCCGAGCAGTGCGAGCACCCGCGCCCCTGCGACGTCCGACAGCGGCCCCGGCTCCGGCGCCAGGTCGACGAAGTAGGGCGGTTCCTGCACGTAGGTGGATTCTGCGTCCCACTCATACAAGTTGCCCGTCGGCACCGGCAGTTCCTTCCAGCGCTCGTCGCCGACGAAGACGGTCCGGTACTCCGAGGCGTACATCGACGGATCGATGCACTCGGCGATCGTCTGCTGGATCTCCTCCCCCGACGGCCAGATGTCTTTGAGGTACACCGGGTCGCCGTTGGGGTCGTAGCCGATCGGATCGCGGTGGAGGTTGATATCCACGCTGCCGGCCAGGGCGTAAGCGACGACGAGCGGGGGCGACGCCAGGAACGATGCCCGCACCTGAGGATGGATCCGCCCCTCGAAGTTGCGATTCCCCGACAGCACCGCCGCGACCACCAGCTCGTTCTCATCAACCGCCTCGGCCACCGGTGCCGGCAGCGGACCGCTGTTGCCGATGCACGTCGTGCAGCCATAGCCGACGGTATGGAACCCGAGCGCTTCCAGGTAAGGCAGCAACCCTGAACGCTCGAGGTAGCGCGTCACCACTTGCGACCCCGGCGCCATACTCGTCTTGACGTAACGCGGCACATCCAGACCGCGCTCGACCGCCTTCCGCGCCAGCAATCCTGCCCCGATCATCACCGACGGGTTCGATGTGTTGGTGCAGGACGTGATCGCGGCGATCGCGACCGAACCGTGGTGCAACGTCGTCTGCGACCCGCCGACCTGGACCGGAACGTTGCCGACGCGCGGGTTGATCGTCGCATTCAACGAGGACGCACCGTCGGTGTCGATCGAGGTGCCCCCCTCGTCCTCCAGCCGCTCGATCTCCTGCTCCTCGTCCCCGCCTGGCGGGGCATCGGCAAACTTGGCACTGTACGCCGCGCGGAACGTCCGGCGGAGTTCGCCGATGGGCACCCGGTCTTGCGGACGTCGCGGACCCGCAACACTCGGCCGGACCGTCTTCAGATCTAACTCAACGACGTCGTTGAAGCTCGGGTCGGGCGTCTCGTCGGTGCGGAAGAGCGCCTGTTCCTTGCAGTAGCGCTCGACCAGATCGACCAGATCGTCGCTGCGTCCCGTCATCCTCAGATAGCGCAGCGTCTCGTCGTCCACCGGGAAGAGGGAAGCGGTGGCGCCATACTCCGGCGCCATATTCGCGATCGTCGCCCGGTCCGCCAGAGAGAGACTACTCAAACCCTTGCCGAAGAACTCGACGAAACGGCCAACGACCCCGTGCTTTCGCAGAATCTCGGTGACATAAAGAACCAGATCGGTCGCGGTCGCACCGGGACGGAGACTCCCGGTCAGGCGAAATCCGACCACCTCCGGCATCAACTGATAGAGCGGCTGACCGAGCAGGACCGCCTCCGCCTCGATACCGCCGACGCCCCAGCCGAGCACACCCAGGCCGTTGATCATCGTCGTGTGGGAGTCGGTACCGACGAGGGTGTCGGGGAAGGCGACCGACTCAGCTCCGGTATGCCGGAGGGCAACCACGCTCGCCAGGTACTCGAGATTGACCTGGTGGACGATGCCGGTCCCCGGCGGCACGACCCGAAAGTTCTGGAACGATTGCTGCGCCCAGCGGAGGAGCGAGTACCGCTCGCGGTTGCGCTCGTATTCCAGCTCGACGTTCCGAGCAAAGGCGAGCAGCGTGCCGAACCGATCGACCTGGACCGAGTGGTCGATGACGAGGTCGGCGGGAACGAGCGGGTTGATCCGCGTCACATCGCCGCCGAGCCTCCCCACCGCCGAGCGCATCGCGGCGAGGTCCACCACCGCCGGAACGCCGGTAAAGTCCTGGAGAACGACCCGACCGGGCAGGAACGGGAGCTCGACGTCACCGGTCGCCCCCGGCTTCCAGCGCGCCAGCGTCTCGACGTCATTCACGTCGCCGAATTCTGTGCCGACGTTGCGGAGGACGTTTTCCAGAAGGATCCGGATCGTGAACGGCAGGGAGGCGATATTCGCGATGCCCTGATCCTCGAGGGTGGCAAGGCGATAGTAAGCGACCGTCGTACCGAGACTCGTCGTCAGCGTGTCGCGGGCGCCGAACGGGTCCGGCCGGGCCGGAACAACGACTTGGTCCATCGTTGGTTGTGCTCCTGGTCTAGGGTTCCCGGTGGCGTCGCACGGCGAGGACACGTCACGTCGCGCGTCGGCGGACCGGCTCGTGGTTCATACCCCCTATTTTAGCCCATGCGCCCACCCGGGTTTGCGGCGCGAACGACGTCAACCCTGCCCTCCCCACGAGAGGTCCCCCGCTTACCCGCAGGATGACCAAGGGCGGGGCGTCCTCCCCCGGTCATCCTGAGCGCCAGCGAAGGATCTCCCTCCGTCCACCGCACCTGGCCGTTACATTAATCTGGGAGCATTCCGCGCAGCTATGGCACATGGTGCCCCGCCGTCAGCGCCAATCGCAACGCGCATCCGATGGCGTCCGAGAGTCCCGACCAAACTTGAGGGCGAGCACGTCGAGGACGATCAGCGCGACGAGACCGAAGATCAGTGCGTCAAGACCGTTCATTGCCGAGCTCCTCTTCACCTTATGCGGCATGTCCACATTACCCACCGGCCGGTCACATCCTGGCCTGCCTCCCAGGTTGCCATTGCTTCGACGACGGCGCATCGGCCGTTTTATGTATCTGTGGAACCAAGGCGAGGTGCGGACAATACGTAGTTTGGAGCAGGAGATATCTCGACACGTCGCCGCGCCCACGTCCGAGCCGACTCGGATTTCGAGTCGGATTCGGCACACGTGTTTGCTGCGGCGGACCATCACGCGCTGAGTGGTGATCGACGCTCGGCCACCGCGTCCGCCGTTGATGTCGACGACTCGAACCGGCGTCGAGCCGCTGCAGGACGCAACGAGCGACATCGGCGAGCTGTTTCAGCACTGCCCTCGCTTGATCCTTCCACCAGACGGGGCAGGAAATGGTCAGACCGAGCTAAGCGCCTCGTCCAACACATCGACCGCACGGTCGAGATCGGCGTCGTCGATCACCAGCGGCGGCTGGAAGCGAATGACGTTCCCGGATTGACCGCCGACTCCGACCAGCACACCCGCTTCTCGGCAGAGGCGGCGGACCTGGGCTGCCTGGGCCTTGGCCGGCTCCTTCGTTGCCCGATCGACGACGAGCTCCACGCCGATCATCAGCCCGAGTCCACGGACGTCCCCGATCAGCGGATGGCGCTCCGCGAGCTCGCGCAGGCGGGCGACCGTCCGCTCACCCTTGCGGGCCGACTCCTCGGAGAGGTTCTCGTCGAGCATCACGTCGATATTCGCGATCGCGGCGGCGCAAGAGACCGGGTTGCCGCCGAAGGTCGAGAGGTGCTCACCGGGACGGAGCGCGTCGGCGATTTCGGGCCGGGCGACGGTTGCGCTCAACGGGAAGCCGTCGGCGATCCCCTTCGCCATCACCATGATGTCGGGCTCGACCCCGTAGTGTTCCACGGCGAAGAACTTGCCGGTCCGGCCGAAACCCGACTGGACCTCGTCTGCGATGAAGAGGATGCCGTAGCGATCGAGAACCTCTTTGACTCGGCGGAAGTACGAGGCAGGAGGAATCAGGATGCCGCCCTCGCCCATCACCGGCTCGGCGATGAAGGCGGCGACGTCACCGCTCGACTGGTAGAGGACTGCCCACTCGACCAGCTCGGCACACCGCGCGGCGACCTCCTCCGGATCGTCGGTGCCGAACGGATTCCTGTAGACATAAGGCGCGGGAGCGAACGCCACTCCGGGGAGATACGGACCGCCCCGCGTCTTCCTTGCCATGTTCCCGGTCACCGAAAGCGTCCCGCTCGTCCGGCCATGGAATGCATGGGTCAGCGTGATGAATTCGTGGCGCCCCGTGAACGCCTTGGCGAACCGCATCGCGGTCTCGATGCCCTCGGCGCCGGAGTTGCCGAAGAAGGTCTTCGAGAGCCGCCCCGGCGCGATCTCGGCGATCCGCTCCGCCGCTTCGGCAACGACCGGGACGTGATAGATGTACGTCGCCGCGTGAACCACCTTCTCCAATTGCTCACGCACGGCGGCAATCACACGCGGATGCCGATGTCCGGCATTGACCACCGCGATGCCGGCGAAGCAGTCGAGATACTCGGTCCCGTCGGCGTCCCAGATCCGCGCTCCCTCGGCCCGCTCGACGACGACCGGCTCGATCGCCGCGACGAAACTCGTCGCCACGAACTCCTTGTACTTCGCGATCGTCGTGTCGTGATCGGTCAGCGTCGCGGTCATGGCGCTCATCCTCATTCCTCCAGGCATGATTGGGCGACGATCAAACGTGGGCAGTTCCTCTCACGGGATCATCGCAGAGGCACGCGATCACTCGCCAGAGGGGCGTTCCACCGTCGATTCGAACATAACGCTGTGGTATAATGCTCCCAGCGAAGCGGCCCGTGCGCCTTGTGGCTCGGGCCGCCTTCTGTGTTTGTGGGTCGGCGCCAACGTCGGCGCTCCGGGCCCAGGGAGTGAGACGATTCCGTGCAAGCGACCGACGACATGATCATGACAACCCATCCGACGCGCCAGCAGCACCTGCGCAACGTCGCCATCGTCGCCCACGTCGATCACGGCAAAACGACGCTGGTCGATGGTCTGCTCAAGCAGTCCAACGTCTTCCGCGATCCCGACGCCGCCGGCGAGCTGATCATGGACGCCAACGACCTGGAGCGAGAGCGCGGCATCACGATTCTGGCAAAGAACACCGCAATCACCTACCTCGGCGTGAAGATCAACATCATCGACACACCCGGTCACGCCGACTTCGGCGGCGAGGTGGAGCGCGTCTTGAACATGGCCGACGGCTGCCTCCTGCTCGTCGACGCCGTCGAGGGGCCGATGCCGCAGACGCGGACCGTGCTCCAGCGCGCGCTCGCGATGGGCTTGCGCCCGATCGTCGTCGTCAATAAGGTCGATCGTGCCTCGTCGCGACCCGAAGAAGTCGTCTCGCTGACCCAGGACCTCTTTCTCGACCTTGCCACCGACGCCAACCAGCTCGACTTCCCGGTCCTCTACACGATCGCCCGTGACGGTCGGGCCGGCCACGCACCCGACGCACTGGAACCCGATCTCCGCCCGCTCCTCGACGCCATCCTGAAAGAGATCCCGGCGCCGACCGTCGATCCCGACGCTCCCGCCCAACTCCAGATCGCTTCGCTCGACTACGATAACCACCGAGGACGGATCGCCATCGGGCGGGTCCAACGGGGGCGAATTCGCAGCGGTGACTCTCTGATCCAGATCAGTGCCGACGGCTCCCAAACGCGGCAGCGCGTCTCGTCGCTGTCCACGTTCGACGGACTTTCGCGCCGGGAGGTCGACGAAGTCGGCGCCGGGGACATCGTCGCCATCGCCGGATTCGCCGACGCGAAAATCGGGGCGACGCTGACCGACCCCAACGCACCGGATGCGCTCGAACCGATCGCTGTCGAGGAGCCCACGCTGAAGTTGACCTTCGGCGTCAACACCTCGCCCTTCGCCGGGCGTGAGGCGAAATACTCCACCTCCCGCCAACTACGTGAGCGCCTCTATCGGGAGTTGGAAACAAACCTGTCTTTGCGCGTCGAGCCGACCGATCAGGCGGACGTCTTCGCCGTCTCCGGTCGCGGCGAGCTCCACCTCTCCGTCCTCATCGAGACGATGCGCCGCGAGGGTTACGAATTTCAAGTCTCCCGCCCCGAGGTCATCACCAAGGAAGTCGACGGCCGGACGCTGGAGCCGGTCGAGCACCTCGTTATCGACACCACCGAGACCTTCGTCGGGGTCGTCACCGACCTCCTCGGCGGCCGCCGCGCGCGCATGCTCGACATGGTCAACGACGGGCGCGGCGCGGTGCGACTCGAATTCGCGATCCCGACCCGCGGCCTCATCGGCCTGCGCAACGCCTTCCTGACGGCGACAAAAGGCAACGGCGTCATGGCCTCCCGCTTGATTGGGTTCGAGCCCTGGCAGGGCGCCATCGCCTCGACCCGGACCGGCGCCCTCGTCGCCTCTGAGGGAGGCGTCGCCCTCGCCCACGGCATCGCCAACGCCCAGGAGCGCGGACTCACCTTCGTCGAACCGCAAACCGACGTCTACGAGGGAATGATCGTCGGCCAGCAGCCGCGCCAGGGCGACCTCGTCGTCAATGTCTGCCGCGCCAAGAAGCTCACCAACATCCGGTCGAGCACCTCCGACATTTCCATCAAGCTGACCCCGCCGGTCCTGCTGAGCCTCGAACAGGCACTCGACTTCCTCGCCGACGACGAGCTGCTGGAAGTCACCCAAAAGGCCTTCCGCCTCCGCAAACGCCTCCTCTCCGCCGACGACCGGGCCAAGGAGCGCAAGCGCGGCCAGATGGCAAGTCAGCGCAACTAGCAGGTCATGAGCGAGGGGGGCTGTGCCCTCCCTCGCTCATCTGCACCACATGCGAGACGGTCAGCGCCGTCCCTTGCCCTCGACCAGCGGGCGCTGCCCGTACGGAATCCCTGCTGCATATCTACCGGTGGTTGTAGAACTCCACGCTCCAGCGCCACTCCGAGCCGTCTTCCGCGTTCCACCACCGCAGCAAAATACCCACCTCGCCACCCGGCAGAATCACCGGACGACCGACATCTCCATCCCCAGGCCAGCAGTCATCCCGCACGATCGCCCCATTCCGCACCGTGAGCCGCGCGATCGGCCGATCGGCCGTCCGCTTCAATCCCTGTCCTTGCGCGATCAGCTCCCCGGCATCCGACCGAACATCCACGTCGAGCGTGTCCGGCGCCGCGTGCACAAGCAGCACACCGGTCGCATCGAGCCGCCCGCGGGCGAACGGCAACCCGCGAGCCGCGGCATCCGGGTACCAGAGATCCCACGTTTGTGCTTCAGTCACGCCCCGTCGTCTCGTTCTGGCATCAGTCCGCTGCGAGCTCGGCGAACAGCTCGTTCAGGTCAATGGAAAAGCCGGCAA
>JAXDKI010000020.1:0-17013 GCA_034667245.1 Thermomicrobiales bacterium | reverse complement strand
AATGGCACGAACGCCGCCTTCTCTGACTGGGCGCGCCGCCGTGCGCCCCTACGACGATGGCCGCACTGCTGGGCCGGATCGATCGGGGCGCCGGCGATCCGCTGCCGACGGCCGTGCGGTCTGCCGTTGCCGCGCTCCGGGTGGGGAGCGAGGGAGCGGTCGTCGGGACGGTCGCGGTGTCGGTGCCCGGTGGCGCGGTCCGGGTCGAGGCGTCGCCGGCCGGAGCCGACGGTGCGGTCGCGGTCGTCCTCTCGGCCGAGCGGCCGCCTGCGCCGCCGTCCGTACCGGGGGACTGGCCACTGTCACCCCAGGAGCGGCAGGTGGTCGAGCTGCTGATCCGCGGTCTCGGCAACCGAGAGATCGCGGATCGTCTCTTCGTCAGCGAGCACACGGTCGAGTGGCACTTGGGGCACGCCTACGAGAAGGTCGGCGTCCGCAGCCGGAGTCAATGCCTGGCCCGTCTCTTCCACGGACTCTATCTGCCGAATGTCGCGGCCCTTGGAGACGCCGGCGCGGCAGTTGACGAGCCAACCGCTTTGCCGCCGCGTCGCGGGCGTGTTGCCTGACCGATTGTCCGCCGAGGCCGCCTATAGAGTCTGGAAAATCGGTGCCGCGGGCATGTCGACGTCAGGCGTCTACCTGGGCACCGGCCAGTGGGTGAGCCCCGGGTCAGAATGGGCGTAGTCGCGGCCGATACTGCTGGCGATGTCGGAGCGGTCCCAGAGGTTGCGGTGAACGCCGTCAGGACGCGGTTGTGAGGCCGGTGGGCCGCTGAGGAGCGTTGCCGCGCGGCGATCGTTCGGGTGAGGTTTGCCACCGCGTGGCCGGGTCGAGCGGGAGCGCCGGCGGGGTGGCGCAGGGCGCGTCGCGACCAGAACCGAAATCACCAAGGCGAGCAGTAGCATTGCCATCTCCAGATGGGACATTTTCGTGGCCTCGAATCGTTGCACTTCGTCAATGGGCGGCAACGCTCCTGCTTCGACGCCATTCGTGATAGCGAGCCCGACTCCCAGTTTCGTCAACCAATTTCAAGAACGCCCGGAGTTGGATAGGCGTTTCGTCCTGCCGACAATCGGGCCGTTGCCAACATCCCAGTCGTTCGGGCGGAGTGTCGTGGCCGCGACCATGCGTCTCGGCGGCGCATCCCGATCCCTCCGACCAAATGAAAACGGGCGGGAGAGCTTGTCTCCCGCCCGTCGCGCCTAACGATGCAGCCGGTGGTTAGTAGTCGGATTCCTCGGTCGGCGTCGGCTCGTAGCCGGTGTCGTCGTCATCGTCGCCGCCGCCCGCCGCGTAGGTCTTGTAGTAGGCGTAGCCGTCCTTGCCGGTGTAGGTCAGGTAGAGGTTGTCGCCGTAGCTGTACTGGTACGGGTCGTAGGCGTAGTTCTCGCCGAGGTCCGCCCAGTCGTCGGTCCACTCACCCGCGTACTCGGTGTAGTAGGCATGGCCGTCGGCCCCGGTGAAGACGAGGTGTTGGACGTCGTTGTAGACGTAGGCGTTGGGCTGGTACGTGACCTTGGCCTCGAGCCCGTCGTACGCCTTCCAGCCGGACCACTTCTTGCCGTCGAAGACGTTCCAGGCCGGCGCGCCGTCCTTGGTCACGGCGTAGGCATAGAGGCTCTTCTCGGGGGCGTATTCGACGGCGTACGGTGCGTACTCGAACTCGTAGTCACCCGGCAGCGCCTTCGGCTCCGCCCACTCCTTGCCGTCGTAGCGGTTCCAGTAGACCTTGCCGTCGTCGCTGGTCCAGAAGACGTTCTCGTACTCGTCGTACTCGACCGAGTAGGGCTCGTAGGCGGAGTACGACTCACCGCTGACGTTCTTCCAGTCGGTCCACTCTTTGCCGTCGTACTGCTTGACGTAGAGGTAGCCTTCCTTGCTCGTCCCGTACAGGTAGAGGTACTCGTCGTTCTCGTTGGCGTACGGGGCGTACTTGAACTGGAAGTCGCCGGAGTAATCATCCCAGGTCCAGTCGGAGTCGACGGCGCCGGAGAGGTGATAGAGGTGGCCGTCGTCGCCGGTGTAGAAGACGTAGTTGTTGTCCTGGTACTCGACCGGTGCGGGGTCGTACTTCACCTTTGCGGGCTGGTCTTCCGGCCAGGAGACCCAGTCGGACCACTTTTCGCCGTCGTAGTAGGTGTAGTAGGCGTAGCCGTCCTCGCCGTTGGCGTACTGGTAGACGTAGTCGCCGACGTTGATGGCGTAGGTGCTGGCCCCGTACTTGTAGTCGCCGACGCCGACCTGCTCCGCTTTGCCGTAGCTCCCGCCGGCGGCGAACACCCCGCCGGTTGCAACGCCCAGCAGGGCCGCTGCCATCCCGGCTACGGCAATACCCCGCCGGGCGCGTCGATAACCACCAACCACTGCATCCTTCATGGCACTGAACCCTCCTCGCATCCTGCCGAGCCCGTGAACCTCACGGGCGCCGGAAAACCGAACCGGCCTTCCCACCGCGATTGGTGGTGTGTGGTCGCCGGCCGGTTGGGCGGCCGTCTCTCCGCCGGGTGGGAGTGACGCCGACGCGGGCGTGCGTTCCGCCGGGCGTCTCGTTGCCCGATCCATCCGGACCGTCGGTGGGCGTTCGTCCGACCGCCAAACCATTTCGCTGACCACACTGCCATCGTAGGGTAGCAGGTGCGTTGGGGCATCGCGAGGCTTGCCGATTTGTCGGGATGACGTATGCAGGGCCGCGCTAGGCAAGATTGCCTAACGGGGAGGAGCTCCGGCGAGGCGCACCAAATGCGCCTGGCGGACGGCCTCGACCATTCGCCGGGCGGCAACCGCGGCGTCGTACCGGTCCGGCAACTCGACCCATGGCGCTGTCGCAGAGGAACAGAGCAGAGACGCGACGCGTTCGGGCAAATCGGCGAGGCTCGCGCGAAGCACGGGAGGCTCGGGGACGGCTTCATCCGCGCCGGGCGAGGACACGGCGATGGTCTGGCAGCCCGCCGCGACCGGCAGCAAGACGCGCGCGGCCGCGAACGGGTCATCACCCGCTCCTGTTACCACGGCGACGCTCGCCCGCCGGTATCGATCGGACAACTCTACCTCCGGCACGAACGGCCAGTCCTCGCCCGAGACACTGCCCGCAGATAGACACTCGGGATCGAACTCGGCAAGCGCATCCCGCGCCGCGGCCGCGGTTTCCTGATCGTCGTAGGCGACAAGCAGGAGCCCCGACCTCGCATCGTCCGTGTCGGGGGGCATTCGCTCGACCGCCGGTCCGCAGGTAATTGTTCCCGACCCTGCCTCGGTTCCGGCAGGACGCAAGCGGAGGTCTGCCCAGGCCAGGTCCGAGTCATGGCCCTTTGTCGACCAGTCGACTAGCACCAGGTGACGTGCATTGAGTCGCGCCGCCTCTTCGAAGAGACCGGATGGGACGTCGTCCAGAAAGATGCCCGCATCGACCGTCGCGATCTGCCGCACGAACCAGACGGTCCGCTCCAGACCGGTCGGCAGGTCGTAGGTCCGGTAATGCAGATCCGGATAGCGTTCCGAGAAGGCGCGTAACGCCGACGAACCGCGCGCCCGCAAGAGCTCGACGGTCGGGCGGTTCCGTCGCTCCTCGAGGAACAGCGCCTCGTGTCCGTCCCGAATCAATGCCCGCATCACGGCGCGCGCCGTGGTCGCCGGAGGATAGCCCCGGTCGGAAACAATCGACTCGCCGAAGAAGACGAATCGGAGCGGACCCGGCTCGTCGCTCGGCGTGCCGTTCGGGTTGATCGTCGTGGTGCGGGGACGGTTCATGACGCAATGACTCCCGAGGGCGGAAACTCCTGTATGGGTCGGTTCGAAGCGGTGGGCTTGGTCCTCGTCCTGCGGGAGAGGAGGCCGCCGCGTCCATTGTCGACTCGGCTGGGCTTCATGTCGAATGCCGGACGTTGCGATGAAGCTGCTCTCCGTGTCTCGCCTGGCAAACGTTTTGCAGGTGGTCCGCCGGAGGTGATGCATGGCAGAGCAAAGCACCGAGACGCCAACGACGCTGCCGAAGCGAGCGATCCGCCGGTTCGACGTCTTCGCCGAGGTGAACCGGCTCAAGGCGCTCGACGAGGGACGACCCGCGGATGAGGCGAAGGGCTATGGCATCTGGCTGGCGAAGGTCGTCGCCGGTCGCCGCTTTGGTGCCAAGCGCGACGACCACGACCGTCCCCGCATCCGCCAGGAGGGAGAGCCGCCTGCGCACACCGCCGAGGGCAAGTTCAAGAGCGCCGGCGGGGAGATGCAAACGGACGAGATCTTCGATCGCGAAGTGATCGGCCGCATGGGAGACGACTTCTACGACCGCGTCTTCGCGCCCGCCATCGCCGCAGCCGTGTCTCGGGGCGAGAAGTACGAGAGTTTTCGCGACTCGATCCGCGCAACGTGGAAACCTGCGCCGCGGCGATCGTCTCGGTCGCGGACTTCAGTGCCCCAGGGAGTCAGCGGTAGTAGCCCCGAAGGGGCTTCGCCGCCTTAGCCCGGCACTGAAGTGCCGGGATTCGTTCAAGACACCAGATAGATCTCGCGCTGGGTCGGCACCAGGAACTCGCAGCCGGTCTCGGTGACGACGACGTCATCTTCGATCATCGCGCTGGCGACGACCGGTTCGAGGGTGAAGACCATGCCGGCCTCGACGATCCCCTTCGCCCGCTCGCCATACCGCGCGTTGTCCGGACCGAGGACCATGCCGCCGTCGTGCGCCATCCGGCCGAGCTGGTGACCGAGCGCGTGGGTGAAGGTGTAGCCGCGATCGGCGATGAACTGCCGGACCGGTTTGTCGACGTCTGAACCCTTCACGCCCGGTTTCAGGAGCTCGGCCGCCATCAGGATGCCGTCCCTCACCGTCTCGAAGGCGTGACGCATCTCGGCCGGCGCCTCGGTCTCGCCCGGTTTGAGCAGGTACCAGGTCCGCTGCATGTCCGAGGCGTAGCCCTCGTAGATCACCCCGAAGTCGAGGCGAACGCCGTCGCCACGCTCGATCCGGGTAGCGCCCGGCGGCGCATGCCCCGGACGGGACTTGGTCGAGAAGACGGCGGGGCAGAAGGACGCCTCCCAGGAGGGACCGACCTCGTACGTCAGCATCCGTTCCCGAACGATGTCGGCGATGTCGGCCTCGGTCAGCCCCGGTTTCAGCATCCCGGTCAGATCCTCGAAGATGCGCTGGGTGATCTCGCAGGCGCGGCGCATCCGCTCGATCTCGGCCGGCGTCTTCACCGCGCGGACCGTCGCCGCGATCGGCTCGGCGGATACCAGCCGGTCGGCGAAAACCAGTGGCGTCACCGCGGCGACGAGGGCGTGGTACAGCCCGTGGGTCAACCCGTCCATCCCGTGGTCGTGCTCCGAGTAGTTCAGTCCGATCCGCGCCGGATTGCGCTCCCGAAGCACCGTCTGGAACGGCTCCTTCCAGTCGAGCGAGTACGGAATCACCTGGTCGAAGATCCCCTCGACCTGCCCGACGTCATAGTCGGCGACGATGGCGACGCTTGGTCCGTTGGCAAAGAGCATCAGCGCGGAGATACCGACGATGTATTCGGCACCGGTCACGAACGGCAGGAGCAGATCGCTGCCCTCGCGCGTGAAGGTGAGCCAGCAGTCGATTTCGTGCTTGTTGAGCAGTTCGACCGCCTGGGCATGTTTCTCCGCGACCAGCTCGCGCCGCAGTTCTTCCGCTTCGGTGAGCTCGGCGGTTTCACCCGGTGGTGTGGACGCCATCTGAGGCCTCCTTTAGACAAAACATCGGGGCGCTGCTTGCTGCGCCCGGCTGAAGGGACGTGACGCCACCTTCTTGAGCCAGGCGCAGCCG
This sequence comes from Thermomicrobiales bacterium, assembly GCA_034667245.1. GTDB lineage: Bacteria > Chloroflexota > Chloroflexia > Thermomicrobiales > UBA6265 > DATBFX01. The sequence goes on along the minus strand of JAXDKI010000020.1, from coordinate 11,231 downwards.
GCAGCGCCCCTACGACGATGTTGCCGTTTGGATGACGCGCTAGCGCCCGCGTCGCCGTGCTCGGCGTGACCGCTCGGCCGCCTCCTGGCGAACCTCGCTTTCGACGACCGCGCGCGGGTGCTCGGGGTCGATCCGGTCGCTCGGGGCGGCACCCGCCGGGGTGCCGGCGAGGAGGACGTCGTTGTAGATCACCGCGGCGACGACCGCACCGGCAACGGGACCGACGATCCAGATCCAGAAGTCGGAGAAGTCGCCCTGGATAATCGCCGGACCGATCCATCGGGCCGGGTTCATGATGGCACCGCTGATCGCACCGCCGGCGAGGACGTCCATCGTGATCGTGAGCCCGATCGCGAGTGCCGCGACCGCCCGTCCCCCGGTTCGGTTGTCGATGGCGACGCCGAAGACGACGAACATCAGGAAGAAGGTCAGGATGAACTCCATACCGAGCGCGTTCCAAACGCTGTGGTTGGCACCGACGGCCGGCACACCGAGGTTGACGCCGTCGCGATTGCGATCGACGTCGCGGTAAACGAGAGTCAGGGCGCCACAGGCCGCAAGCCCGCCGAGGCATTGGGCGACGATGTAGACGATGGCGCGTTGCCGGTCGATCCGGCGCGTCACGAGCAGACCGATCGTCAACGCAGGGTTGTAGACACCGCCGCTGATGTGACCGGCCGCGGCAACCAGGAGGCCGATCCCCAGGCCATGGGCGAGGGCGATCGCGACGATGTCGCCGCTACCGCCGTTCAGATGTGTCTGGATGATCGCGCCGATGCCCATGAAGCAGAGCGCGAACGGCCCGAGGAATTCGACGATCGCCAGTTTTGTCCACTCGCGGTTGTCCACCGCTGGTCCTCCCTCTCTCCTGCGTACCCGACTCCCACCGTTCCCGACGGCGCCCCGCTCCCTCGGCGTGCGGCCGTCTCCTGCCGCAACACCCGGCTGGGATGTGGGGTGCCGGGAGTGTAGGAGCAAGCCATCCGGGGCGCAATAGGTGGGCAGCGATGGGGTAATGGCGCGGAGGATGCGATCCGGAGATGGATCAGCCGACGCGGAAGACGAGAGAGTTCAATTGGTGCTCGAGGTCGACCTTGTCGATGTAGATCGCCACGGCGTAGGTGCCGCCTGGGAGCCCCCCCCCGATCTGCCACGGGAGTGCCACCCAACGCTGGGACGCGCCGGCATCGAGCTTTTCGTCGGAGCGGCCGACCTCATTGCCGTCGATCGTCGACCAGACCGCGATCACGGTCTGCCCGGCCTGCACATTGGAGACCCGCGCGCAGGCATAGACCGTGGCGCCGCCGAATCCGGAGACGGAGCGCAGTTCGTCTTGCGGTGAGCCGTCCGGGTTGACGCGGGAGGCGAGAACCAGGGAAGAGAGGCCGGCTGCAGGTGTCCACGTCGGTGCTGGAGTCAACGTCGGCTGCCGGAAGCGTTCGGCGATGCTCGTCGCCTGAACATCGCCCAGGATCGCGCCACGCGTCGCCTCGCGCGTCCCCTCCCGCCGCTGTTCCTTGGCGTCGCTGGTGACGCAGGCAGAGAGGGCAAGAAGCAGAAACAGCAACGGCGCGATCGACCAGCGAGGGCCGAACCGTCCGTTACGCCGGCCGGCTTGGTGGGCGATAGGGACCGAAGGCGTCTTGATACTCCTCGGCGACTTCGACCGCGCGCTGATGGACGTAGATCCGCGTCGTCTGCGGCGAGGCATGACCCAGGATGGTTTGCACGGTCGACTCGCGGACGCGGCGGTGGACCATTTCGGTGGCGAGTCCGTGGCGGAAGGAATGGGGCGTAACCTCGCTTTCGATCCCGAGCGATTCGCAGAGCTGGGTGACGATGTGCTCGACCGTGCGCGGGCTGATCGCGCTGCCGGCGTCGCCGAGTTTATCGCGTCCGCTGAAGGCGGGGAGGGCGCCGGCCCCGCGCACGCTGTCGCCGCGGGCACGCCAGTAGGCCGTGAGCGCCTCGGCGGTCTCGGCGTCGAAGTGGACCGTCCGACTCTTGCCCCCCTTGGCACGGTAGATACTCGCGGTCCCCTGGGCGAGATCGACGTCGCGCCGCCGGAGGGCGCACAACTCCGAGACACGGACCCCCGTCCGGAAGAGGAAGAGGATCATCGCCCTCACCTTGAGACGCCGCAGCTCGCTCTGCGGTTTCTCCTCGGGCTGTTCCGCGCGGACATGCGCGACGATCCGCTCGAGGTCGCTGAGCTTGACGTTCGGCGGCGGTGGGGTGAAGCGCGGCATCATCGCCGCGATGCGGACGCGGAGCCGCTCCGTGGCAAGGGTCGGGTGGAGATCGTAGGCAGCTAAGTATCCGCAGAACTTGCGGACGGCCGAGATGTTGTTCTGGGCCGTCCGCATCCGCGAGACCTCTTCTGGTGTGCGGATGTCGTTCGGCACCAGAATCGCGGCGAACTGGGTAATGTGATCCGGCACGATCGCCGTCACCGGCGCCACGTCCGGGTCGATCCCCTCATGGTCGGCCAGGTGGCGCAAGAACTTGGCGACGCCGTGCCGGTAGGTCTTCTTGGAGCGCGGGGCGAGTCGGAGATCGCCGAAGAACATCTCAACCGCGCCGGCAATGGTGATGACGTCGTTCGTCGTATTTGGTGACGTCGTGGCGGCCACCGCCCCGTTCTCGCGAGGCGCCACGATCGCCATCCGCTCGTCCTGCTCAGCTCGCTCGACAGAGGCTACCACTCGCCCTCGTCCTCTCCGCGTCGCGTCCGTCCAGCTCGTCGTTGGATCAATGCCGAACGCGGGGAGTTCGGATAACTTCTGTACGTACACTCTAAACGGGGAAATCGCGGACGTCAAGGGCGACCGCGGCGAAGTTACAGAATGTACGTACGATCCTTAGTTGCCTTTAGGGCGGGAGAGCGAAGGGGGTACGAACACGTCCCCGGTCACGGCACCCGTGGCGGCTCGATCTGACCCGAAGCGCCCGGTACGCCGTCGACTCGCTTGACCGGTGGTCCCTCGTCGATCGTCGTCGTCTGGGAATCGTCGTGGCCGCTGCCGACCTCCGGGTGCCCGGCCGCACCGGGCGTCTCCTCGTCAGGCGATCGCCCCGGTAGGTTCTCTTCCCAGCGGGCTTGGGTGCTGCTCCCCACCACCATCTCGTCGTCGGAAACGGGGTCTGAAGCCCTGCCGGTGATGCTGAAGCCCTCTTCTGGGTCCTCGGCCCCGCCGCGTAACGAATCCGTTGGCTCTCGATCACTCATTCCGGGGTGCCTTTCGACGAGGCTCCACACGCACGGGAGCTCCGCGTCAAAAAGCGCACCTCGCGTGCCAGGGCGACTACTGGGACCGTTACCGACGTCCCTACTCCCACGAGAGGACGCGAAAACTCCGGACCTCGAGGGGGCCGAGCGAGCAGAGGATGCCGACCCGGCCGTCCTCGCCAAAGCTGGTGTCGCGGGCATCGGTCGCTTCGGCGACGACGATCCGCAGTAGCTTATTCGCCCACGGCAACGTCCTGCGCCACCGTCCCCTTCGACGACTGAAGCGACGCCAGGGTGATCGCGAGCAACCCGACCGCCAGACACCCGCCGACCCACCGCTACATCGGCCCCTCCCGCTCATCGCCCACGGTTGCCCGTCGCTGCTCTGCCGTTGGCGCCACATTCCGCACCGATTCTTGCTCAGCGATCAAGGGCAATCCCCAACCCCCTTCGCCTTCAAGTTTGCGCGGTGGCGTCACTCCAGGAGGCGGGACCGGAGGGAGATCCTCAGCGCCAGCGAAGGCCTTCTCCATCGTCGTCCAACCGACGCCTCGTCAATGGTTGTCCACCCCGTCCCGAGTCCTCACTTCCCCGAATCACTTCCCACCTGACGGGCGTAGCGTTGGACGAGCGCAACCATGTCGCGGTGAAAGTCGCCGTTCGAGACGATCCTGGTCACGCCGGCCGCTTTGGCCGCACGTCGACCGTCGACATCGAGGTGCGAGCCGAAGACGAGGAGCGGTGTGCCGGTGTTCTCGGAACGGGTGAGGGCGGCGATCTCCTGCCAGTCGACCCCGGTGCCCATGTCGACGATGCCGAGGACCGGGGCCGTACCCTCTCCCTGGAGGCGCGCGACGAACGCCGGGGTCGTCGGCACGAAGGAGACCAGGTAGCCGAGGCCGCGAAGGGTGTTGCCGATCTTGACGCCGAAGAAGAGGTCGCGGTTGAGGACGACGATCTCCCCGCGGCCATCGGGATGGCTGTCTTTGGTCATTGGTTCGAGGTCGGACACGAGGGCATCCCCTTTGTGAATGAACTACGTCTTTTCATCAACCGACAGCTCCGTCGAGATACGCCATTTGACCGACGACACGGCGAGTCCGCAGGAGCATCATTGTGATCGGTCAGGGACGCGTCCGGCGACCTCTTGACAGGATGGGAATCGGTCGATAGGATAACGTCGTTCGGAAATAGTAACATCGTTCGGGATTGATGCGCGGCCCCTACGATGTGAGCGGATCCTCGTCGTGAAGCGTGATAGCGTTCGGTAACGAAAGGGGACCTCTATGTCTGTTTTCTCGACCGCCGGTCTGGCGCGGATCAGCGCCCGGCGGCCCTGGAGCATCGTCGGCATCTGGCTCGTCATCCTCATCCTGGCAATCGTCTCCACGGCCACCAATCTCAGCGATGCCCTCACCACCGAAGCGAATTTCCTCAACAAACCGGAGTCGGTCCGTGGTTTCGACCTCCTGGAAGAGAAACTCGGGTTCGACGATCCGCTGAACGAAACGGTGATCGTCACCTCGGCCGACAAGACGGTCGACGATCCCGCTTTCCAGCAGGTCGTCGTCGAGACGACCGCCGCCTTGCGCGGTCTCGACGGTCTCGTCGATACCGCCCCGACGGCCACCTACAACTACTACGAAGCGAAGGCCGCCTCGCCGGAGACCGCGGAGCAATTGGTCTCGGCGGATCGCAAGTCGACGATCATTCCGGTCGGCCTGGTGGGCGAGCTCGACGCCGCGGCCGATCGCGCCGAAGAGTTCCGCGCCGCGGTGAAGGCGCACGGCACGGGCGAGATCGAGACCCTCGCCGTCGGCGACATCAGTATCGGCGAAGAGTTCAACACGATTGCCGAGGAGGACCTGCTGAAGGCAGAGGTCCTCGGGATCCCGGCCGCGTTGGTCATCCTGGTCGTCGTCTTCGGCGCGCTCGTCGCCGCCGGTGTGCCGATCATCCTGGCCATCTTCTCGATCGCGGTCGCCTTTGGGTTGACCGCCTTCATCGGCCGCTTCTTCGAGCTCTCGTTCTTCATCACGAACATGATCACGATGATCGGCCTCGCGGTCGGGATCGACTACGCCCTCTTCATCGTCGAGCGCTACCGCGAAGAGCGGCGGCGCGGGCGACCGAAGCAGCAGGCGATCGAGATCGCCGGCGGTACCGCCAGTAAGGCCGTCCTCTTCTCCGGCTTGACGGTGGTCTTCGCCCTGTTCGGTCTCTTCCTGATCCCGACCACGATCTTCCGCTCGCTGGGTCTCGGCGCGATCCTGGTCGTCGTCGTCGCGGTCCTCGCGATGCTGACGCTGATCCCCGCGGTGCTCAGTCTCCTCGGCGATCGCGTCGACTGGCCGCGCCGTCGGAAGTACGACGAAACGACCGTCGCCCGGCAGGCCGAGTTCGATCACGAGACGATCCACGCCGGGTTCTGGGGCCGGATCACCCGGACCGTGATGGGACGGCCTGTCGTCGCCGTCGTCCTCGCGGTCGGTCTCCTTGCCGCCGCCTCGATCCCCTACTTCGACCTCAACACCGGCTTCGCGGGGGTCGAGAGTCTGCCGGAGAGCGACGTCAGGAAGGGCTTCGAGATCCTGCAAAGCGACTTCTCGGCGGGGCGCCTGGCTCCGGTCGAGATCGTCGTCGACGGGAAGAAGGACGATGCGCAGGTCGCCGCGGCAATCGCCAACCTAAGCGCCCAGCTGCCGCAGGAGGGATTCGTCGCGGTTGATGCGCCGCGGTGGAGCGAAGCCGGGGATCTCGCCCTGATCCGGGCGACGCTGGGGATGAACCCGAACGACCCGGGCGCCGCCGACCTGATCGTCGAACTCCGCGAGGAGATCATCCCGCGGGCGTTCGCCGATGCCCCGGCGGAGGTCCTCGTCACCGGCGACACGGCCTTCAACGAGGACTTCTTCGATCTGGTCGCCGACTGGACGCCGCTGGTCTTCGCCTTCGTCCTCGGGCTGAGTTTCCTCTTGCTGATGATCGTCTTCCGCTCGCTGGTGGTGCCCGCGAAGGCGATCGTGATGAACTTGCTCTCGGTCGGCGCCGCCTATGGGCTGCTGGTGCTGGTCTTCCAGAAGGGGTACCTGCACAATCTCCTCGGCTTCGACAAGACGCCGACAATCGAGGCTTGGATCCCGATCTTCCTCTTCTGCGTCCTCTTCGGCCTCAGCATGGACTACCACGTCTTCCTGCTCTCCCGCATCCGCGAGCACTACGACCAGACCCACCGCAACCAGGAGTCGGTCGCGGTTGGTCTCCAGTCGACCGCCCGGATCATCACCGGGGCCGCGCTGATCATGGTCGCCGTCTTCGTCGGATTCGCCGCCGGCCGCTTGGTGATGCTGCAACAGGTCGGATTCGGTCTCGCCGTCGCGGTCTTCCTCGACGCCACGGTCGTCCGCTCGGTCCTGGTTCCGGCCTCGATGCGCCTCCTCGGCGACTGGAACTGGTACCTCCCCTCCTGGCTGAAGTGGCTGCCGGACCTCCGCGTCGAGGGCGGGTCGGTTCAGGACGCGCAGCCGGAGGTCGCGCCGGCCGGGGATTAGCGGAGACACCCGCAACCCGGGTCGATCTCTCCTGAATAATCTGCAACCGGCCCGCCTCCACACCGAGGCGGGCCGCTTGCTTCCCACAGGAACGAAGTCCCCTCTTGCCTGAGAAAATGGATCCCATTCCGATCTTGACGCATCTTCTTTGATGGGCTACGTTGTTTTCAGGAATGGGATCGACCCTTCAAGGTGAGGAGACATCGTGCGTCGGATCGCCGTTATCCTCGCTGTGCTCCTGGTGGTGATTGCACAGTCGGCCGTCGCCTCCGCCCAGGACGGAGCGGCGGCTTCCCTCCCGGTTGTGCCCGACCCGTCGGAGTGCCGCATCACGCCGCGTCCCGCTGAAGAGGCGCGTAAGCTCATGGGAGCCCTCGACGAGCAGGCGGGCGAGGCCGGCGGTAACGACGACAGCGAGACCGACCGCCAGCCCTATCCGTCGCAGCCGCACCGAGCCGCGGATCCTGTTGTCTCGCCGGGGATCGTTGCCACGGCGCGCGAGTTGATCGCTTGCATCAATGCCGGCGATTTCAACCGGCAGATCGCGCTGTACACCGATGCTCTGCTCTCGAGCGGCGGCTTGGACCCGGACGACCTCGACGACCCAGTCGCCCGCTCCCTTCGGAGAGGCTAGTAATGCTGCTCGACGTCACCTATGCCCGGGAGTTCCCAGACGGCCGGGTCGGGGCGATCGTGATACTGGACGACCCTGTCGCGGAATCGCCGACAGAACCGCTCTTTCTCGTGTTTCAATGCGCCAGTGACCGTTGGCTGATCGACGACTTCGGCGTATTCGGTTCGACGACCACTGTCGTAACACCGGTGACAGGTTCTCCTGTCGCGTTCACGAGCGATCCCCTTGATATCCCTGACCCGGCTGACTGTCGCGTGGAAGCACGCCACCGTGACGAAATCGAGGCACTGGTCGACTCGTCGAACTCGCCGCCGAGCGAAGAATTTCCCCAAACACCAGAGGTATTGCCGTCAACGATGCCCAACCGCCCCGCGGACGAGACGGCCACCCAGGGCGTCGCTGCCACCGCGCGCCAGTTGGTTGCCTGCATCAACACTGGCGATCTGCTCCGCGTGTCCGCTTTGTATACCGATGACTTTCTCCGCTCGGTTACGTTCGAGCCGGACAACCTGGACGCGGAGAACGCTCCAATGTCCCCAGAGGAACGAATGGCCTACCTTGGGGTTCTTTACGTCCGAGCCTTTGACGATGGGCGTGTGGGTGCGGTGGTTGTGCTCGACGATCCCTTTTTCGCCGGGGCGATCGAGCCGATCTTTTTGCTCTTCGAGCAGAATGGCGATCATTGGCTGATTGACGGGGCGCCGGACCCACTCGCCATCTACGACGAGGAGGACGTCGAAATCGAATCGATCGTCGTGGAGTATGGGACACCGGCCACAGCAGATGAGGCCGGTTCCTAAGCTCGGCCTCGTTCGCTCGCCAGTGCGGCAGAAACGATCGGCGGCGGGCAGTCAGCCCGCCGCCGGTCCCGCGACTACGATCGCTGCGTCGAGTTGTACGCCAGCGCGATGGTCTGGTTCATCTGAAACAGGTTCGTCATCCGACCCTAATTCCGCGCCGGACGGGGCTATTCCCAGGAGACGATGAGGCGATCGAGGGGGAGCCGGTCGCGGCGGACCGGGTCTTTCGCCGCGTAGCCGATGGGGATCAGGGCATGGGGGATGAGCTCGGCATCCAGGCCCAGGGTGTCGCGCACGACCTCGGGACAGAACAGGGGGGCACACATCCAACCGCCGTCGAGACCGGCGGCGTAGGTTGCCAGCAGCAGATTCTGGATCGCGGCGCCGAGACTCTGGATCGCCATCGTCGTCTCTGCCGCCTGCCGGTCGGGATCCGGGTAGACGTCGAGGTCGGCAAGGTAGAGACAGGGCACGACCAGCACCGGCGCGGTCAGTAGCCGCTCCCGGCTCTTGGCGAGCCGGAGTTGGACGATCGCCGCCTCCTGACCGTCGAGATTGAGCTGGTCCTCCCAGGTCGCCGCCATCGCGTCGGCCAACGCCACCTTCCGCTCCTGCCGCTCGACGACCGCGAACCGCCACGGCTGCCGCCCGTGCGGCGAGGGCGCCCACCCCGCCGCCGCGATCGCCTGCCGGATCAGTTCCCGCGGCACCGGTCGCGTCGCGAATGCCCGTACCGAGCGCCGCCCCTGCACGATCCCGGCGAGATCGGTTGGTCGCGGCAATCCACCATCATCGCTTCCGGAGCCCCGCCATGAGCTCCCCGTCAGCTCCTCGATGCGGATCAGCGGGCGCTCCTCGATCGCCATGCTCTGGTACTGCGGGTACCTCTCTCGCAGCGTTGCGATCGCCTCCGCGAATCCAGGCTCGCCCGGCTCGACCAACCGCGCCCGGCCCCGCACCTGAACGAACGCCAGCCGTCGCCAGTCCTCGACATAATCGTCGACAACCAGCGCCACTTCCGGATTCTCGAGGATGTGCCGCACCCGGCGGAGTCGCTCCACCGGCACCCGCTTCGGCTTCTCGTCCAGCGCCGAAACGATCGCCGGCCCCTGCTCACCCTCGACCACCGCAAAACAGACCGGCACCACCGCCGGCGACCCCGCCGCATCGGCCGTCGCCAACCGCCCAACCCGCCGTTCCCGCAGGAACGCCAACTCTTCGACTGTAGGCGCTCGCCCAACTCTCGTTTCGGTCGCTCCCACGCTGCCTCCGCGCCGCCCAGACCTCCCCCTCTCCCGGTGCGCGGGAGAGGGGGCCAGGGGGTGAGGGTAATCTTCCTACCGGCTCCGCGCTAACCGCGTGCCGTCGCGATGATGTAGTCGTCCGCCCGCGGTGTCCAGGCCGTGACATCGGCCGCCACCCCGTAGAGCGAGGTCAGGTTGAAGAGGTAGATCGCCGCCGGATCCTCGTAGAGTGCCTTGCCCAGTTGTTGACCGACATCGGCCCGCCTTGCGAGATCGGTCTCGGTCGCGAATGCGTCGATCAGCGGCTGCACGGTCGGGCTGTCGTAGCGCGACAGGAATCCCTTGCTGGAAACGACCAAACTCAGCAGCGTGTAGGGATCGAACAGCGGTCGCCAGGTCGCCAAACGGAGCGGCGCCGCGTTGGGATCCTTCCATGCCGCATTGAAGGCCGCGTCCTCTTGCGGCTGGGTCGTTACCTTGATCCCCACCTCGGCAAGCTGGCCGGCGATCGCTTCCGGAAGGTCCGGCCGCTCGCCGATCGTGTGGTCGAGTGTCGTCTCGAACCCGTCCGGATACCCGGCCTCCGAGAGAAGTGCCCGCGCCCGCTCTGGATCGTAGCTGTACGGCGCCAGGGCCGGATCGAATCCGAGCCCACCGGGGGCGAAGAAGTTCGGCAGCCGCTGCCCGTAGCCGCCGTAGAGGGCGTCGCGAATCGCGTCGACATCGACCGCGTAGTTGAGGGCTTGTCGGACCCGGACGTCCGAGAACGGCGCGACGTCGGTCGCGATCCGCACCCATGCCGAACCTGACACCGGAACCGGTTGGACACCCGCTCCGCTTCCCGTCACCGACTCCATCTGATCGACGGGAACGCTCCGGACCAGGTGCGCCGTGCTGGCGAGGAGATCGGCGACGCGGGTGCTGGCGTCGGGAACGAACCGGTACGTCACCCGTTGCGCCACCGGACGCCCCTTCGGGCTGCCGGCGAAGTAGTCCGGGTTGATTTCGAGCGAGATCCGCTCGCCCGGTTTCCACTCGACGAACTTGTACGGTCCCGTCCCGACCGGCTTCGCCACGAAGTCGTTGCTGCCGGCGTACTGCGGCGGCAGCGGTGTCAACCAGGCCGCGATCTGTGCCGGTAACCAGGGCGCCGGTTGAGCGAGGACGAGGTGAACGGTCAGCGGGTCGATCTCCTTGACCTCGGAGATTACCTTGAACTGCCCCGCGATCTGCGACCCCGTCTTCTCATCGACGATGTGGGCGACGGAGAAGGCAACCGACTTGGCGTCCACCGGTTCCCCGTTGTGGAACGTGACCCCCGGTCGCAGCTTGATCTCGTACGTCAGCGGATCGATCAGCGCCGGCGCCGACTGCGCCAGCAGCGGCTCCAGAGCTCCCTCCGGACCGTACTGGTAGAGCGAATCGTAGACCGAGTGGACGACCGACCAGCCGTCGATTTTGTACGTCAGCGCCGGATCGAACGAATCCGGCTCGGACGCCAGGTCGATTACGAGCTCCTCAACCAGGTCTCCCTGTGCAGACGCTGACCGCATGACCTGTGGCCCTACGGCCAGCGTTAGCCCGCCAAGCCCCGCCAGCTGCAGCAAGGACCGCCGACTGACCGGTCGTCGGGCCAACTCCAATGCGGTGGTGCTCATGTCGTGTGTTCCCTCCTTTATCGATCACGCACACATGTCAAGCCGTATGGAGGGGCGCACGGCGGTGCGCCCGGTGCCGGAAGGTGCCGTTCGTGCTCTTCAGCAGGGCGCACCG
>JAXDKI010000019.1:0-7520 GCA_034667245.1 Thermomicrobiales bacterium | reverse complement strand
TTCTCCTAAACCGCGGGCAACGTGCTGGAAGGACAGAGGTACCATCTCCATGAGGACCGCAGGATACCAAAAAGCCCGGCCTCATCCATGGTGAGGCCGGGCGGTGCGCGCGACGCCGGGTGCGGAGACCGGGGCAGTCTCGCCTACCGACGAACGGCCGGGCCCCGTCGCGCCGCGTATGGCCGGATCTTGAGGAAGGCCTTCGCCACAGCCACAATCGCGGCGGCCAGGAGAGTCGACAAGGAGCGACGAACGCCACCCGTGGCAGGGGTAGCCGACGCATCCGAGGCGTACGTTCCACGTGGAACGCTTGTCACGGGAAGCGACGCCGATGCGGCAGGGCCGTCCGCGGCGCTCACCGTCGAGGCACCGGAAGCCTCGCGGCGTAGCCCAGACGACTGCCCAACAGTCTCGGGGCTTTCCTTCTGCGCGGGGGCCGCGGCCTGTAACGTCAGGACCGAGTTCAGCTCCGCCCCCAGGAGGAGGATGAGACTCATCAGGTTGAGCCAGAAGATGAAGGCGAGGACACCGCCGAGGGCACCGTAGGCGCCGCCCGCGTAGCCGGCGAAGTGGGTGAAGTAGAAGCCGAGCGCCACCGTGGCGACGCCCCAGAGAACGACGGTCAGGACCGAACCCGGCGTGAGCCACTTGAACGGGACATCGATATTCGGTGCCGCCCAATAGAAGGCCGACACCGCAACGATCAGAATCGCGGCGATCAGCGGCCAGCGCATGATCGACCAGACCAGCCGCCAGGTCTCGCCGAGTCCGATCTTCTCGGTGAGGTCGGCCGCGATGCCGGAGCCGGCCAGAAAGATCGCCGACGTCAAGGTCAGCGCCAGTCCGAGCGCGATCGTCAGGCCCACGGCAACGGCCGTGCGTTTCGGCCAGGGACGCGACTCCTCGACATCGAACGCGACATTCAGTGCCTTCATCATCGAGGCAACCGCGTTCTTTCCTCCCCAGAGGGCGAGGATGGCGCCGAACGACAACAGACCGCCATTGCTCGATTGGACGACCTCCACGATTGGCTCTTGCACCGCCTGCGCCTGATCGGTCCCCATGTGCTCGAAAAGCCAGGTCGTGATCCGCTGCATCGAGTCGTCGACACCGGCGGCACGGGCAATGAAGCCGGACAGCGCCGTGAGGAAGATGAGGAGGGGCACGATCGAAAACAGGATGTTGTAGGCCGCCTCGGCGGATCGCCCCTGGAGGTCATCCTCCCGAAACTGCTTGAACGTTCCCTTTGCGGTCGCGACGACGTCGACCCCGGCGATCTTCACGATACTCTGCTCCTTCGGTGGCACATCTTCTTGCCGGACCATCAGCCGCTTATCCGACGCTTCGCCCCAGCGGTGAACGCACAGCTCGTACCATTGCACTGCAAATAGTTGACATAACGCATATACACCTGCCGAGGGTGGTACGAGTGCTACCGTTCCGCGTAGCGCCGGCTGGTGCTCATCCGGAAGAGGGGAGGCGCAATGATGAGGGACGAACGAGAACCGGTCGACGGAGGCTTTGTCATCGGCCCATGGCAAGACGAGCGCACCACGATCACAGCTACCGGCACAACGACGGCCAACGCAGTCAACGCCGGCCTGTCAGGTGTTCTCGCGGTCTATCGAGGCGAGATCGAAGCAACGGGCGCAGACGACGCAACGACGGCCCTGCCCCTGCGAGCCGAGGCGTCCGACCTGGCAGGCCTCTTCACGAGCCTGGCGGCCTCGCTAATGGATGAGATCGATCATGACGCCTACGATGTCCGGGGCGTGCGGTTCGACGGCATGGTCCGCACCGACGACGGCCTGACGGGCTGGGGCTACGCGCTGGCGGTGCCGGAGGGCCACCGCCGCTCGCCGTTAGCGATTGAGGATGTCGAAGTATTCAATGAGGGCGGAACGTTCACGTTGCGAGCGAGGTTGCGGCGTGGTGAGCCTGTGTCTGGGACGGGATAACACGTTCCCCCGTTACTCCCCGCTATCCTCGTCCACTGGTCCGCTCAAGTCCTCAAGCATGAGCAAGGCGGGGCGGAGCTTGGAAGCGAGCACGTAGAGCGCGTGCTCGAAGGTAAACGAGGAGCCCCAGGCGCCGAAGCCGGGGCCGAGCGCCTTCACCATCACCCCAATCCCGTTCTGGCGCAGCGTCTCCGCCCACATTTGGGCGAGTGGCTCGTTCGGCATGGTTGCGAGGTAGACGACGGGATCGTCACGCTCTGAATCATGTGCAGTCATCGTCGGACTCCACCCCGGTGGACTGTGGCCGCCTCCCGGAGACGGCGCAAGTCTAGCAGTCGGGCGCCCACCTTCCAGCACGTGCCTTGTCCGGAGCGTCGATCTGGCATGCAGCATGCGCTTGGCCGAGCACAGCCTGGCGCCAGTCGGCACCAGCATTTTCATCCTACCAATGCGACGGCGCTCGAAGGAGTAGAACGGACCATGTCACATCTCGCCGCGGCGGTGCAGGTGCGATCGTCCCTTGGCGCGAGCCGGGAGTCGGTCAGGCAGACGCCGGCGAAGCAAGAAGAGCCGACGCGGGTCTCCCGGTCCCACGAGCCTCCCGATCCTTGCCTCGTCGTCGACCCGAGCGATGCGGCGCGCGCTGTCGGGCTGCGCTACGTCTCCGACAGCGGCCCCGGCATCCGGCGGAAGCGTGTTGGCAAGCACTTCAGCTACCTCGACACGAACGGTGAGCCGATCCGCGACGCGCGCGAGTTGCAGCGCATCAAGGCGCTCGGTATCCCGCCGGCCTGGACCGAAGTCTGGATCTGTCCGTCTCCCAAAGGACACATCCAGGCAACCGGTCGGGACGCCAAGGGTCGCAAGCAGTACCGCTACCATCCGCGCTGGCGAGCGGTGCGTGACGAAACGAAGTACGGGCGCCTGCGTGCCTTCGGCGAGGCACTGCCGCGACTTCGCCAGCGTCTGGAGGAAGACCTCGCGCTTCCCGGTTTACCGCGGGAGAAGGTGTTGGCGACTGTCGTCCGACTCCTGGAGACGACCCTGATCCGCGTCGGCAACGAGGAGTACGCGCGACACAACGATTCGTACGGACTGACGACGATGCGCGACGACCACGTCGACGTGGCCGGATCCACCGTCCAATTCAGCTTTCGGGGCAAGAGCGGGAAAGAGCACACAATCGGTGTCCGCGATCGCCGTTTGGCGGCCATCGTCAAGCGGTGCCGCGACCTCCCCGGTCAGGAGTTGTTCCAGTACCAGGGCGAAGATGATCAGCCGCGCACGATCGGCTCAGCCGACGTCAACGGCTACCTCCGCGAGGTGATGGGTCAGGAGTTCACTGCCAAGGACTTCCGCACCTGGGCCGGCAGCGTCCTGGCCGCGCAGGAGTTGCTCCGGTGCGGTCCGACGGAGTCGGAGACCGCCGCGCGGCGCAACGTTGTCGCCGCCATCCAGAGCGTCTCTTCCCGTCTCGGCAACACCCCGGCGATCTGCCGGCGCTGCTACGTCCATCCGGTGGTGATCGACGCCTATCAGAATGGCGTCCTGGCCGAGCTGGCAGTGGCGACCCAACCCAGTCAGTCGACGGACCTGCCGCCCGAAGAGCAGTTCATTCTCCACTTGCTCGATCAGAGTGCAGATCCATAACGCGTGCCTCGCATGACTACCGGAGAACTCTCCTCACACTTCCCGACCATCGTCACAGAAGAGCCGTTTCTCAGGGTGACGCACCAGGTCGGCACGGCGCCGCTCGTCGTACGGACGACTGACTACGGCGTTAACGACGGCTCCCAGCATGAAGGCCACGCCGGTCAGGTAGAAGAACCAGAGCAGAACGACCAGGCTCCCGAGCGCCCCATAAGGATCGCCAGGGTTCGTGACCTTGAGAAGGATGCTGAATCCCTTGAGGAGAAGGAGCCACAAAACCGTCGCCACGACGGTGCCAGGCAGGAGCCAAACCACACTGAGTTCGAGATCGGGGCCGATGCGGTAGAGCGTTACTAGCGCCGCCGCTGTGCAGACGATCACGAGGCCCCAGCGAAGTGCCACCACCAGCGCATCGATCTCGCCCCCGCCGCCGAACCAGGCGGCGAGCCCACGACCGATCGCCTCGCCGAAGACGAAGAGCACCGCCGCGACGACGATCAGGACAATGATCACCACCGCCAGCAGGACATTGATCAACCGCCGGATGGGGAACGAGCGCTTGGTTCGGACACCATAGGCGCGAGCGCACGCGCCGACCAGCGCACCCACGGCACCCGAGGCGCCCCAAATGGCAAGCACCGTCGCCACCACCGCGCTCACCGAGGCGACGCCGGTGTCAGCCCTGGCGATTGCGCGCTCGACCAGGTCGCGCAGGAGGGGCTGGAGGACGACCGGCGCCGAGCGGTCGATGACGTCACGCAACGTATTCGCCACGGGCACCCGGAACACGCGATCGACGAGTGCGGCCAGTGACATGACGAGGATGAGGAGCGGGAAGGTGGCGAAGAGCAGGCTATAGGCGAACTGGGTCGCGAGGCCGGTGACGCCGGTGCGGAAAAAGGCATGCCAGAGCTCGAGGGCGAGGACGCGCAGGGTCAACGGCTGCGCCGTTGCCGGATCGGTGCGATCAAGATCCGGTGCGGACGCCTGGTCGGTCGTTTCTCCGGGAGTTCCGGTCTGCGGAGGAACTGCTTCGGCGGGAGTTGGGACGAATTCGGGCTGCTGAGCCGTGGTCGCCCTCGACGGCGGAGGTTGGCCGTCCGTTCCCGGTTCTGTCGCTGCCTCTGCAGACCTACGCCCTCGGTTCATCGTCGCCCCTTGGCAGGATCATTACCTACCCGTATGCTACAGCTACAGCTTGGCCGGCATAGGGCACCGACGGATTGGCGATGCGACGCGACGCATACGACGAGTTGACCATCCGGATGCTTGATCTCCCGCTGTCCTGAATCACTCGCGCGAGTGGACAGCGGGAGGGTACGCGCACCGGGCGCCCCCTCCCCATCGGCAACATGGGGGTGCTTTCTCGTGGTCAATCGATGTCCGTCGCGCTCGGTCCGCTCTGGGCCGATGCTCAGTCATTTCCCATTCCAGCCTATATCCCTGAAGCCGCGACGGCACGGTCCGTCGAAGGGAGACCGGACATGCGTATGAAACGCGCCGGTCTCTGGCGGCACCGCGACTTCCTCCGTTTCTGGGCGGCTGAGAGTGTCTCCCATGTCGGCAACCAGGTCTCGGCGTTGGCGCTCCCGCTGATCGCGGCCTTGACACTCCATGCCTCGCCGTTCGAAGTCGGCGCGCTGGCCGCGGCCAGTCAGGCTCCCATGCTCCTGGTCGGTCTCTTCGCCGGTGCCTGGGTCGATCGCCGCCACCGTCGCCCGGTGATGATGCTCGCCGACCTCGGTCGCGCCGCGGTGCTCCTGGTGATCCCGATCGCCGCCGTCCTCGACGTGCTCCGCATGGAGCTCCTCTACGTCGTCGCCTTCGTGGCCGGAACGCTGACCGTCTTTTTCGACGTCTCCTACATGTCCTACATCCCAACCCTCGTCGGGCGCGAGGACCTCGTCGAGGCGAACGGCAAGTTGGAGGCCAGCTCGTCGATCGCTCAGGTGACCGGGCCCGGCCTGGGCGGTCTTCTCGTCGCGCTGGTCACCGCGCCGTTCGCGATGCTCATCGACGCCGTATCGTTCCTCGCCTCGGCGCTCTTCCTCTCGCGTATCGGAACACCCGAGCCCGCACCCACTCCCGTGCACGAGCGTCCGGGTGTGCTCCACGAGATCCGGGAGGGTCTGCGACACGTCAGCCATCAACCGGTCCTGCGTGCGTTGGTCGGCTGTTCGGCGGTGACGAATCTCTTCGGCTACGCCTTCCTTGCCGTCTACGTGCTCTACATGGTGGAGGAATTGGACCTCGGCTCGACGGCAATCGGATTGGTCTTCGCCACCGGGGGCGTCGGCGCATTCATTGGGGCGATGCTCGCCGGTCCGGTGGCGCGCCGCTTCGGCACCGGTTGGACGCTGATCGGCGCGCAGTTCGGGTTCGGGCTCACCGGCCTGCTCGTCCCTCTGGCAGTCCTCGTCCCGCAGTACGCCCTGCCCTTCGTCGTGGCCTCGGAGTTCCTCCAGTGGCTGTCGCTGCTGATCTACATCGTGAACGCGATCAGTCTCCGCCAGCGTCTGACCGACCACCGCATCCAGGGCCGGGTCAACGCCACCTTCACGACGATCGCCCGCGGGATGCAACCGCTCGGCTCCCTCCTCGGCGGTTGGCTCGGCAGCCGGATCGGCTTACCCTGGACCCTGGTCGTCGGCGAGGCAGGAATGTTCGTCGCCTTTGCCTGGCTCCTCGCCTCGCCCTTGCGCCACCGGGAGGAACTGAGCGGCACCGTGGAGCAGATCGAGGAGGTAGGGAGCGTCGCTGCGTGAGCTTTCGCGCCGTGGCACGAGTCAGTTGGATGACTGGACAGACGCCACCAGAGCGACGAGGAGAGGTCCTTCGCTGGCGCTCAACTAATGGGAGGATGCCCCGCTCATGGTCATCCTGGGCGCCAACGAAGGACCTCTCTCCGTTCGGCTCCTCACCTACACATTGACCAAGTCTTCAGTCGGTCCCTGCTTCGTTCGTCCTGGAGTGTGACATGGGAGAACTCGCCGATCTGCTCCGCCAACTCGTCGCCATCGACTCCGTTAACCCGGACCTCGTTCCCGGCGGGGGAGGGGAGGGAGAGATTGCCCGGTTCGTTGCCGGGTGGTTGGGTAGGGCCGGGTTGGAGGTGCTGCTCCAAGAGACGGCGACCGGGCGACCGAATGTCGTGGCGGCGGTCAAGGGGACGGGCGGCGGGCGGTCGTTGATGCTGAATGCGCACCTGGATACCGTTGGGTACGCGGGCATGGAGCGCCCCCTGGAACCCTACGTGGAGGGGAACCGGCTCTACGGCCGCGGCGCGTTCGACATGAAGGGAAGTCTGGCCGCGATCATGTTGGCCGCGGCCGAGTTGGCGAAGAACCCTCCCCGCGGGCACGTCCTGGTCACCGCCGTCACGGACGAGGAGTACGCGAGTCTCGGCACTCAGGCGGTCGTCGGGACCTGGAAGGCCGATGCGGCAATCGTCACCGAGCCGACCGGACTCGACGTCTGTGTTGCCCACAAGGGCTTCGTCTGGCTCGACGTCGAAACGCGGGGGATGGCGTCCCACGGGTCCCGACCGGACCTTGGGATCGACGCGATCGCAAAGATGGGCAAGGTTCTGGTCGGCATCGAAGGCTTGGACAAGGCGCTACGGGCTGCCCCGTCGCACCCGTTGTTGGCGTCGGGTTCGATCCACGCCTCGCTGATCGAAGGCGGCACCGAGCTCTCGACCTACCCGGACCGCTGCCTGCTGCGCGTCGAGCGGCGGACGATCCCCGGCGAATCGGCCGATCTGGTCGAGGGTCAGCTCGCCGGTATCGTCGGCGGTCTGGCGGCAACCGATCCACATTTCAAGGCGTCCGTCAGCCGCGGTCTGGTCCGCGAGCCGTTCGAGGTCGACATAAACGAACCGGTCGTCCAACTGCTGACAAAGCATGCAGCAGC
>JAXDKI010000018.1:0-3470 GCA_034667245.1 Thermomicrobiales bacterium | reverse complement strand
GAGCCACACCCGCAGACCGGCAGTGATCCGCCAGGTCCTCAGATCACGGACAGGAGGCCGCCATCGACCAGGAGTGACACGCCGGTCACGTAGCTCGAGAGGTCCGATCCCAGCCAGACGATCGCGTCGCCCACCTCCTCCGGCCGGCCGAGGCGACGCAACGGCGTGCGCTGCCGGAAGCCCTCCACCGCTTCCGCGACGCCTGGCGTCGTCCGCAGCAGATGGGTGTCGATCACACCGGGACAAACGGCGTTCACCCGGATCCCGTCCGGACCGAGGGCATCGGCGAGCGACTTGGCCAGCAATACGACGCCGCCCTTGGTCGTGGAGTAGCCGACTGTCAGCGCCGAGCCGTTGATACCACCCATACTGCCCGTCACGACGATGCTCCCGGGCTTGCCGAGTTCACGCATCTGGGCCGCGGCCGCCTGCGCGCTGAACAGCACGCCTTTGAGGTTGACCGCGATCAGGCGATCGAAGTCCTCCTCTGTCACGTCCTCGCGATCGGAGGCGGCGGTCACTCCCGCGTTGGCCACCATGATGTCGACTCCACCGAACGGACGGGCGGCTTCGAGCAACGCACCGACATCTGCCCGCTTCGATACGTCGGTCCGGACGAACTGTGCGTCGCTCCCGAGCGCGGAGACCGCCGCAAGGGTGGACTCCCCACCCTCCCGCGGGGTGTCGATGAGGTCGGCGACCAGAACCGTCTTTGCTCCGTGCCGCGCCGCTGCGATCGCCGTGGCCCGTCCGAGGCCACTCGAGGCGCCGGTCACCACGACAACCTTGCCCGCAAGGATATTGCTCATCTCGCTCCGATCCCTTGGTGTGGTTGCTGAATCAGCCCTGGGCGGAGTACGCCGGCAGAGTCAAGCCGGCGTACTCCGTAAGCTTCCGCAGGTGGTCGGCGACGGCTTGGTCGCCCCCGGCCGCCGGCGCGGTCGTGACCGAGTGGATGCACTCGGCAACGATTCCCAGATCCCGCGCCAACTCCGGGGTAATCACCGTCTCGCCATCGAGGCAACCGGAGATGCCGGAAGGCGCGATAGCGCGGACCCGTCCAGCGACACCCTGACCGCCACCAACGGCTTCGATCCCCAGTGCCTTCGGGATGCAGGCTTCTCCGGCGCTGACGACCGCGAGTACGCGCGCACCGCAGAGGCGGATGAGTTGCGCGGCGATACACACCACGGGCAGGTTGATGCCGGTGACAAGAATCGTCTGGCCCGGCACCGGCGCGAAAGCGTCGGCGGCGGCCCAAGCTGCGGTTGCGATGGTCGGCGGCACTTCCTTGTACGAGCCGATCCTTGGGGCGGGGGTCCCGGGTGTCTCTGTCGCGAGCACGGCTTCCTCCTTCTGCTGCGCTCTCGTTCGCTGCGCCGCGGACAACCGGCCGCAGGATCGAGGATGCTTGCGACCCTAGGCCGCTTCAGCCGCGGTGAATCCGATCGCGCCGCCGATTCCGTCCTGCGGAACTGCGGTGGGAAATCTTCTCCCGTGTGCTGCGCCCGCGCATGCTGACAGCCAGTTTCCCAAGTGTCCTTGCACCGGCCGAACGGAGTCGCGAATGATCGACGGAATCCCAGTGATCGATGCGGTGGTTCATCCGTACAACCTCGCCACCGAGAACTACCGCACGAAGACCGCCCAGTGGATCCGCGAGATCGTCTCGGACGGCAATCGCGCGATCGGACCCGAGGGGTACCGCATCACCGCCGAGGCGTACGAACGGGAGTGGGGCATCGAGGAGGTCGCGAACATGTCGTTCGTGGAGTCCTACGCGGACCTGGCGGCCTATCACGTGCTTCCGGTCCGGGCGTTCCACGACGGATTCTGTTCGGTCGAGAAGGGACTCGAGGCCCAGCAACGCTGGCCCGATCGCTTCGTCTTCTACGTGGGCGTCGATCCGATGGAGGGACCGGCCGCGATCGAGGATCTGGAACGTCAGGCCGAACTCTTCGACCATCCGGTCGGGGTCAAGCTCTATCCGAACAGCTGGGCCGGTGACGAGGTCACCGGCTGGCTGATGGACGATCCCGAGATCGCGTATCCGATCTTCGAGCGGGCCCAGCAGCTCGGGATCAAGACGATGGCCATCCACAAGGCCATCCCGCTCGGCCCCGTCGAGATGCGTCACTACCGCGTCGACGACATCGACCGGGCGGCGATGGACTTCCCGGATCTGAACTTCGAGATCGTGCACGGCGGCATGGCGTTCACCGAGGAGACGGCGTGGCAGCTGGCTCGCTTCGAGAACGTCTGGGTCAACCTCGAGGTGACCGCGACGATGCTCACGAACCGTCCACGCTCCTTCGCGCGGGCGATGGCCGGCCTCATCGCCGAGGGCGGCGAGCATGCGATCGACCGGATCTTCTGGGGAACAGGGTGCATGGTCGCGCACCCCCGGCCGCACCTTGAGCGCTTCGTGCGGGAGTTCGACTTCACGGCCGAAGAGCGGGACGAGTACGGCCTGCCGGAGATGACCACAGCGGTGAAGCGGAAGATCCTTGCGGAGAACTATGCCCGGCTGCACGGTATCGATCTTGAGGCCAGACTCGGCAAGGTCCAGGGCGACGAATTCTCCGTACGACGCCCCGACGGGGCCCAACCGCTCACTCCGTACTCGACGACTGCCGCCGCCGCGGCCGCCTACTGATCCCGTGTCCGAACTCAACCAGGCGGACGTCGTCCGCGCGCTGCGCACCGTCGTAGATCCCTGCTCGATCGCAACAGGCCGGCCGGTGGACCTCGTCGACATGGGGTTGGTGCAGAAGGTCGATGTGGACGATTCGGCCGTCACAGTTGTTCTGCAGCTGACCAGCCCGTTCTGTTTCCAGGTCGGAATGATGGCCGAACGAATGGAGTCCGCGGTACTGGAACATACCCAGGCGCGTTCCGTGACTGTGAAGATCGACCACCACGCGGAGTGGATGCCGTCGATGATGAGCGAGTCCGCACGGCGTTCGCTGCGCCTGATCCGGCCAGGGCCTTCGTCAACGGCACAAGCCACACCGGCCGACGGCCGATCAGGGGATCCACGATGAAAGGACGACCAGTGTCACCTGCAGTAAGCGGAATCGCGCACACCGGAATCACCGTGACGGACCTCCACAGGTCATTGCTGTTCTGGCGCGATGCGCTGGGGTTCACCGAGGAGTTCCACGATCACCTGGAGGGAAAGTTCGTTGAGACGGTCAGCGGCGTGGACCGCGCAATCGTCGACGTCGTCATGCTGAAGTCGCCCGACGGTCAGCGGATCGAACTCGTCCAGTACTCCTCGCCCCCGGAGCGGGACGAGGTTCGGCCGCGACCTTGTGACGTCGGGTCGCTGCACGTCGCACTGTTCGTGGACGACATCGACGCCGTCTGCGAGTCGGTCGCTGCGCTTGACTGGGCGCCGGCGAACCCGCCGCAAACCGTTCCCGAAGGACCGCTCGCTGGAACCCGTGTCGCCTACTTGTTCGGTCCGG
>JAXDKI010000017.1:0-7279 GCA_034667245.1 Thermomicrobiales bacterium | reverse complement strand
AAGCGGGGGGGACGACGACCGGCGGCGCTGGGCCACCGCCTCGGCCGCTGCCCTCGCCGAGATCACGACGAGCCAGGAGAACGCGGCAGCGACGGCGATGATCAGCGCCACCGCCCAGGCAGCCGCGAACCAGACCGCGGCGATCCTCGCAACCGGCACGGCCGCAGCGGAGTCCCAGACGGCGGCTGCCATGGCTACCCGCACGGCTGTGGCGATGGCGGCGGCTACCGGGACGGCGACCGCGGCGGTGCTCCAAACCGCGGTCCACGCGACCGCCAACGCGGAACGGACCGCAGCCGCGAACGCGACCGCGAGCGCGGTCGCCACGGCGGTCGCGGCAGCCGAGGCACAAGCCGAACTGGCTTTTGGTCCGACCGACGGCGGTCTTCCTCACGACACGAGCGATGCAACGGTCAAGACCGCGTATGCACCGGGCGAGCTCGTGGGGAATCTGATCGTCGAGGCACGCTTCTTCAATCCCTACGATGGGACCGAATTCGGCTGGGACTATGGGTTCTTCTTCCGCGAGACGGACGAGCATTTGTACCGCGTGTACGTCGATTCCTCGGAGACATGGTCACTCGACCTGTGGACGAGCACCGACGGTCTTGCGACCATCGCGACTGGTCCGATCCCCACGCTCAACACGACGGCGAATCGCTCCAATCTGGTCCGCCTCGTCGCTCGCGGCGATGAGGGGTGGCTCTTTGTGAACGACGTCTTCGTCGCCACGCTCGACCTCTCGGCCATCGACGGGGGCGGCGCGGTCGGCATCGGCACCGGGTTCGAGGCAGGGAGCGAGCGGGACGGCGCGGAGACGCGCTATGAGGGCTGGGCGATCTGGAACTTGCAAACTCCTGCCGCGCGCACCGCCACGGCCGCGGCGGTTGCCGCGACCACTCGTGCGCTGACCGCGACGGCGAGCGCGATCGCGGGCGCCATCGCCGAGGCGGAGGCGAAAGCGGACCTCTCCTACGGTCCGGACGCCGACAGCCTGCGTCACGAGCCGAACGACAATGCGATCGAAGTCAAGATCGCACCGGGGACGTTTGCCGCCGACGTGATCGTCGAAGCGCGCTTCTTCAATCCGTACGACGCCGAAGAGCACCCATGGGACTACGGATTTCTCTTCCGGGACACCGAGGCGGCCGAGTACCGGCTCTACATCGACTCGACGGCGCGCTGGCGTCTCGACATTTGGAAGGCAGCCGACGGCACCATCTCGACCCTCTACGAAGGCGAGGTGGCCGGCATCGCCCTGGAAGCCGGCAATTCCAACCACCTGCGGCTAGTAGCCCGAGGCGACCGGGGATGGTTCCTCGTCAACGGAAACCTCGCCGCCACCCTCGATCTCTCAGACATCTCCACCGGCGGTCTGGTCGAAGTCGGCATGGGATTCCGCGCGGGCGACGAGCGGCAGGGGGCGGAGACACGCTTCGAGGAGTGGTCCGTCTGGAGAGTGATCGAGCCCGCCGCCCGCACCGCCACGGCGGTTTCCGTTTCCGCGACCGCCAATGCGGCGACCGCGACCGCGTCGACGGTCGCCGCGGAGATCGCGGAACTGACGGCCAATGCGGAGCGTGCCTTCGGTCCGACAGACGGGTCGATGACGGGCATTCAGCTTTCGCCCGGCAGCCTTCCCGCGGGGATGATCGTCGAAGTTCGCCTGTTCAATCCCGCGGTGGATGAGGCGCCAAACTGGAACTACGGCGTCGTCTTCCGCTTCGCCAACGGGTCCCAGTACTCCCTCACCGTGAATGTGACGGGCATCTGGGCACTCCTGCTGACGTCGATGACCGAGACGTCGGCTGTCGTCGCATCGGGAAGGGTCGAGAACGCCGATCTCGACGCCGGTGGTTCCAACCTCTTGAGGATCGTCACCGAGGGCGACCGCGGCTGGCTCCTCCTCAACGACGAGTTCGTCACCTCACTCGACCTCTCAGCCATCCCATCGGGTGGCCAGGTCGGCCTCGTCGGTTTCTCCGCGAACGGTCCGACGACGATCCAGTACCAAGACTATTCCATCTGGAAGGTGGTCGATCCTGCGCAAGGCACCGCCACGGCGGCAGCCGCCGCGTCGACGTCGGCGGTTGCATCGAACGCGAGCGCGGCCGCCACGGCGATCGCCGAGACGGAATCTCTGGCCACGCTCGCGCACGGTCCGAAGTCCGGTGTTCTGCCGCACGTCGAGACTGACAACAGTGTGGCGCTCGAGTACGCGACGGTCTCCTTCTCACCGGACCTAATCGCCGAGGCGCGCTTTTTCAATCCTTATGACGAGGCAGAGCATCCGTGGGACTACGGGTTCTTGTTCCGCTACGACGGCGTGCGAAACTACCGTCTCTACTTCGACTCGCTCGGCAGGTGGAATCTGGATCTCTGGACGGGTACCGGCGCGACGCCTGTTGCCTCCGGTGAGGCGTCCGGGGCCGACCTGAGCGCGGGCGGATCGAACGTGCTGCGGATCGTCGTCCGGGGTGAGCAAGGGTGGTTGCTCATCAACGGCGACTACGTCGCCAGCCTGGACCTCTCGGCCGTTCCCACCGGCAACAAACTGGCGATCGGAACCGGTTACCGAATCGGCGACGAGCGCGACGGTGCCGAGACGCGCTACGAAGACTGGTCCGTCTGGAACGTTCTCGACGCCGCCGCACGCACGGCGACCGCGGCCGCGGCCGCGACGACGACCGCCGAAGCCGCGGCGAAGGCGACCACTGCCGCCGAGGCGGACGCGGCGGCCGTCGCCCAGGCGCAGCGGTTCTGGGGACCGCGTGACGGATCGATCGCGCACCGCCCCGAGAATGGGCAGATCGATTACTGGGCGGTGCCCGTCCCCGTCCCAACCGACTTCATCGCCGAGACGCGGTTTTTCAGCCCGTACGATGCCGCCGCCCATCCCTGGGACTTTGCGCTCTACTTCCGCGGCGGTTCGTCCGGGCCATTCGCGATCGTGGTCGACTCCTCCAGGCGGTGGCAGCTCCTCCTGGGGCAGACGACCGGCTGGCAGTCGCTCGACTACGGCGAGATGCCCTCGCTCGATACGTCGCCGCTGGGATCGAACGTCATCCGGCTCGTTGCTCGCGGCAACGAGGGTCTCTTTTTCGTCAACGGAACCTTCGTCACGCGGCTCGATCTCTCGGCCATCGCGGCCGGCCACGGCCTCGGCGTGGGGCTCGACTTCCTCCCCGGCAAGAGCCAGACCGGCGCCGTCACCCGGTTCCAGGACCTGACCGTCTGGGCGATCGTCGAACCCGTGGACGCGACCGCGACGGTGACGGCGCAGCAGCGGGCGCAGGGGACGGCATACGCCGTGGCGACGGAGGTGGCGACGCGCGGCACCGTCGTCGCCGGACCGGACGCCGGCACCCTGACGCACGATCCCGCGGCGATCAAGATTGCTCAAACCTGGGCCAACGTCGGCGTGCAGAACTTCATCGTCGAAGCGCGGTTTTTCAATCCCTACGACCGCTTCGTCAATGCCTGGGATTACGGGTTCGGGTTCCGCGAGACCGCCCTCAATCAGCAGTACGCCATCGTCCTGGACTCTGACGGATTCTGGCAACTCCTGCTTTACGACGGCAGCGCGGAGCAGCCGCGAGTGACGACCATTGCCAGCGGCCAAATTACGCGGTTCGACGACGCGGCCGACGGTCACAACGACCTCCGCCTCGTCGTCCGGGGCGGCACCGCGGATTTTTATGTCAATGATCGCTATGTGGCCACGGTCGATGTTTCGGCGCGAATCGTGGCAGGTCGGGTCAGTGCCGGGACCGGCTTTACGGCCGGCAGATTGCAATCCGGAGCAACGACCAGGTACGAACGTTACACGATCTTGTCCCTCGATCAGACTTCCCCAGGCGATGTCGGCGCATCTCCGCAGGCGTTGGCGTCGGCGCCAACGCCAACCGGTACACCGACGCCGACGGGCACGCCGATACCGACGCCCCCGGCCCTTGTGCCTCCGATCCCGACATCATGAGCGGCGACGATTCCCGGCCGGTGCTCCCCGATCGTTCTGAGGAGCAACGGGACGAGGTCATCGTCGAGCGCCCGGTGCGGGCGATCCTCCGCCCGCCGACGACCGTCACGACGCTACTGCCGCCACCGCCCGCGCCGGAAGCGCCGTCGGCAAGTCCGCTCACACTCGCCCTGCCGGTGTCCGGTGTGGTGCTGGCCGGGCTGCTGGCCGTCTTCAAGAACGACCTGGGCGGTTTCAGTGGGGAACTGCCGATCCTGCTGGCAACCACCCTCGCCGCGCTCATCTCCTACTGGCACGACCGCAATCGACATCGCGCCTTGACCCTGGAGCGCGAGCGGAACTACCGGGCGTATCTCGACGAGCAACGCGGCAGACTCGACGCGCTCGTCGACCGCCAGCGGACGGCCAGTCTGACACCGAACCCCGATCCCGCCGAGTGTGCCCGGCGGGTGCGCGACCGCCGGAGCGCGCTCTGGCTTCGCTCGCCGCGCGACCCCGACTTTCTCGATGTCCGCCTCGGTCTTGGTCCGGCGCCGTCCTCGTTCACGGTTCGGCCACCCGAGCCCGACGGATTGTCCGGCCGCGACCCTCTGCTCCTGGAGGCGCTGGCCCTCGCCCGCAGAGTTGCGACCGTCGACGGTCTCGCCGCTGCCCTACCGCTCACCGCGGTTGGCTCCGCCGGACTCGTCGGCCCGGCGGGCATGCTGGAGCAGGCCGTTGCGGCCATGGTGGTGCAGATCGCAACCCACCATGCACCATCCGAGGTCAAAGTCATCGCGGGCTTCTCGGAGACGCAACGAGCGGATTGGGCGTGGATCCGTTGGTTGCCGCACGTCTGGGACGACGATCGCAGCCAGCGGTTCGTGGCCGACTCGCGCGAGGCGACGCGCACCCTGCTCGCCGATCTGGTGCGCGACGACGACGAGACACGCGGACGGGGCGACCCGGCGCGGATCGTGCTGCTGGCCGACCAGGAACTGGTCGAGGCCTGCGCCGACCTCGTCCATCGCCTGATCACGGACGGTCCATCCCGGCGTCTCTATTGCCTGCTGTTGACGACGGCTCCCCATCAGCTGCATCGGGACTGCGGGGCCATTGTCAGTTGGGCGACCGACGAAGACGGAGAGGCGTGCGGCACGATTCATCGATTCTATCCCACACCGTCCGAGACGTTCTTTCGCCCCGATCGCGTCGATGCGACCGCGGCCGAGCACTTCGCGCGCGGGATGGCTCCGCTCCGCCTGGCATTCCAGACACAGACCGGGAGGGTGTCGCGAACCGATGTCGCCGCCGAGGTCGGCTTGGACGGGGCGCGCCAGTGGAGCCGCCAGCGCGGAGCGAGGAACCGGTCACGCCGGCGCCCGGAGGACTCGACGGCACGCCGCAATCCACCATCCGCCGACTGAGCGGCCGTTCCTGGTAACGCCGGTCTCCGATTGGCCGAGCCCGGATTACTCACGTGTCCGCTTGAGCCGACGAGCGCCGCAGTTCATCCGGGCTTGCGACGCCGCCCCGCCTCCTATGGCGGCGTGGCGAGCGGATCGTCAGGCTCGCGCCCTGCGAGCGCTCCGAGCACAAGCAATCGGACCGGCGGACGGGCGGTGAGCGGACCAGCCTCGCCCGGCGTGATGCCGGCCAGTGTGCCGAGCGCCTTGGCAATCTCCGCGACGCAGTAGATGCCCTGACAGACACCCATGCCGGCGCGGGTGTGGCGCTTGACGTCGTTGACGGTACGTGCGCCGACGTGGATGGCACGCCCGACCTCGTCGTCGGTGATCTCTTCGCAGCGGCAGATCAGGTGCTGGCTCACAGGATTCACCTTCGTGGTTTCGACGGTTGGAACCTGATTACCGGTCGTTCTCATACATGGGTGGGTACGGCGTGCAGAGAGTCGACGATCGCGGCGCGGTCGCGTACCGCGTTGATGTAGGCGCTCCGGGCAGCGCTCAACGTCTCCGCCGAAAGCAGCCCCAGTGTAGCAGCGGCGCTCAGCCCGGCGAACCGACCCTCGGCGATCGCCGTTGCGACGTCACAGATCCCCGCGGCGTCGCCTGCGACAAAGATGCCGGGAATGCTGCTTCGCAGGTCGGCGTCGCGGAGCGGCACGATGCCACCGAGGGCAGGGGCGTAACCGGCGTCGCACTCGGCCATCAACGCGAGTTGCGCATCGGGTTGCCGACCGCCAGCGACGATGATTGCATCGACGTCGTACCGCTCCCCCGCGATTGTGACGGCGCGAACACCATCGTCGCCCTCCGCGAGAAGATCCGTGCCGTGACGGGCAGGATCGATCCGGACGACCACCTGACCGCCGGCCGCGGCAATGTCGCGACCGACTTCTTCGGCTTCGGTGCCAATCCCTATGACCGCGAAGCGGCGACCCGGCAAGACGCGGTGAATGTGGAGGAGGATCTGGATCGCCCGACTCGTCATCACTCCCGGCAGCGAGCCGCCCGCGAATGGAAACGGCAGGTCGGTGGAACCGGTTGCGAGGATGATCTGTTCGGCCTCAAGGTGGTAGGACTCCTCGCCCTCGGCGACGGCCAGGACTCGGTCCGCGAAGAGCCCCCAGGCGACGGTGCCAGGCCGCAGATCGACACCGGCATCCCGCGCTTCGCCGATCAGGGCCTTGGCAAGTCGAGGCGGGCGATTCGACGATGAATCCAGCTCCGGGAGCTCGGCAATCCGGTAGCGTAGCTGTCCACCCAGAGAGCGGTTCTCATCGAGGAGGACGACGCGAGCTCCGGAGCGGGCGGCAGCGATCGCTGCGGTGAGGCCGGCGGGACCGCCGCCGACGACCGCGACCTGGACAGCCCTCACGTGGAGTTCTCGCTCGCCGCCCACGCGCCGAGGCCGCGCTGGGTTTCGACGCGCGTACCGTCGCGGACCGCTGTCAGGCAGGTCATGACGTTCGGTTCGCCGTTGACAATGGCGAGGCAGTCGGCGCACCGGCCGACGAAGCAGTAGCCGCCACGTGCTTCGCCGGTGAGTGGCATTGTGCGAAAGGCTCGAATGCCGGCGGCAAGGAGAGCCGCGGCGATCGGTTCGCCTTCGAGCGCCTCGATGGGGCGCCCGTCGAAGGACATTGTCACGTTATGGGCGGCGGGTGCTGGACCAAGGACCGGATGCCGGACGATCCGCCGGCCGTCGAGTTCGAGCCCGTCCTCGGTCATCGGCTGTCGTGTCCTCTCTCATCGACGACGGGGCCGGCTGGTGCCATGGTGCGAAAGATCATGGCATGGGGTGGCCGACTCGTCAATGAAGAGTACGATCGCTGCGCTATACTCCGTCCACGGGCGC
>JAXDKI010000016.1:0-29495 GCA_034667245.1 Thermomicrobiales bacterium | reverse complement strand
CTGCAGTACTGGCGGATCGGCGGTGCGGGAGTCGACCTCGGCGACAAGCCGCCCTATGATCCGGCGAAGGCGCAGGATCAGGTGAAAGGGCATGCCGGCCACTTCACGCACCTCGTCGAGACGCTCTTGCGCGACTACCACAACGAGACGCAGCAGTTCGGCGTGATCTCGTCCGCGTACGACACGGAGCTCTTCGGCCACTGGTGGTTCGAGGGGGTCGACTGGCTGAAGGAAGTGTTGCGGCGACTAGCGGCGAGCGAGACGGTGGAGTTGACGACCGCCAGTCACATCATCGAGGAGCACGGCCCGGAGCGGGTCATGGTGCTGCCAGAATCGAGCTGGGGCGCCGGCGGGGGCCACTTCACCTGGCTCAACGTCGATACGCAGTGGATGTGGCCGCTGATCCACGATGCCGAGCGGCGAATGGAGGCGCTTGTCGCGGCGAATCCGGTCGCAGAGGGCGAGCGGCTGGAATTACTCAGCCAGTCCGCGCGGGAGTTGCTGTTGCTCCAGAGCAGCGACTGGCCGTTCCTGGTGACGACGGGGCAGGCGAAGGAGTACGCGTCGCAGCGGTTCACGGATCACCTGGAGCGGTTCAATCAGTTGGCGGCCCTGGCGGAGACGGATGCGACGCTCGATGCGGAGGGGCGGAAGTTCCTGGAATCGCTCCATGAGCGGGATAACGCGTTCCCTGGGATCGATTATCGTGTGTTTGCGGCTCGGCAGGGGAGCGCGGCGCTGGCGCCGGCGTAAACGGCCGGAGTAACCGATCGATTGAATGCTGTGGAGGCGGGCACGGCCGTCCGTCCCCTTTCGAACTTCCCAATGACCAACGAGATCGGTCGTGGCCCGGAGGGCAGCCGGTCCGCTCCTACGAATCAATGGCGCCACGCCCTACTCGTAAAAACGCGGCTTGCTGGTTATGCGAGTTTTAGGGTGGCGGCGAGGGGGAGAGCTAGCCAGTCGGGGCGGTTGTTGAGCTCGTAGTTGACTTCGTAGAGGGCCTTGTCGAGCTCCCAAGCGGCGAGGGCCTGGCGAATGTCGTCGTCGGAGGTTGGCAGGTAGCGGGCGCCGCCGCGACGGGATTCGGCGACGTAGCTGTCGATGAAGGCACGACGGGCCGACCGCTCCCAGGCGACCAAGGCGGATCGGAGGGAGTCTAGGGGCTCTCCACGTTCGTGGGCCTGTCGTTCGGCGGCGCCTCTTGCGTATCCGAACGAGCGGAGCATGCCCGCGACGTCCTTGAGAGGCGAGGTCTTCGCCCTCCGCTCGTGGATTGGGCGTTGAGGCTCCCCTTCGAAATCGAGGATCACGAAGTCGCCGTCGGTGGTGCGAAGGGTCTGTCCCAGGTGGTAGTCACCGTGGACCCTGGTCTTAGTCGCTCCCACCAATAGCTCGAACCCGGAGGCCTGGGCCGTCAGCCGAGGCGCGAGATTCAGGAACGCGTCGATGAGATCGCGCGTCTCACCGAACCGGTGGTTCGAGGTGACCTCCAAGGCGCGGGCGGTGGTCGTGACGGCCTGGGCGACGCCGGCTACCCATGCCGCGGCGTCTCCGGGCTGGATTGGCTCGGGGGTCAGGTCGGGATCGCCGCGTGCGGACTCCAGCGCCAGGTGCATTTGCGCGGTGAGCTCGCCGAGCCGTCGTGCTTCAGCGTCGCTTGCATTGGCCGGCGAACGAAGCGCGTCCAAGGTGTATCCCCAGCCATCGCCGACACTTGGAATAAACGACTGGGCTACCCCCAACGACCTGAGTACGCCGTCACCGCCCACATAGGTCCATTCGCCGAGCAAACGGGGCGTGTTCCGGAAGCCCGTGCTCGTCGTGAGAAACCGTCCGAGCTCGACCTCGGGATTGATGCCGGGCGAGAGCCGCCGAAACGCCTTGAGGATGACGGAGTTACCGTAGACGATCGAGCTGTTGCTCTGCTGTGCGGTAGAAACGCGGGACCCGGCGTCTCGAGCGGACAAGAGGAGTTCGTTCGACGCGGTGGTGGCGGTCCACCTGAACCCACCGCTGGAAGCGGTCTCGCGGCGTACGAGTTCCTCCAAGAGCCAGTCGCGAAACACTCTTGTTTGAACGGCGTCCTGGACCACCCAGCGCGCGCAGGGGGCCTCGATCCAGGCAATCGGGAGGGGATCGACGTCCCCAGGTCTCGAAACCGTGAGAGGGACGAAGTATTCGACCGGAGCACCTTCGGCAAACGCGACGTCAACGATCAAGAGGACGAAGATCGCGTCGGGACGTACGACGAGTGCGTGCGCACTGGGTTCGATACGCGCGAGCTTTCGCGCTTTGTCCCCGAACCAGCGCTGTGAGCCGACATAGCCGGGAAGAGCTCGTCGAACGAGATCGGGCAGGAGTGCTTCGAGTCGTTCGGCGTTTAGCTCGTCCTCAGCCTGGAACGTCGGGGCGGCAGTCATAGGATGCCTGTCACGGATCGATGCGGAACCAATAGAAACCGCGTGCCGGTAGAGAGACGACGTACGGACCTCCGGAGATCTCGGGGAAGCGGGTCTCGCCGAAGAGATCGACAGGCCGTTTCCCCTCGAACTCGGAGAGATTCAACTCGGCAAACTGCACGGTCCGTGCCAGATTGACGACACAGACGATCGTCTCTTGCTCGTAGCGACGGACGTAGGCGAGGACGTGGGGATTGTCCGGCAGGATGAAGTCGAGTGTGCCGCGACCGAAGGCTTTGTACTGCTTGCGGACGGCGATGATGCGGCGGACCCAGTTGAGCAGCGATGTCGGGACCCGGTGCTGGCTCTCGACGTTGACCGACTGGTAGCCATAGTTCGAATCGGAGATCACCGGTGCGTAGAGACCGGACCAGCTGGCCTGGGAGAAGCCGGCGTTGCGGTCCGGGCTCCACTGCATTGGCGTGCGGACGCCGTTGCGGTCGCGGAGCCAGATGTTGTCGCCCATGCCGATTTCATCGCCGTAGTAGAGGCAGGGCGAACCGGGCAGCGAGAGGAAGAGCGCGTTCATGAGCTCGATCTCCGGCCGGCCGTTGTCAAGCAGAGGGGCGAGCCGGCGGCGGATGCCGAGATTGAGGCGCATGCGGGCCTCAGGTGCGTACTCGTCCCACATGTAGTGGCGTTCGTCGAGCGTGACCATCTCCAGTGTCAACTCATCGTGGTTGCGGAGGAAGGTGGCCCACTGGCAGTTGGCCGGGATCTCCGGGGTGCGGCGGAGGATGTCGACAATCGGCGCGCGGTCTTCCCGCTTTAGGGCCATGTAGAGCCGTGGCATCACCGGGAAGTGGAAGCACATGTGAAACTCGGGGTTCTCGGGTGTGCCGAAGTACTGGATGACGTCTTCGGGCCACTGGTTGGCTTCGGCGAGGAGGATCTTCCCGGGATACTCCTTATCGACCATGCGACGAAGGGCCTGAAGAAATTCATGCGTCTCGGTGAGGTTTTCGCAGTTGGTGCCTTCGCGCTCGTAGAGGTAGGGAACGGCGTCGCAGCGGAAACCGTCCAGGCCGAGGTTGAGCCAGAACCGGGCGATGTCGAACATCTCCCGCCAGACCTCGGGGTTGTCGAAGTTGAGATCCGGCTGATGGTCGAAGAAGCGGTGCCAGTAGTACTGCCTGGCGACGGGGTCGTAGGTCCAGTTCGAGGGCTCGGTGTCGGTGAAGATGATTCGGGCACCGCTATAGGTGCTCGGGTCGTCGGTCCAGACGTAGTAATCACGCTTCGGTGATTGGGGATCCGATCGGGCCTCCTGGAACCAAGCGTGCTGGTCGGAGGTGTGGTTCATGACCAGGTCGGCGATGACTTTGAGCCCGCGAGCGTGGGCGGCGTCGACGAGCAGTTTGAAGTCCGCGACCGATCCGAAGTCGGCGTGGATCGCGGTGAAGTGGGCGATGTCGTACCCGTCGTCGCGGAGCGGGGACGGATACATGGGTGGGATCCAGATGCAATCGACGCCGAGGTCGCGAATGTAATCGAGTTTCTGGGCCATGCCGCGGAAATCGCCCTTGCCGTCACCGTTGGCGTCGAAGAAGGAGCGGATGGGCGCTTCGTAAATGATGGCGTCTTTGAACCAGAGATCGTCTGAGGTCGGCATCCTAGATGGCTCCGGGGAGAGGACAAACGAACAAGCGATTGGTCGGAACACGAGACGCGGCAAGGGCGGACGCATCGGTCCGCCCTGAAACTCCTCGCAGCGCCATCCGCAAAGTGGCGCGGTCACGTCTCATCGAGGAATTATGCCGCGACTGTACGCACCTTGCACGGCGGTCCGCACGTGCTGTCGCCGGGCTCGCATGGCGCCCACCACGGCGCTAATAGCAGGTCTCCACATAGTCGACGTGCGACCAGCGTCGGAGGGAGAAGATGAGCGCGGGTTCAGCGTGGGGGTCGAGACGGATGTGATGGGAGCCGCCCGTCCAGATGTAGCTCTCGCCCGTGATCAACTCGGTCACGCGGTATTGCTCGCCCTCGGCGATGCCGAAGTCATGGATGGGGAAGTGAATCGAGGTTTCGTGGGCCTGGAACGGATCGAGATTGACCGCGACGATGACGACATCGTCGTGGTCGGGTGTGGCTTTGCTGTAGCAGAGGACGTTGTTGTCGTCGGCCCAGCAAAACCGAAGGTTGTCGTATTCCTGAAGCGCCGGGTGCTCTCGCCGGATGCGGTTGATCGTGGCGATGTAGTCCTTGATGTTGCCCGGGCGGTCCCAGTCCCAGACCTTGAACTCGTACTTTTCGGAGTTCAAGTACTCCTCTTTGCCAGGGACGGCGGTGTTCTCGCAGAGCTCGTAGCCGCTGTAGACGCCGTAGACGGACGAGAGGGTGGCTGCCAAGGCCAGACGGAACTTGAAGGCAGGGCGACCGCCCTCCTGGAGGATGTAGGGCAGGATGTCGTGGGTGTTGACGAAGAGGTTGCCCCGGAAGTACTCGCGCATCTCGCTTTGGGTCAACTCGCTGAAGTAGTCGGTGATTTCCTGCTTGAAGTTGCGCCAGGTGAAGTATGTGTAAGACTGCGTAAAGCCGGCTTTTGCGAGCGACCGCATGACTTTGGGCCGCGTGAACGCCTCCGAGAGGAAGACCGTTTCCGGATGGGTGCGCTGGACTTCGGCGATCAGCCACTCCCAGAAGATGGTTGGTTTGGTGTGCGGGTTGTCGACGCGGAAATGGGTGACGCCCTGGTCGATCCAGTAGCAGACGACGCGGAGAATTTCGTCCCAGAGGCTGCGCCAGTCGGCCGTGGCGAAGTTGACGGGGTAGACGTCCTCGTATTTCTTGGGAGGATTCTCGGCGTATTTGATGGATCCGTCGGGGCGGACGAAAAACCAGTCGGGGTGCTCGCGTGCCCAGGGGTGGTCTGGAGCGGCCTGGATGGCGATGTCTAAGGCGAGCTCCATCCCGTACGTGCGGGCCGCGGCGACGAGTCGGTGGAAGCCTTCCAGTGTCCCCAGGGAGGGTTCGATGGCGTCGTGGCCTCCGAGCTCGTTGCCGATGGCGTAGGGAACGCCGGGATCGTCGGGACCGGCGTTGAGGGTGTTGTTCTTGCCCTTCCGATTGACGCGGCCGATCGGGTGGATCGGCGTGAAGTAGAGGACGTCGAAGCCCATGCCGGAGATCTCGGGCAAGCGGTTGATGACGTCGTCGAATGTGCCACTCTGATCGGGGACGGTGCCGCTCGAGCGGGGGAAGAGCTCGTACCAGGCAGCGTAGCGGGCGATGACCCGGTCAACCACGACGGTGAGCTCTCGGTCGTAGAGGCGGCCTCCCTCACGGGAGCGGTGACGATGCATGAGCCCCGCGAGGTCGTCGGAGAGGGCGAGGCCGACGGCGGCTGGCTGGGATGGTGCGGCCGCGAGGTCGGACAGGTAGCGTTCGAGATAGTGCCGGTCGTCGCCGGCGCGGGAGGTGGCTTCGGCGATGAGCGCGCGGCCTTCGAGGAGCTCGCTTGTCAGGTCGAGGCCGGCCGCGGCCTTCTTCTCCAGCTCGTCTCGCCATGTCGCGAAGTGATCGGGAAAGGCCTCGATGGTGTAGAGGTAGCGGGTGTTCGCGTCGAGGGGAAATGAGGCTGCCCAGCGATCGTTGTCGACGTACCGCATCTCGACCTCGGACCAGGCCGCGTCATCCTGGCGGCGGTATTTGAGGAAGGCGGCGAGTTTGTCGTGGCCGTCTTTGAAGATGTCCGCGGAAACCTCGAAGACGTCGCCGACTTCGCGTTTGACGGGGTATCGGCCGCAATCGAGCTCGGGAGTGACGTGCTCGATGATGACCGGGCTGGGTGGAGGAGCGATCTCGGTGGTTGCTGGTGTCACCTGCACTTCGAAACCTCCAGCGACTGAACAGGCGCGCGTGCACGGCTCCTTGCACCCCGCGGCACGGCGTTCGAGCATACGTGTGGCGCTTTGGTGGCGCAACCGCGTCCCGACGCGTGCGGAACGGCGATTGGCGATTGGTCGCCGCCCCGACACCGGCAAGTTGTGGGCCATGGAGCAGCGAAGTCCGCATCCGAAGAGGCGGTGGGACCGATTGACGAGGCTGGCGGCGACGGTGACGCTGGCATCGATCGTCGCGCTTGGCGGGTTGGGATGGTGGCAGCGGGATGCACTCTTCGGCACGACGACCGAGCCAGGAACGCCGGCGCCGGCAGCTCCGGATCTGACCGCAGAGGAGACGGCGTTCTATGGGTACGTGGCGCCGCGCCTGCGGGAACTAGTCGCGCAGTCTCAGGAACTAGCGGCACTCGGCCGCTCCAAGAGCCGGAACTTGATCGAGCTACAGAGGAGAGGCGGCCGAGTGGATGATCTTTCGAAGCAGATCGACGAATTCGTCGCGGCGGCCGGGGTACCGGCGCGGTTCGTGTCTGCGCAGGAAGACTACGCAACGGGGATCGTGGCGGTGAGGAGGGCGAAGGAGGAGTCGCGGTCGGCGTTCGTGACGTTTGACTGGGAACGCGTGGCGCGGGCGATCGAGGTGATGGAGACCGGGGCGGACAAGTTGGTCTCTGCTATGCAGGAGTTGGAACGAGTCGCGGGCGTGTCGGCGGCAGCGAGTCCAACGGCTGGTGCCTGATTCGGGGGTTCTGCCGTCTGACAAGAATTGACACCGAGGGTGATGGCAATTGATGATTGAAGAGCCCGCTTGGTGCATCTTCTGTGACGTTTCGTTAACCGGCGCGGCATCGGCCGGTTGCCTCGGTACAGTGCGATCGGCTGCGGATGTGAGGAAGTCTTGAGAGATGACGAGAGTGGTCGCCAAGGAATCGCGCGGGCGGCGCGATCCTACCCGTTTGGGGCGACCTGGGACGGCGAGGGAACAAACTTTGCCATTTTCTCCGAGCATGCGACGCGGGTTTGGCTCTGTCTGTTCGATGAACACGGGCACCGAGAGATCAAGCGGATCGAGTTGGAGCTGTCTACCGGATTTGTCTGGCATGGTTATGTGCCAGGGGTCAGTCCGGGGCAGCGATACGGCTATCGAATAGATGGTCCGTACCAGCCGGAGGCCGGTCACCGATTCAATCCCGCCAAGTTACTGATTGATCCCTACGCGCGATCGCTCTCCGGTCGACTCGATTGGTCGGCTCCTGTCTACGGCTACCGGCGAACGGACGCCAGCAACGATCGGGTTCTCGATCCGCACGATGATGCGGGCGGGGTGCCAAAGAGCGTGGTCATCGACGATGCGTTCGACTGGGAGGACGATCGGCCACCTGCGACGCCGCTGGCCGACACAGTTATTTATGAACTCCACGTCAAGGGGATGACGGCGCGGCATCCCGAGGTTCCGCCGTCGTTGCGGGGTACGTTTTCGGGGTTGTGTCATCCGTCGGTGGTCGAGCACCTCAACGGGCTGGGTGTGACCGCCGTCGAGCTACTACCGGTGCAAGCGTTCATCGACGACGACTTCCTGGCACAGCGAGGACTCAGGAATTACTGGGGCTACAACACGATCGGCTTTTTCGCACCTGAGACACGGTATGCCAGTAGAGACGAGCCGGGATCGGACGTCTGTGAATTCAAGGCGATGGTCAAGGCGTTTCATCGGGCGGGAATCGAGGTGCTACTCGACGTTGTCTACAACCACACGGCCGAGGGGAACCACCTGGGTCCGACGCTGTCGTTTCGAGGCATCGACAACGCGGTCTATTATCGCCTGGTGCCGCACGAGCCACGTTTCAACGAGGATCTGACAGGGACGGGGAATACCCTCGATACCAGTCACCCGCAGGTGTTGCAGCTCATTCTCGACTCCCTCCGGTACTGGGTCGAGGTGATGCATGTGGACGGCTTTCGGTTCGATCTGGCGCCCGTGCTGGGGCGAGACCCGGCAGACTTTGAGCGAGGGGCCGCATTTTTCGACATCGTTCATCAAGATCCCGTGCTGGCGGGTGTCAAGCTGATCGCGGAGCCGTGGGATCTCGGGCACGGCGGTTATCAACTCGGCAACTTCCCGAGCAAATGGTCGGAGTGGAACGATCGCTTTCGGGACGCAGCGCGGGGGCTGTGGCTCGGGCACCGGGCTGGGCCGGTGGACCTCGCATTACGGTTCGGCGGGTCGCCGGACATCTACGACCGCAACGGCCGGGGGCCGACCGCCAGCGTCAACTATGTCACCGCGCACGACGGTTTCACGCTCCAGGATCTGGTCTCCTACGACCGCAAATACAATGAAGGGAATCGCGAGGACAACCGGGACGGGTCAGATCACAACCTGTCACGCAACCATGGTGTCGAGGGCCCAACCGACGATCCAGAGATTCTGCGAGTTCGGGGGCGGCAGAAGCGGAACCTGCTGGCAACGCTGCTGCTTTCGCGCGGCGTACCGATGATCTGCGCGGGCGACGAACTGGGCCGGAGTCAAGGTGGAAACAACAACGCCTATTGCCAGGACAACGAGATCAGCTGGCTCGACTGGACGCTCGAAGCCGATCGCGCGGCCTTGCTCGCGTTCGTCCAATTGCTCGCGAAGGTGCGCGCCGAGCATCCTGTCCTGCGGCAGTCGAGGTTTTTCAGAGGTGCAGGGAACGGTGCATGCGGGATCAAGGACCTCACGTGGTTTCATCCCGACGGACACGAGATGACGGAAGCGGATTGGGCCGATGGGTCCCTCCGATCGATCGGCGTGTTGATCGATGGGCCCGCAGGGGTAAAGAGGGGCTCCGAGCGTGAACGGAAGTCCTCAGACACACTCTTGCTTCTGCTCAATGCTGATGAGCGACAGGTATCGTTTCGCCTGCCGGGCGAGAGCAACGCGTCGCCAATTCGCTGGTCGGTGGTCGTCGATACCTCGGCGACGGCAGTGGGCGAAGAGAAGGCGTACTTAGGGGAAGAATCGCTGTCGATCCCGAACCGAACGCTGATTCTTTGTCGGGGAGCGGACGATTCGGACGGAGGGGTCCAGGGCTAGCCTGCGCCCCTCCGTCACGATCGTCGAGACGTGCTAGTCGGCCGCGGCCACGTCCGTCTGAGCCGGTTTTTCGGTGTCCAACGGCACCAGCGCCAGGAGTTGGCGGAGCCGTTCGGCCTGGATCGGGCTGATGTCGCCGAGAAGCGATGCCAGCCGTCGCTTGTAGGCAGCTCCGAGCTCGGTAAGCAAGCGGGTGCCGACGGGAGTCAGGCGGGCAAGGACCATACGGCGGTCGTCCGGGTGTGCCTGACGCTCAACCCAGCCCTGGCGGGCCAGAATGTCGACGTAGAGAGTCGCCGTTCTGCGGGCGACCGCGAGACGCCGTGCGAGCTCGGACGGCGCCAGACCCTTCGGACAGGCGGTCTCAAGCTCGATCAGAGCGAAGAAGGCGCCTGCCGTCAGATCGAGGTCGGCGAGCGCATCGACCGCTGCACGGTCGAGAGCACACGACGTGCGCATGAGCTGGCGGAAGGCCGAGAAACGAGTTGCTTCGTCGAGGCCGGATTCGGTCGGGACCTCGACGGGGTCGGGGAGCAACCACCCTGGGTGGACAGCGCGAGGCGCGTCACCGAACTGCGGCGCCGCCTCGGAGGCGCGTCCGCGGGTGGAGGCGTGGCTTTCCATGACGCGCTCCATTCCGTTCTCTGAGTCGTGTGAATCGATCAAGACGGCCAGCTCCAACGGGTCCGCTCGCGGCCGATCGGAATAGTCGAGACGCTGCACACCAATTGTGCGAACGCAGACTCCGTCAGTGGCGATACTATCGCCCTCCAGCCAAGCCGGTAGACGGGAGCCCTATTCGAAAGGATGAGACGGTTTGTCGGGATTTCCGCGTCCATGTAAGGAAAAGTTTGATTAGTTTGTCAGGTTGGGTCGTGGATCAGGCACCGTCCTCGGCAAGGAGTCCGGCTCGTAGCGCGTAGCGGACCAACTCGGCGCGGTTGGTGAGTCCGAGTTTCTGCATGGCGCGGTGTCGATACGTCTCAACCGTCTTTGGGGAGAGGGAAAGGATGTCGGCTGCCTGTTGGGCGGTATGCCCCTCAGCGGTCAGCTTAACGACTTCCCGCTCCCGGTCAGAGAGTAGCTCGCCTAGATCAAGTTCGTCACCCGTGCGAACCCGACCCAGGTAACCCTTGAGGAGGGTTTTCGTAGCGGCGGGGTCAAGGAAGACCTCGCCGCGCGCGACGGTGCGAATCGCGTCGAGGAGGTCGGTGTGCGCGCTCGACTTCTTGACATAACCAGAGCCACCAGCCTCCAGCACTGGTAGGAGGTAACGCTCTTCGGCGTGAACGGTGAGCACCAGGACCCGGACCGGGAGACCGAGCGCGGTGATCTCCCGGATCGCTTCTAGACCACCACCGGGCATCGAGAGATCGGCGACGACAACAGCGGGTCGCTGCTCGCGGGTGACCCGAACCGCAGTCTCGCCGTCGGCGGCTTCGCCGACGACTTCGATGTCGGGCTGGCGCTCCAGGAGGGCACGAAGACCAGCCCGAACGACGCCGTGGTCATCCGCGAGCACGATCCGAATCAGAGGCGTAGTAGGGGACTCAGACCGCGGTTCGGCGCTCACGCGGCGCTCCTTTCGGCGACGCCGGCATCGCCGGTGAGCGGGATGAAGGCGAAAATCTCGGTGCCGCTCCCCGGTCGAGACCAGATTCTGAAACGGCCGCCAACGAGGGCGACGCGCTCTTCCATGCCAAACAGTCCGAGACCGAGACCGCGTCCGTCGCTTGCCGCGGAAACGTTATGGTCGAAGCCGCGACCGTCGTCCCGGATGGAGATGGTGACGTCATTGCCGGTGCGATCGACGTCGAGCCAGACGCGGCTGGCGTCGGCGTGCTTTGCGATGTTGGTGAGTGCTTCCTGGGCGACACGATAGAGAACCAACTCGACCTCGGACGGGAGGCGCCCCCGAAGCCCGCGAGATTGGTAGTCGACCGGTACGTTGAGTTGGTCCGCAAACCGCTGGGCGAGTTCGCCGAGGGCGGCTGAGAGCCCGAGATCGTCGAGCGCGGGGGGGCGCAACTCCAGGGCGAGCCGCCGC
Organism: Thermomicrobiales bacterium; assembly: GCA_034667245.1. GTDB lineage: Bacteria > Chloroflexota > Chloroflexia > Thermomicrobiales > UBA6265 > DATBFX01. Next base: position 18,068 of record JAXDKI010000016.1, on the reverse strand, counting down.
ACCCCTTCGAGGGCTTCGACGGTCATTTCCTCAAGTGTCGCCGCCATCAAGTGAACGCCGGGGTCGGGCGACGCCTTGAGGGTCGTTAGCCGGAGCAGTTGGGCGAACAGGACTTGGGCAGTGTCGTCGTGCAATTCGCGGGCAATCCGCCGTCGCTCGTCCTCCTGGGCGCGGATGACCTGAGAGGCAAGGGTCCGCAGCTCAGCGCGATCGCGGGCGAGCTCATCGAGGGTCGCGTTGAAGGTCTCCGCAAGGTGAGCAACTTGGGGATCCATGAACGAGGTCGGAGCGGCGCGGGCGGAAAGATCACCGCCACGAACCGCAAGGGCCGTCTGCTCCAGTGTCGCGAGTGGGCGGAACGCCGCGCGGAGGACGACGTAGTTCACGACGATGCTGGCGATGATGCCGACAGCCACAAAGCTCGCTGCCAGGCCGAAGAATTGATGATGTGCCGCATGACGCACGGTTTGGATGGTCAGCCAGGTGCCGGCAATGGCGCCCAGGGCGACAATCGCCGCGTTGGCGATGAGGACTTTGTACAGGATCGGCAAGCCACCAAGCCGATTGCCGGCGCGGGGAACAGCTCGCAGAGGGTCGGTCGATACCGGAAGATCGGTCTGGCGAAGGACCTGTGGGAGCGATTGGGGATGCACGGCGGTGACGTCGATCATGTCAAGAACTCAGTAGGACGGGTCAACGGGCGCCCATCTTGATGACAATTATGCGCTATGCGGTCGGCACGTGCCGAAGAGTCTTCACCCCAGGCACGCAAACGTCCGTTCAAGAATAGAGACGAAGCCGGACTCATCCGTGAATGTTTCTGGTAGTATTTGTCGGTTGTAATGTCGCTCGGAGGGATTCAATGGCTGCGCTTTCATCATTCGACGTTGTTTCCAAGTACGATGACCAAGAGCTCAAGAATGCGCTCGATCAGGCTCGCCGCGAAATCCAACAGCGTTACGATCTGAAGGATACGAAAACGGAGATCGTGCTAGGCGAAGCAGAGATCACGATCAACACCGCCTCGGAGACGAGTCTGCAGGCCGTGCGCGACGTTCTCGAATCGAAGCTGGTTCGACGCAATCTCTCGCTCAAGATCCTCGACTACGGCAAGGAAGAGCAGGCCGCCTCGGGCCGTTTACGCCAGGTGGTCAAGTTGAAGCAGGGCATCCCTGAGGACCTTGCGAAGCAGATCACGAAACGGATCCGGGACGAATTCAAGAAGGTGACGCCCCAGATCCAGGGAGACGCGGTACGGGTCCAGGCGAAGAACAGGGACGACCTGCAGGCGGTGATCCAGGCACTGAAGGGTGAGGACTATCCGGTGGCGCTGCAGTTCGTCAACTACCGGTGATCGTTCACGTGCCCGTTGCAGCGCTTTTCTGCACGTCCGCTCTATCGGAGAGAGCTTCCTCGACAAGTTCGGAATGACCGTGTGGTGATGTCGCCGCTCCATAACTTCGCAAGCTGAATCACCGCAGAACGAACACGAAGGGACTGTGTTACGTGGTTGCTGAGATGGAAACCAAACAGGGGCGGCGTGGCTTTCACATCGTGACGCTGGGCTGCTCGAAGAATCGGGTCGATTCCGATGGGATGGACACGCTGCTTCGGCAGCGCGGGATGGTACCGACCGCGGCGGCCGAAGACGCGGACGTGGTGATCGTCAACACGTGTGGCTTCCTCGGAGCTGCCAGAGCGGAGTCGATCGGCGCGATCAGTGAGTTGGTCGACCGACGCCGCGATGGGCAGCGGTTGATCGCCGCCGGGTGTATGCCTGCACTCGGCGACTATCGGAACGCCATCCCGGCTGGGGTCGATCACGTCCTGACCACGCGCGAGTGGTACAAGATCGGCGATGTAGTCGGCGGTCTCTTTGGAGAGCAAGCGGTCCCGGAGCAGGCGGGCTGTGAGGGGATGCTGACGACGTTCAGCCGCGCCGAGGCGGGTCCTTCCGCGTACGTGAAGGTCGCGGATGGTTGCGATCACAACTGCGCTTTCTGCACGATTCCGAGTATCAAGGGCCGGCAGATCAGCAAGCGCCCGCTGCACGTGATCCAGGAGATCGTCGATCTCGTCTCACGGGGCACGAAGGAGGTCGTCCTCGTCGCTCAGGATACGATCCGGTATGGGGCCGACCTGGGGATGAAGCACGGTCTGCCGAGTCTGCTGGAGTCGATCGCGGAGCAAGTGCCGAATCTTCCCTGGCTGCGAATGCTCTACATCTACCCGAGTCCGCTGACGCTGCGGATGGTCGATGTGCTGGCGCAGCACGAGACGCTGTTGCCCTATCTCGACATGCCGCTGCAACATGCCGACCGGGACGTCTTGCGCCGGATGAATCGGCCGAGCGATCCCGAGATGACGATGCGCCTGATCGATCACGCCCGAAAGTCTCTGCCCGGATTGGTGATGCGGACGACTTTCATCGTCGGCTATCCCGGGGAGACGGATGAGCAGTTCCAGCGTCTGTTGAGCTTCGTCGAAGAGCAAGAGTTCGACCACGTCGGAGTCTTCACCTACTCACCGGAGGAGGGGACGCGGGCCGCGGCGCTCGACGGTGCAGTGCCGGCGGAGGTGGCCGAGGAACGACGCAACGCCATCATGGAGGCGCAGCATCGCATCTCACTGCGAAAGAACCGGCAGCTTGTCGGCACGACTCATCAGGTCTTGATCGAGGCGGTCGGGGAGGCGGAAGACGAGCGAGGACGGGTTGAGCCGATCTCGGTCGGACGTGCGGCGCGCCACGCGCCGGAGGTCGACGGGTTGGTCTTTGTCCCCGGCGCGCACGCGATCGGAGAGTTCGTCACGATTCGGATCGCAGAGGCGTCTCCATACGACCTCTGGGCCGACGATCCGACCGGAGCTGCGGCACGCGATCGCGCCCCCCGGAATCGACAGGTCAGGAATGCTCGGACTCGCCGGGACGGACGGCCAGACCGGGTGCGTCGGGGTCGGCCGGTTCCTCTGGCCACACTCGCTGGAACATAACCCATTGATCCGGCGCCGAGCCGATCACGCGCTCTAAGACAGCCGTCACTTTTGCCAAGCCATGGGCGACATCAGCATCGAGGTCGTGGGTCTTCTCGACGTGGAAAGCGGGTTCCAGGATCATGCCGTGGCCGGTGCGGGTGCGAATACCGAAGACGGGCACGATCGGTGCACCCGTGTCTCGGGCGATCCTGACGGCACCAGGTGAGAGCGTCGTCTCCCGGCCAAAGAAGCGCACCGGTTTGCCATTCTGAAAAAAGTCGCGGTCGGTCAGGAAGACGGCACCTTCGCCCCGCCGGAGCGCCTGGATCACGCGCCGAATTCCTGATGGGCTGGCTTCGACGAGACGCATGTCATGAGACCGGCGCAAAAAGGTGACGGCGTCAAAGAGGAACCGCGACGTTGTGCGACCGGTCACCGAGGTCAGTTTGTAACCGCGTTGGTGAAGCGCCTGTCCGACGAAGTCGAATGCGCCGAGGTGGCCAGTGATCAGGACAGCGCCCTTACCCGCGGTCAACGCGTCGTCGAGATAGCTCCACTTGCCCGAGATCAGCGGTACGCGCTGCGCGATCTCGTCAGAGCCGAGATGGGGCACGAGGAGCATATCGGCCAGGTTTCTCCCGCTGAATCGGAAGACGTTGCGAACCGCGCTTTGGAGGTCACGTTCCGAGACGTCCGGCCCGAGCACCTGGCGAAGATTCGCGGTGACGCTTTCCCGATATAACTTCGAGTATCGGTAGGAGAGATCGCCGCCCTTCGTCGCGACATAACGGCGAAGCCGCTCCGGCATGAGCCGAATCGTCCACGAGGCAACCACCGCGAGGACGATGCTCAGCAAATGGCGGACATGGCGGCGTTCTTCGAGTCTGAACTCGACCCGTGGAAGGTGCGAACGTGGTGGTCGCCGCCGAGCTGCCGCATCGTTCGCGTCCTGCGCCAGCCGGGAGGGCGAGACGAGGTTGGATTGAGAGAATTGTTCGGTTGCCACGAACCAGTGCCTCCAAGCCCCGACCGTACATTTCGACAGGCCTGAGGTCGAGACTCAGCATTACGCGACGTGCACGTGCAGCGTCGTTGCCAATGATCGCCAATTGAGCCGAGACGCTCAAGGTGCGCCATCACCAAGAATGCAGCATTCGTAACCAACAGGTTCGGGTGCCGATTGGGCGCTCGTTGCATACAGAGCGCCTTCGGATTGCCCGATCGCTACGTATGAGATCGCGAAGCGACATCTGGATGGTGCTCTTCAGCCCGCGCCGCTGCAGGTTGGTCAGTCGGGGCGGCAGGACGGTGACCCCAGAGCGCAATTGCATCGAAGATGACCGGCAGGCCGCGGATGACGGTCAAGGCCACCGCCAGCCAGACGATAAACCAGCCAATGCCGCGGAATACCTCGTTGCTGTAGATCGAGCCGAGCAGTGTGCCGTCGGTGTCATGATGCCGAAAAGCGACCATGCCGGTGAGAAAGACGAAACCCAATGCCTTGGCATATCCGAAGAGGCCGCGCATGAAGCGGCCGGCGGTGAGCCAGCGAGTTAGGGGCGAGCGCATCATGTTCCGCTCACCGAAGGCGGTCATGCCCTCTGCGAATGAGATCGAGCGAAGCCCATCAACGATGAAGCCACGCGTCAAAACGAGCAGTGGCACCCAGATCGGAACGAGGTCCTGGTCGGCAAAGACGACCCAGAGGACATTCTCGACAATTCGATCGCCAGCAATGTCGAAGACGGCACCGAACTGAGACGACTCGTTCCGACGCCGCGCCACCCAGCCGTCGATACCGTCGAGACCGATGGTGAACGCGATCAGAGGAAGACAGAGGGTAATCACAGCGACATTGCCGAAATAGATCAGCGCCACCACGATGAAGAGCAAGCCGATCCGGCCGACGGTGATTAGATTCGCCATGTCGTCCAGCCTCTCGCAGACTCCAAGGCGGTGGCTTGCAGACCAAGAGCCGAGAATGTCGTCGCGCCGCTAGCGATGTCGTCGTCTGGAGCAAATTGGGGCGCGTCAAATGGCGGCGTCGTGTGCATCACATGCAGCCGATTGCTACAAAGAGCTGACGGTCGGAGATGCTCACCAGATAACGCGCACCAGGCCAACCCAGGCCAAGACGTGGATGAAGAGTGCTGCGCCAAGGAGGAATCTGGCCGCAAACGGGTCGCGACGCCCGACGAAGAGTGCACCAGCGAAACTTGCTAGCGTCAACATGGCGGTCATCAATGGTAACCGCCAAACGGTGGAGGTGGTTCCCCAATGGTCGGGATTCCCCGCGGCGTCAAGGTGAAGCACGATCCATGGCGGAAGCGCGTTCGAGCGGCTACTGATCGTTGCTGCCATCAAGAGCAGGCTGAAGGCCGAAAGTCCGACGGCACCGACAACGAGGCGATCTTGGGCGGCGGCCAAGGCGGCCAGCGCCGGCGGAATCTGCATCGTCGGTCGGTTGGACGGCGGTGTCGCACGTCTCGATCGCTGTCGGGTACGGGTGGCAGGACCGCGACGGGCAGGGTAGCGCGTCGAGTCGTACGCGATCTCCTCGGCGGCAAGGGGGGCGTCCCCGTCCAGTGGCGCCCAGGCGAGGTCATCGTCCAGTCGATCCGGACTTGGCGCAGCGACACTCTCTGAGCGCCTTGGCGGAGGCAATGCGGACGCGGATGACCGACGTCCGGCGCGGGAGCCGCTCGACGCGGCTGCTGCGCTTCCTCTCAATGAGTCGCGGAGGTTCGGCCAGGCGGCGCCAGGACGATCGGAGGGAACCGGCGCGGTACGACGGGAGCGGGGCGGCGGCAGATAGGATTCCTCGGCGACTTCGTCACCGGTGACGCCGTGGGACCAAGCCGGAAGTTCGGCGGCCGGCACATCTTGCGGGCTGTCCGCTCTGGGGGACGAGGGGCGGTCCTGCCACATCGGAGGCACGGAGTCCTCGTCGACATCCCATTCAGATTGCTGACTGGCCCGCTCTCGGAAAGACATACCTGAGACCCTCGTTCCGGAGCTGTCCGTAAAGGCAGCGGTTGTCAGCGCTCAACAACTCCGGATACAGCAGGCATCCCGATAGACGCCCGACATCGTCGCTTGGCTCAGGATAGCACGACTCTGCTCTGCCGGCGCTCGCCGTTCATTCCGCGGCCTATTGTGCCTCCGGCGACGCCTCGGGAAGGGCCTCTGGCGAGGCGACCGTGGTGGGAGCAGGCGTCGGCGTCGGCGGAGCGTCCGGCGGCGGTTGGAACTGCTGATCGGCAGGCGTCGGCGACGGCTCGAGATCGGAGCTGATGTCGGTCGCTGCTTTCTGTTCGTCTAACCAATCCTGGACCTTCTTCGACTTCAGTTGAGTGATTTGCTCGTCGGTCAGCGGGCGATCCGGTTCCAGTGCATAGACCCTGACGATGTGCCAACCGAAGTCTGTTTCAAATGGTTGGCTAACCTGACCGGGCTGGGTTGCGAACGCGACGGCGTCGAACTCGGAGACCATGATCCCGCGAGGGAACCAGCCGAGGTCGCCACCATTGGGAGCGGTCGAGGTATCGGTGGAATTGTCCTTCGCGAGTTGCTCGAAATTGGCATCGGGCTGCTGAAGTTGCTGGTAGAGCGAATCGGCCAGCTCTTTGGTGCTGACCAGAATGTGGGCAGCGTGGAGTTGCTCGGCCGACTGCCCCACCTGCGCTTCGAGCGTTTCCCGAACCTTCTGCCGTGCCACCGAAGGCCGAACAATGAGGCGCTCGTAATCGGCGCGCGAGAGATGGGTGCGCTCGAACGCGTTATCCTGGAACTGCTCGTAGCCGGCGGCGGCGGTTTGCCTTGCCTGTTCCTGATTGGGCGTCGGAGAGACAGTCGCCTCGGCCACTGGGGACGCGGCCGGACTTGCGTCCGAATCTGGTGTGGCGGCAGAGGGCGAGGCGTGGGGCGCGGCGGGTCTTGCCTGAGGGAGCTCTACCGAGGGGAGTGTCGTTGAGGTCGGAGATGCCGCCGAGGCAGCGGGCGATCCGTCGGCCACCGGTGTTGAGGTAGATGGTGAGCTTGCCGCCTCGGGTGAGCCGAGGGCCTCGGGCGAACCAGCGGCTTCGGGCGAAGCCTCCGAAGTGGCGGCCTCTGCCGTTGCGGTGGCTGCTTGAGCGACGGCGGTTTCGGTGGCCCACGCGGCGCGGGTCGGAATGAGGGTCGGCGTCGGCGTCGGGGTGTAGATCGGCGCGTCCGCCGGTTCGAATTGCTGGGCGATGTAGTCGTCGACCTCCTGGTCGGCGATTGTGAGGTTGAGCTTGTCCAGATTCTTCAAGTAGACCTGATCGTCGATCATCTTCGAGAGCGTCGCGTCGTTCGTATCGGTCGAACCCCAGACGTCTTCCAGTTCGGTGAGAGCCTGCTGAGCGAGCGATTGGTACTGCTGCTGTTGTTCGCTACTGGCGAAGGTGGCAAGTTGGGAGAACTGACTAGCCTGGTTCAAGAGGTCGAAGGAACGGACTTTCCAATAGTCCTTGCGGCGGATTTTGGTTCCGTCGACGGTGGCCATCACGTGGCGAGGTTTGATCCAGTATTCGTTTGCCGCGAAGCCGACCAGGATGACGGCAATGAGGGCCCCGGCGACGCCCATGCCCCAGAAGAGTTGGCGCTTGCGCCGTTCTTCCCGCTCGCGGCGGGAGATACGGCGCCGACGTCCGGGTGCGGTTGGTTTTTGACCGATCCGAAGCCGGTCGCGCCACGACGGAGGGGGCGCGGGCTGGGGCTGCCGCCCGGACGCAGGACGGGCAGGACGTGGAGTGCCCGTCCGACTCTCTCGTGGACGCTCATCACGGCGACGTTTCGGCATCGCATCGTTCCTCATGGTGGCGGGGCGAACGGCCTCACGCCTTTACCGGCCAGTTCTCGCCGACATACCGACGCGCCGGACGGGAAGATTGATCCCGATCCGACGCGTCAAGAAATTTGGACATCTGGGGCGAAACCCCACGATCGTGATTAGCCTCGCCCGGCACTCGTTGTGTACGGGAGGAGAGCGAGGTGGCGAGCGCGCTTGATCGCGACAGTGAGGGATCGCTGGTGCTTGGCACAGGTGCCGAGCTTGCGCCGCGGTTCGATCTTGCCACGTTCGGAGAGGTGACGTCGGATGTGGCCGAGATCCTTGTAATCGACTTCGCCGATGTTGTCGGCGCAGAAGGCGCAAATCTTTCGGCGCGGTGTATATCGTCCACCGCCGCTCGGGCGGCGGCCTCGCGGCCGGTCGCCACGCTCACCGTAGGGCGGCCGGCCGCCTTGGGCACCGGCACCGAAGCGCTGGCGGGGCGGTTCGCCGCCGCCGGGTCGATCCCCGACTGGTCGATCTCCGGATGGGGCCTGTGTTGGTTCGTTGTCTGCCATGGTCTAGAAATCCTCGTCGCGCCTGGGCGACCTAAAACGGAACGTCGTCGATATCGCCGGCTCCGAAGCCTTCGGCGTCTCCGCCGGGCCGGCCGCCACGTCCACCGGAACCGCCGGGCCCACCCATGCCGCCTTCGGCGTCGGCGCGGCTGCCCAGCAACTGGACCTCATCTGCACGAACGTCGAGAGACGTCCGCGTTTGTCCTTGCTGGTCCTGATACTCGCGGGCTTCGAGATTGCCCATGACGTAGACCTGCTTGCCCTTGGCGAGGGCGCCGTTCTGCGTCAGCGAATCGAGCGTCTCTGCCAGGCGGGCCCAGGCCGTGATCCGGAACCAAGTCGTCCGTTCTTGTTGCTGGCCACCCTGGTCGGTCCAGCGACGGCTGACCGCCATCGTGAACTGGACGTTCATCGTCCCGTTTGGCGTGTACCGCGTCTCTGGATCGCGCCCGAGGTTGCCAACGAGGATGACCTTGCTGACGCCGGCCATTTACGCCTCCTTCGGCGGAGCTGCCTCTGCGGCGCCCGCCTCGCCGTCTCCCGTCTCCAGGGCACCGGCCCCTTCGACGACATCCGAAGCCGGTTCGGGCTCGGTCGCCGCTACCGTTTCCGGCTCCTCCGCCGGCTCAGCGGCGGAAGCTGACGCCTCAACTGGCTCACCGTCACCGCTGGGCTCCGACGCTTCGGTAGGCTCGCCCGTGCTCGTGGGGACCTCGTCCTCGGTGCCAGCCGGGGTGGTCTGCGCCGATTCCTCGGTGGGTGGCGCCTGCTCCTCGACGGGTCTCGGTGTGTAGAGCGTGAGCAAGTAGCGGATCACGCGATCGTTGAGCTTGAGCTCACGCTCTATGTCCTCGACGCGGTGGGGTGCGACCTGGAAGTGGTAAAGCGTGTAAAAGCCGTCGCGCACGTCACGGCTGGCGTGGCGAATCGGGTAGGCGAGGCGGCGCCGGCCCCAGGGAGAGTCGCGATTGACGTCGACCATCGCGCCGGTGGCGGTGGTGATGTAACCGACAACACGATCGATTGTGCCCTGAATCTCGTCCTCGGGGACATCGGGGCTGAAGACGGTCATCAGTTCGTAATTTCGGGCATCACGAGGAGAACCGCGCAACGAGGGCTCCTTTCCATGGGTTTGCCCCGTCTGCGGTATTTCCCAGGGGTTGCGCGTCCCTGGCCGCAACGAGGCAGAAAGGCAACATCAAATAGGGCCGACGTACGGCTCGGCGCAGTATAGCACGGCATCCCGGCGAACCACGACGCCCGAGACACGGTCGGTCAGTCTGACAATGTCAGACCCAGCAGAGCGGCGAGTTCTTGCAGCGTTGCCTGGGCGTCGCGCGCGTCGTCCTCCTCCGGGGCTTCGAGGATCGATTGAGCGATCTCGCGCAGGGCCTCGATGGCGGTCGGTGTGTCCAGATCGTCGTCGAGGGCGTTTAAGAACCGCTCTCGGAAGATCGAGACGTCGATCTCTTGATCGATGCCGTAGGACGGAATGTCGATCGCTTCCCGCAGATCGGCGGCGAGGGTCGCCCATTCGTCGAGTTCGTGCTCGTGGTACTCCCAGGCCGACCGGTAGTGGTGGGAAAAGAGGTAGAGGCGTAAGGCGTCGGCGGAGTAGTTGTTGAGCGCGTCTCGGACCAGAACGAGGTTGCCGAGCGATTTGCTCATCTTTTCGCCCAGGTATCGGACCATGCCGACGTGCATCCAATAGCGGGCGAACGGCTTTTGGCCCGTAGCACCCTCGGACTGGGCGATCTCGCATTCGTGATGGGGGAAGACGAGATCGGCGCCACCGCCATGGATGTCGAAAGTGGGGCCGAGATAGCGGGTGGACATCGCGCTGCACTCGATGTGCCAGCCCGGCCGACCCGCACCCCAGGGAGAATCCCACGTCGGCTCTCCGGGCGCAGCGGCTTGCCAGAGGACGAAGTCGAGGGGGTCACGCTTGTTGGGATCGTCGGGTGTGTTGCCGCGTTCGTTCGCAATCGGCAGCATTTGGTCACGCGGGATGTGACTGAGCTTACCGAACTCGGGATCCTTGTCGACGGAGAAGTAGACGTTGCCGTTGGCGACGTAGGCGAGTTCTGCCTTTATTAGCTCTTCGATCAGGGCGACCATTTCCGGGACGTGCTCGGTCGCTTTGGTGAAATGATCGAACTCCAGCGCGTTCAGATCGCGCATGTCTTGCCGGTACTTCTCGGTTTCGCGGCGACCCAGTTCGTTCCAGGGGAGACCGGCCTCTTTGGCCTTGCGCAGGATGTCGTCGTCGATGTCCGTCACGTTTTGCACGTAGGTGACGGAGTAGTCCAAGAAGCGCAGGTAGCGAACAAGAATGTCGAACGTCAGGAAGGTAAAGGCATGGCCGACGTGAGTGGTGTCGTAGGGCGTGACGCCGCAGACATAGATCCCGACCGTCCCGCTGGGCGCCGAAAACGGTTCGGCTTGACCCGTCTGCGTATTGAACAGGTACATCCTTCTCCTTCTCCGCTCCGTATGTCCCCGTTGACCGTCCGGAGGACCTGGATTCGAACCGGCGCCACCAAAAAGTGTCATGGCGACCAGAGGCGAAAGGCAAGACGCTGACCACGCACCTTTGAATCGTCCTCAGTATATCCGAGGCGCGTTCGTCGGTAACTACCTTGGAGGACAGGGGCTCTGAGGGCGACCAGACGGGCTCGGGCAGCGTGCTATGATCGAACGGCCCGGATAGAGGACGAGGGCGAGATGAGGCTTGAATTCTCCAACGAAACGGGGCTCGGGAGGCGAGTACGGCAACGCGGCGCAAACGTTCCCGCCGTTGGGTTGCTTGCGACGCTGTTGATCCTTGCGGGATGCGCCGGGCCCTCAGCGGCGCGTGTGCAGCCGACCCCGGCGGTAACCGCTTCTGCAGTCGCCGATGGATCGGCGACGTCCGAGTCGGAGAGCCGATTTGTCTGCGCCGACGGCAGACTGCTGATCGGTGACTTGCCGCAGATGGACCTGGCGTGGCAGTCGGGGATTCAGGCCGCGACGGCAAAAGCGTCGGCGTGGCAACCCGACGCCCGACTGACGAAGTTGCGCGTCGGCTGCCAACTCTTCGAGGCAGGATTCCGATGGCAAGCCACGTTCTACTCGGAAAAGGCGCAAACGTTTTTCGCGAGTGACACGGGAGAGACGGAGCCGGCGGAAGTCGCGCCAGAGGACGTGCCGACACTCCCTACCGACTCGATCGATTTCGGACTTCTCCGGCGGTCGCTTGCCAAGTCAGGTTACGAGGATCGTGACGCGATCAGTGCCTCGACTGGCGTCGATGTGAGGCTCAATACCGAGGTGGTCCCGTTCGGGCCGCCGTCTGCGCCGCGTGGAGTGCTGATCTACCACGTCGCAGTCGAAAAGTTAGGAGAGACCAAAGACGTTTTTGTGGACGGCAGGGACGGTACCGTATACCGCTTCACCTCTCCCTAACGCCACTTTTACGGCATTTGGAGCAGTTGGCCGGCGAAAATGGGAGAATTGTCAGGCATGGTCGCTGGACGAGGCCGATGCCGCGAGGACGCAATCCGTCGACGATGAGGGTGGCCGTGGCCGTCAACACTTCCGAGCATGCCGACCCGGTGGCGCAGGAGCGAGTTCTCGAGGTTCTGCGCCTGGAACCGGCCGGGCTTTTCACCGACATCGATGGGACGATCAGCGCGATCGCTCCGACACCGCCGGAGGCGGTCGTCACGAACTCGGCGCGTGAGGCCCTGAAGCGACTGGATGGTCGTCTTGCTCTCGTTGGGGCGGTAACAGGACGCGCCGCGGACGATGGGGCGAAGATGATCGGTATCCCCGACCTCCTGGTGGTCGGGAACCACGGCATGGAGTGGCTGCATCGAGGCAATCGCTGGGTGCATCCAGCCGCGGAGGCGAGTAGGGCGTCACTCGCAGCTGCGCTGGCTGACGTCGGCGCGGCGTTGGCTGCTGCCGGTGTCGACGCGGGTGTGGTGCTGGAAGACAAGCGTCTGTCAGCTTCGATCCACTATCGGCTAGCGCCGAATCACTTGATGGCGCGCGAGGTGATTCTGAGCGCTGCTGGTGAAGCAGCGGCACTGCGTGGGTTGCGGATCACCGAAGGCCGATACGTCGTCGAGTTGCGGCCGGAAGTCGTGATCAATAAGGGGACGGCGATTGCGGATTTGACGCGAACGCATTCGCTGAATGGAGTCGTGTACATCGGCGACGACATCACCGACGTCGACGCGTTTGTCGCGGTACACAAACTTCGGGAGAGTGGCGCGGTGGCGGCACTGGCCGTGGCGGTCCTGAGTGCGGAGACCCATCCGTCCGTCTCAAGCATGGCGGACGTCACGGTGACGGGAGTCGGCGAGTGCATCGATCTCCTGACGTCGGTCGCCCGGGCCCTCGACGGGGATGGTGCCGAGGTCAAGTGACACGGTTGATTCTTACGATTACCGGGAATCCGGAGGTTTGAGTGGAACTGAAGCGGTGGTTGAGGGATGGAGGCGACAGGAAGCGGTATGTCCGGTCCTCACTCGGAGTCGCGTTGATTGTTGGCGTTGCGATCGTGATGGGGCTTGGGGCGGCAGGATTCGCCGTGGCCTCGCCGGTAGTGCCGCCTTGGCGCCTGGAACTGCCTTGGACATCTCAGACGGCGACCGTCGACGTAGGTGGAGTTGAGATCGGGGCGGAGGTCGCGGATACAGGGTCGTTGCATCAGCGAGGCCTGGGGTACCGTGACGGTTTGGCTCCGGGCACGGGGATGCTGTTCGTCTATGGTGAGCCAGGATATCGCTCGTTTTGGATGAAGGGGATGCGATTCTGTCTCGACATCATTTGGATCGAGTCGGGCCAGATTGTCGGAGCCGCGAGAAGTGTCTGCCCGGTCGCAGACGCCTCAGATGCCGACTTGCCGCGTTACCGTTCGCCGGAAGCCGTGTCATATGTCCTGGAGATGCCGGCCGGCTGGATGGCAGAGAACGATGTCAACGTCGGCGCGCCGGTCAAGATTCGTCTTCCGGGTCTGGAGTAGTGTCGGCCGCCGGATACGCAGGCGACGGGTCGCCGAGGGCCGCGCGCGCCTCCGCGAGCGACCGTTGCAACCGCTTCTGCGTGAGCGAGATGGTCAGGTCGCCGCGCGTTCGTTCCAGCACGCCGCGAAGTTGGTCAGTAGTGCGTCGGAGACCACCGGTGATGGCGTCCGGAAAATCGACCGTGATCAAGACATCGTAGATCTCGTCCATGACGGCAAGGAGAGCCTCGGCGCGCTCGAGCTCGTCGGCGCGGAGCCGGTCGAGCACCTCGCGGCGCAACTCGCTTGCACCCTCGGCCAAGGCGTTGAGATAGGGGGCGTCCTCGACGCCGAGCTCGCCTGGTCCAGGCAAGGGCTCCCCACTGACGATCGCCAGGGTCAGGCTTGCCTCGGCGAACTCTTTCATGGCGTCCTGAACGTAGCCAGCCCAATAGACGCTCGGGTAGGGCGCGAGGTGTTCGACGAGCGAGTCCAGAAGAGACTTGGCGTCGGAGAGAAGTGAGGACGCTTCGGCAAGCTCGCCGCGATGAACGGCACGCACGGTATTGGCTGAGAGCCGAATGATCTGGCGCCCCTCGCTCAGGGCCCGGTCGCGCGCGGCGCTGAGGATGTCGAAACGCTCGAGGATCACCGCCGTGGCGGTTTGCAGGTTAGACGTTCGCATGGATTGGGAACTCCGGGCGGATGCTGACGGGGCAACTTGAGCGGCCGCGTCGCGAAAAGGTTTAGTTTCACGATGAAGTATCCGGTTCGAGCTCCCAAGCGTCTACCACGCTCAGCTCGATGGCCGGAGACCTGCCGGGTATGTCGGTAGGAGAGTCGGTTTGACGGGCGGTGGCAAGGTTGATAAACTTCCTGTGCGATGAGGCCGAAGAGGTCTTTCGTACAAGCCAGTATGACCAGTTGTGTTTCGCACTGGTCGGCGTTGAACGGGAGTAGTAGGCCCGAATCGCAGAGAGCTGCCGGGGGGTGCAAGGCAGCCGATGTGGCCGAACTCGCCCGGGAGCCGTGGTGGTGAAAGGCGTGAGCCGGTAGCCGCCGCCGGGTAACCTCCGTTATCGGGTCTGGAGCGGGTCGGCAAAGGTGACTCGGTCCGAAGTGATCGCAAACGCGGGGCTGTAGCTCAGCTGGGAGAGCGCGACACTGGCAGTGTCGAAGTCAGGGGTTCGAGTCCCCTCAGCTCCACCACCGCAGATCGCGAACGACCGAGGCTGCTGACCAACCAGGGTGGTACCGCGGAAGAGCGCCGATGAACGGCCTTCCGTCCCTGATCGGGGACGGAAGGCCGTTTTGCGTTTGCGCGATTCGACTGAGGGCAAACGCTCGCGAATTTCCCACATACCTGCTGAGTCGTTAGAAATCAGGGAGCGACAGACCATGTCGAGCGCCGTTCGTTCAACAGTCACGGCAGGGGCCGTGGAGGGGAGATCGGACGCATCGTCCGATCGCTACGATCCAGCAATCATCGAGCCGAAGTGGCGGGCGCGCTGGGAGACCGATGAGCTCTACCGGGCTCGCGATGAGGCGGACCGGCCCAAGTGGTATTCGCTCACGATGTATCCCTATCCGTCGGGCACGCTGCACGTTGGGCACTGGTACGCCTTTGCGGTGCCGGACGTCTTCGCGCGGTTTCAGCGGATGAACGGGTACAACGTCCTGTTCCCAATGGGCTTCGACGCCTTTGGCCTGCCGGCGGAGAACGCGGCAATTCGTCACAACATTCACCCGGCCACCTGGACGTTCGACAACATCGATCGAATGCGGGCGCAGTATCGGCAGATGGGCGCGATGATCGATTGGTCGCGCGAGGTGGTCACCTGCACCCCGGAGTACTATCGCTGGAACCAGTGGATCTTCCTGCAGATGCTCGAACGAGGGCTGGCCTACCGAGCGCCGGGCGCGGTTTGGTGGTGTCCCAAGGACCAGACGGTGCTGGCGAACGAGCAGGTACTCGAAGGCAATATTTGCGAGCGGTGCGGCGCCGAGGTCTTCAAGCGCGACCTTGAGCAGTGGTATTTCCGGATCACTGACTACGCCGACGAACTCCTGCGCGAGCTGGACAATGTCGATTGGCCCGAGCGCGTCAAGACGATGCAGCGCAACTGGATCGGTCGCTCGGAGGGAGCTCGGCTAAGGTTTTCGCTGGAAACCGGCGATGTGCTCGAGGTCTTCACGACCCGCCCCGACACGGTCTGGGGCGCGACCTTCATGGTCCTGGCGCCTGAGCACCCGTTGGTGGCGAAGATCACGACGGATGGCCAGCGAGCTGCCGTGGAGGCGTACGTCGAGCAGGCGCGACGCGAGACCGAGATCGAGCGGATGTCGACCGACGCGACTCGGCCGAAGTCCGGTGTCTTTACTGGTGCATATGCCTTGAACCCGGTGACGGACGAGCGGATCCCGATCTGGATCGCGGACTACGTCCTGATGGGCTATGGCACGGGCGCGATCATGGCCGTGCCATCGGGAGACCAGCGCGACTTCGAATTCGCGCGTGCCTTCGATTTGCCAATCAGGGTCGTGGTGCAGCCTGAAGGCGTGACCCTCGACCCCGCAACGATGGAAGAGGCATACGACGGAGCCGGTCTCCTGGTCAACTCGGGGTCCTTCGATGGTACGCCGGTGCCGGACGGTGTGCCGGCTGTTATTGCGTGGCTCGACGAACAGGGTCGAGCCAAAGCCGAGGTCAACTACCGACTGCGTGACTGGCTGATTTCACGGCAGCGTTACTGGGGCACGCCGATACCGGTCGTCTACTGCGACAGCTGCGGCATGGTGCCGGTCCCGATCGACGACTTGCCGGTCGAACTGCCGATGGACGCCGAGTTCACACCGACCGGTCAAAGTCCGCTAACCACGCACGAAGCATTTCTACGAACCGTCTGTCCGCAATGCGGGGGCCCGGCACGGCGAGAGACCGACACGATGGACACCTTCGTCGATTCGTCGTGGTACTGGTTCCGCTACACCAGCCCGCACGATGAGGAACGCCCCTTCGATCCCGAGAAGGCCGCGGCGTGGTGCCCGGTGGATCTGTATTGCGGCGGGATCGAGCACGCGATTTTGCACTTGCTCTACGCCCGATTCTTCACCAAGGTGTTGCGCGACATCGGACTCGTCGACCACGGCGAGCCGTTCCAGCGTCTTCGCAACCAAGGGATGATCCTGGCCGAAGAAGGCACCAAGATGAGCAAGAGCCGCGGCACCCAGATCGCGCCGGACGATCTGGTCCAGCGGCACGGCGCGGACGCGCTTCGCCTGCACCTGATGTACCTCGGTCCGTGGGATCAGGGCGGACCCTGGAACAGCCGGGGCATCACCGGGATGGAGAAGTTCATCAGGGACTCGTACACGATCGTGACGTCGACGGCCAGAAATCGGATCGACTCGGAGGCCGGTAGCGACGAAGAGCAGGCGTTGCGGCGACTGACCCATCAGACGATCGAGCGAGTCACGACCGACCTGCGGGACTTCCAGTTCAACACGATGGTCGCGGCGTTGATCGAGTTCAAGAACGGACTATGGCCCCTTAGAGAGAAGCCGATCGCCAGGACGGCTGCCTGGCGGGAGGCGATTGAGACGCTCGTCGTGCTGATGGCGCCGAGTACGCCCTATGTCGCCGAAGAACTCTGGGAGCGACTGGGCAAACCGTACTCGGTCCATACCCAGGAATGGCCGGCAGCGGATCCGGCGCTCTTGCGACAGGACGAGGCGGAGATCGTGGTCCAGATTAACGGTAAAGTGCGCGAGAAGATCACCCTTCCCGTGGACCTTTCCGAGGCTGATGTGCGCGAACTGGTGTTGGGTCGAGAGCGGGTTCGCGAGCAGCTTGGCGACCGAGCGCCTGCACGAGTGATCTATGTGCCGGGACGGCTGATCAATATCGTGGTTGGGCGTTAGGACCGGCGTCGTCCTCGCGACATATCCCATGAAGTCCAGGCGAGATGATCGGGGCAGGCACAACGGCCTGCCCCGATCCATACTATTTGCTCGAACAAACGACCCTAGTCGGCTGCGACGGCCTCCGCGACCGGCTGCTCAGTCGGCTTCCAGCGGAGGTTGAGGTTGCGATTTGCGCCCACTTCGTCCAAGCGCTTGTACTCGGTTGTGTGCGGCGCGGCCGTGACGAACTCGGGAATCGTCTCGGCCTCATCGGCGATCTGGCGGAGAGCGGCGATGAAGTTGTCGAGCGACTCTTTCGATTCGGTCTCGGTCGGTTCGATCATCAGCGCTTCGGAGACCACCAGCGGGAAATAGGTGGTCGGTGGGTGAACGCCGAAGTCGAGGAGGCGTTTCGCGATGTCGAGCGTGCGGACGCCGTTCTGCTTCTGACGGTTGCCCGAGAGAACGAACTCGTGCATGCAGGTGCGGTCGTAGGGGAGATCGAAGCGGTCTCGGAGGTTAGCGAGGAGATAGTTGGCGTTCAAGACCGCGTCCTCGCTGACCTGGCGGAGGCCGGCGGCACCGTGCATGCGGATGTAGCAGTAGGCCCGCACATGCATGCCGAAGTTGCCGTGGAATGAGTGAAGGCGCCCGACGCTGTGTTGCGGCTGGAACTGCTCGTAGGTCGTCTGGCCGTCGACTGCGGTGCGGCGAACGCGCGGCCCAGGCAGGTAGTCGGCCAGTTCGGCGCGAACGCCGACTGGTCCGGAACCCGGACCGCCTCCACCGTGCGGCGTAGAGAAGGTCTTGTGCAGGTTGTAGTGCATGA
>JAXDKI010000015.1:0-12446 GCA_034667245.1 Thermomicrobiales bacterium | reverse complement strand
GACGACGGCGCACACGACGGAGCCGCTGCAGAGCGACCGAAGAAGGCAGTCCATCTGATTGCGGTAACACCCTGAGGACTCTGAACGGCGTAATGTTCGTCAACCCGAACCCGAAACGTACTTCAGGCGCTCACAGCCTCTTCCAGCCGCGCGAAGAAGCCCGGGAAGGTCTTGGCGACGCAGCCGGGATCGAGGATGCGCACGCCAGAGGTGCGGAGGGCGGTGATGGCGAAGCTCATCGCCATGCGGTGGTCGTCGTAGGTCTGGACATCGGCGGCAACGATCGGGCTGGGGTGGATCGCGAGACCGTCCGGGCGCTCCTCGACGGTTTGGCCGAGGCGGCGGAGTTCGGTGGCGAGGGCGGCGACGCGGTCGGTCTCCTTCAAGCGGGCATGCCCGACGCCCCGGATGGTCGTCGGGCCGGTCGCGAAGGGAGCGATGGCCGCGAGCGTCTGGGCGGTGTCCGAAATCGCGTTGAGGTCGAGATCGACACCCTTGAGGGCGCCGGCCGGCGGGCCAATCACCTCGACATAATCATCGGCGATTGTCACGGTCGCGCCCATTGCGGCGAGGACGTCGACGAAGCGAAGGTCGCCCTGCGTCGAGCCTCGGCCGAGACCGTCGACACGGACGCGTCCACCGGTGACCGCCGCGGCGGCGAAGAAGTACGACGCGTTCGAAGCGTCCGGTTCGATCCGATAGGCGCGACCCCTGTAGCGTTGACCCGGCGCGACCCGGAACGTCCGCCAATGCTCGGTATCCAACTCCATCTCGACGCCGAAGGCGCGCATGACCGCGGCGGTCATCGGCATGTAGGGTTTGGAGACGAGGTCGCCGGCCACCTCGACCTCGACGCCCTGCTCGGCGTAGGGGGCGGCGAGGAGGAGCGCGGAGAAGAACTGACTGCTCTGGTCGCCGGCCATCGTGGTGCGGCCGCCGCGCAGCCCGCTCGCGCGTACGACGACCGGCGGGCAACCCGTTCCTTCCTCGCTGACGGCGTCGGCGCCCAGGTCGGTCAGCGCCTGGAGAAGAGGAGCGAGAGGCCGCTTCCGCATCCGCGGCACGCCGTCGATGCGGTAGGTGCCCCGCCCCAACGGGAGCGCGGCCGTCAGGAAGCGCATCGCCGTCCCGGCGTTGCCGACGAAGAGTTCGGCCTGAGTGGCGGGGAAGGTGCCACCGCCACCCTGGACGCGGAACCGTTCACCCGGTTCGTCCGTTTCGACGCCGACGCCGAGGGCGTTCAAAGCCGCCGCCATGTAGCGGGTGTCGTCACTGTGAAGGGCACCGGACAGTTCGCTCTCGCCGTCGGCGAGGGCAGCGGCAAGCAGCGCCCTGTTCGTGATGCTCTTCGACCCGGGGATGCGGGCGACGGCGTCGATCGGCCGAGTGACGGTGGCAACGCTCGTCACGTCCGGATAGGTGGCTGCGGTCATCCTTGGCTGATCCTCGATCAAGATAGTGGCCGGTAGGCGCCGGTCAGGATGGTGCCAACCCCGGTACGACGACATACCTGCCATCGACGAGGAATGGTTGGCCGTCGACGTCAACGCGGCCCCCTTGACGGAGGTCGCAGATGAGATCCCAGTGGATCGCGGATGTGTTGGTGTTCCCGGTTTCGGGATAGCCGGCGCCGAGGGCCATGTGGACGGTACCGCCGATCTTCTCGTCGAAAAGGATGTTGCGCGTAAAGCGGGTCACGTCGAAGTTCGTCCCGAAGGCGAACTCGCCGAGGTAACGCGCGCCCTCGTCTGCGTTGAGGTTTTCGAGGAGGAAATCCTCACCCTTGGCGGCACTGGCTTCCACCACCTTGCCGTCGGCGAAGCGGAGGCGGACGTCCACCACCTCGCGGCCACCGACGGAAACCGGGTAAGTGAAGCTGACGTGACCGTTCGCCGACGTTTCCACCGGCCCGGTGAAGACTTCACCATCCGGGAAATTTTTCGTGCCGTCGGCGTTGACCCAGATCCGGCCGGCGACGGAGAGGGTAAGGTCCGTGCCGGGGCCGACGAGGTGGATCTCGCGCTTGTCGGCGAGCCAGTCGATCAGGCGCTGCTGCTCGGCGGCGAGCTCTTTCCAGGCGGCAACGGGGTCGGGTCGGTTGAGCTTGCAGGCGGCGAAGACGAACTCGGCGAAGTCCTCGGTCGCCATCTCGGCATCCTGAGCGTAGGCATCGGTCGGGTAGAGGGTCAGCGTCCACTGGAGCTCGCCCCTGGAGGAGCGGCGCATGTAGCTCTCCATCAGGGAGCGACGGGCTTTCTGGCGCGCCAGCTGACGGGCGGGGTCGATGCCGGCCAGGCTCTTGGTATTTGTCTCGGCCTGGATGTTGACGAGGACGTCGGTCTGCTCGTAGAGGAAGCGCTCGACCGGGGAGATGAAGGCCAGTTGTTCGTCGGAGCCATGCCGCAGGAGGTCGGTCGCCAGCCCCTGGAGGGTGGGTAACATCACCGGATTGCCGCCACGACCGACGACCTCGCGATAGACGGCGCGCAAAAGGGGTTCCGCGGCGATGCCGCCCGCAATTGCGACGGTTTGACCGGGTTGAACGTCGACGGAGAAACCAACAAGCGCTTTCGCCCAGGTTTCCAGGCGGGGATCTGGCACGGTACGCGGTCTCCTTGCATGGTGGCAGTCGGCCAAAGACGAGCCGACGCGCCGTTATACCACGCCGCCCCTGGTGTACCTTGCCCCGATCCCCATGTGATGACCAGCAACCTGAGTCCCCGTCCGCGATTGAAGGATGCCGATCGCGGACGGGGACTCAGTCACCGCGGTGCGTCACCCGATCAGGTACGCACCCATGCGGGGACGTCTCCCGCCGGCAGCTCCCGGAAGTCGGGAAGACCGGACAGGGCAAGCTCCGGACCACCAGGGTTGTAGAGCGCAAGAACGCGGAGCGGCGTCCAGCCGGTGTTGAGGGTCGAGTGGTAGATGCCAAGTGGGATGTAGATGGTATCGCCGGCGCGGATCGGGAACGGCTCGCCGTCGTCGACCATCTGCTCGCCTTCGCCGGAGATCACGTAGAGCAACTCCTCGGCGTCGGGATGATTATGCCGGCTATGGCCGCTGCCCGGCAGGACGACGACCTCGCCGAAGGTGATGCCGGCGCCGGGAGTGGTCGTCGGGGTGACGAACCACTTGATCGCGCCCCAGTCGAAGGTCTGGGTCGGGACCGACGCGGGATCGATGGGGTTCGGATTGGACTGCGTCACGACGTGGCACTCCTCTCGATGGTGATCGACTTGAAGCGGCGCGCGTTCGCGGTGATTGCCTGCTCGGCGGGCAGGCGCTCCATACTCGAGGCTCCGTAGAACCCGACGACACCCCGCGTGTGCGCCAGCACGTATTCGGCGTCGGCGGGCTCGGCGATGGGGCCCCCATGACAGACGACCAAGATGTCGGGATTGACCTCTTTCGCGGCGTCGTGGATGGCCTGAGTCCGGGCCACCGCGTCATCGAGAGAGGGTGCCGTCAGGGCGCCGATCATCCCTGAGATCGTCAGCCCCATGTGGGCAACGAGGATGTCGGCACCGGCGGCGGCCATCTGCCGCGCCTCGTCTTCCGAGGCGGCGTAGGGGGTGGTCAGCAGATCCATCTCGCGGGCGGTCCGAATCATGTCGACTTCCAGACCGTAGCCCATGCCCGTCTCTTCGAGGTTGGCTCGGATGATCCCGTCGTAGAGACAGACGGTCGGGAAGTTCTGGACGCCGGTAAAACCGAGCTCTTTGATCTGCTTGAGAAAAACGGGCATCAAGCGGAAGGGGTCGGTGCCGCAGACACCGGCGAGGACCGGGGTGTGCTTGACGACCGGCAGCACCTCGCCGGCCATCTCGAGGACGATGGCGTTGGCGTCGCCGTACGGCATCAGCCCGGCCATCGAGCCGCGACCGGCCATGCGGTAACGACCCGAGTTGTAGATGACGATCAGGTCGAGTCCGCCGGCCTCTTCACACTTCGCAGAGAGTCCGGTACCGGCACCGCCGCCGACGATCGGTTTCCCCTCGGCTACTTGCTTGCGGAGGCGATCGAGGACCTCCTGGCGAGTGGGTCTGCTCATGCTGCCGCTCCCGCGGTCGTCGCGGACGACCGCCATGTTTGGTAGTGCGCGTGGAGGGTGTCCGCCATCGCGCGGGCAAATGCCGGATCGTTGACGTCGGTGTCGAGGTAGCGGGCGTCGATACTCGGGTTCAGGTTGTCCCGCAGTGCGGCGACGAGGGCGGCGTCGGCCTCGGGATCGGCAAACGGCGCCCCTTCGGTCGAGATGGCGGAGACGCCGCGCAGCGGAACGAAAAGGGTCAGCGGGCCGCGGGCGTTGTTTAGTTTGGCGGCGATGCGGCGGCCGAGTTCCGCGGTTTCCTCGGGACTCGTCCGCATGAGGGTGATCGAGGCGTTGTGCTTGAAGAGATGGCGGT
Organism: Thermomicrobiales bacterium; assembly: GCA_034667245.1. Lineage (GTDB taxonomy): Bacteria > Chloroflexota > Chloroflexia > Thermomicrobiales > UBA6265 > DATBFX01. The sequence continues at coordinate 8,037 of JAXDKI010000015.1, read as the reverse complement.
CAGCGTACCTGGATGGGACGGACTCGATTGGCCCGAAGTTGACCATGTCGAGGGCGCCGAGTGAGACCACTTGGGGGATGCCGAGCTCGCCGGCGATCTCCAGCCGACGCGGCCCCGCGGCGCAGATACCGCCGGCCAGCTCGTCGGCCAGTTCCGTCGTCGTCACGTCGAGGACGGCGGTGATGAATCCGCTCTGGATGAGGGATTCCATCGTGTCGCCACCGGTACCGGTGGCGTGGAACACGACCACCTCATAGCCGAGTTCCTCCAGCCGCTCGCGGGCGGCGGTGACTCCCTTCGTGGTGACGCCGAACATCGTCGCACCCACCAACGGCTTGCTCCCGGCGGTCGGGACGAAGCCGGCCGCGGCGCGGGCCATCCCGGCGATCGCCCCCGCGGCGTTGCTCAGGACGCGCTCGGAGAGGCGGTTGATCCCGGCGATGTCGACGACGGAGTACATCATCGTGAGGTCAGTGGAGCCGACGTAGGGGCGCGTATCTCCGGCGGCGACGGTGGAAACGACCAGCTTCGGCACCCCGACCGGCAATCGCCTGACCGCCTGACTGAAGAGGGTCGAGCCGCCCGAACCGCCAAGTCCGAGTGCGGCATGGAGTCGACCTTCGGCGTGCAGTTTGCTGAGGATCTCACCGGCACCGCGCGCCATGGTCGAGATCGCCTCGCCACGATCGCCGCGGGCGATCAGGTCCGGGAGGTCGGCACCCGCGGCGCGGGCAACCTCGTCGCGGGTGACGTCCGGGGTTACGGTCGGTGAGTCGAGGACGCCCGTGTCAATGAGGACGACCGAGACGCCCTGTTCGATCAGGCGGTCGCGGACGTAGCCGTACTCGATGCCTTTGGTGTCGAGCGTTCCGACCAAGACGACGGTCGGGGTTGTCATCGCCGATCTCCTTCATCGATGTCGTGTGGCAGGTTAGCCCTTGATGCCGGTCAGCGCGATGCCTTCGACGAAGTAGCGCTGTGCGACGACGAAGAGCAGGAGGACCGGCGCGACGACGAGCATCGAGGCGGCCATCAGCAGGTGCCACTCGGAGTTGTAGAGACCGCGAAACTGCGCGAGACCGAGGGCGAGGGTGAACTTGCGGTCGTCGTTGAGATAGATGAGCGGGTGCAGGAAATCATTCCAGGTGCTGAGGGAGGAGAAGATGACGACGCTGATGAGGGCGGGACGGCTGAGCGGGAGGACGATGTCCCAGAGAATCCGGAGCGGATTGGCGCCGTCGATCAGAGCGGCTTCGTCGAGGTCACGGGGGATTCCGCGGAAGAACTGGCGGAGCAGAAAGATGAAGAAGATGTGACCGCCAAACCAGGACGGCACGATCAGCGGCCAGAAGGTATTGACCAGGCCGAGTTTGGACCAGACGAGGAAGGTCGGAATCAGCGTTACCGCGTAGGGAAGCATCAGCGTGGTCATCAGGATCCCGAAGACGAGATCGCGTCCCGGCCAGCGCAGGCGAGAGAACCCATAGGCGGCGAGGCTCGACGTCACGACCGTGCCGATCACGCTCGGGATGAGGATCGTCATGGTGTTCCGAAAATAGCGAAGGAAGGGAACGGTATCGAAGACGTCCGGGTAGTTTTGGAATTGCCAGGGTTTGGGGATCCAGGTCGGGGGGTAGATGAAGATCTGATTGATATCCATCAACGAGCTGCGGAGCATCCAGATCTGTGGGAGCAGCAGGATCGCACTGCCGGAGATTGCCAGCAGGTACAGCAGCGTCCGGCCGACGATGCGTTGTGCCGTACGCCGGCGGGCGCCGCCCGGCACGGCATGGGTGACGGCGGCCACGCTCAGGCGCCTCCCTCGTAGTAGACCCAGCGATTCGACGAACGGAAGATGATCACGCTCAGGGCGGCGATGATGACGAACAGGACCCAACCGAGGGCCGACGCGTACCCCATGTCGCCCTCCTCGAAGGCCTTCCGGTAGAGATAGAACCCGTAGAAGAGACTGTTGTTGTTCGGCCCACCGTCGGTCATGATGAACGCCTGGACAAAGGTCTGAAAGGCGGCGATCACACTCAAGACCAGATTGAAGAGGATGGTCGGGGTCGTCATCGGGACGGTGACGGTCAGGAAGCGGTTCCAGGCGTTCCCGCCGTCGACCGAGACGGCGTCGTAGAGGTGGCGCGGCACGCCCTGCAGTCCGGCGAGGAATATGATCATCATCGGACCGATGTCCCAGAGACTCATCAGCACGAGCGACGGCAGGACGGTGTCGGAGCTATAGGTCCAACGCTGTTTGTCGAGACCGAGGTCGCGCAAAAAGCCATTGAGCAGTCCGAAATCGGGGTTGAACATCCAGAGCCAGACGACGCTGCTGGCGATCAGCGGCACGATCGACGGTAGATAGAAGATGGCGCGGAAGAGGGGAAGGGCACGCAGGCGCTGATTGAGCAGCATCGCAAGCAGGAACGCGACGATGACGCGAAGCGGGACGCTCAACAGCGAGTACGTGACGGTCACCTGGAGCGCTTTGACGAAGAGACGGTCCGAGCCGAACATCGTCTGGAAATTGTCGAGACCGACCCAGTTCGCGCCCCCGGCAACCTGATAATCGGTGAAGGCCAGGACGAGACTGGCGACCATCGGACCGAGATACCAGAGTACGAAGCCGAGGATCGCCGGTAAGACGCAGAGGACGCCCCAGAGCGCTTCGCGCTGTCCCGGGCCGGAGAACCAGTGCGTTGCCCGGCGCACGCCGGTGGTTTGTCTCACCGCGATTGCCATCTCGTGGTCCCAGCTCCCGACGCCGCGGCATCGAGATCGCGAGGGGCCGAGCTGAGAAGCCCGGCCCCTCGCGAACGATTAGTAGCGACCCTGCATGACGGCGTTTGCCGCAGCTTCGTCCATCGCCTCTTGGGCAGTCTTTTCGCCGGCGAAGAGAGCCTGGAGCGCCGGGCCGACCGCCTCGTTCTGGATCTGGCCAAGATTCTTCACCGAGTAGATCGGCGGCTGCTTGGCATTGTTGAGGGCGTAGTCGATGAAGACGTCCTTCGACTCCGGTGGGAAGACGCCTTCGATCCCGTTGATCCAGGTATCGATCTTCGCGGGATCGGTGTAGTACTCGCCCTGGATCGGCATCCAGAGACCCCGCTTGTAGAGGTCGATGCGCTCAGGGCTGTAGCGCCAGCGGTAGAACTCGTAGGCGGCGGCGGGATCCGAGACGGTGGCGGAGATGATGATCGGGATTCCCCAGCGCAGGGTGGTCGGTTCCTTCAGATACGGCAGGACGCCAACGCTCCAGTCGAGGTCCTTGTACTGGCTGTAGTCAAGGACCTTCCACATCCCGTTGAGGTCCATCGCCAGCTTGCCGGTGCGCAGCAGGATGTCGGTCGCCGGCATCGACGAAGACTGAGAGGGCGTGGGCGCGACGTGGTGCTTGTACGTCAGGTCCGCGATGTTTTGAAGTGCCTCGACCGCCTCGGGCTTGTTGAGCCAGAGCTCCATCCCGTCGGGGCTGGCGAAGTCGCCGCCGTTGCTGAACACGAACGGCATGTAGCCGCCCCACCAGGTCTGGTAGTTGACGCCGTAGACGTCGATGTCGTCGGGATCGAACGCCGAATCGGTTGCGTCGCGACCGCTGCGGTCCTTGGTCAGCCGCTTCGCCACCTCGACGAAGTCGTTCCACTGCCAGGCGTCGGCGACCTTCGAGGGCGGATAGGCGAGTCCCGCTTCGTCGAACATCTTCTTGTTGAAGTAGGTCAGCATGATGCCGATGGCGAGACTGGTGCTGAGCGTTTTAGTGCCGTTGTCGTAGGTGTAATTCGTGTTCGGAAGGAGGGTGGCCGACTCGGGGTCCGCCTGGACGAACGGGGTGAGATCAAGCGTCTTGCCCTGGAGCGCCCAATCGAAGGCCTGCTCGGCGTCCATGTACGCGATGTCCGGCGGGGTCCCGCCCGCCAGCATTGTCGTCATCTTCTCGGTGTAGCCGTCGTTCGGCACGTACTGCGGTCGCACCTCGATGTTCGGGTGCTGCTCGTTGAACGACTCGCACATCTGGGCGACGGCCTCTTGCTCCTGGGGTGACCCCCAGTACGTGAAGACCAGCTCGACCTTGTCCTGCGCGGCCACCGGGAGACCGCGGGAGGTCAAAAGTGCGGCACCGGCCGCCGCGGCAGTCGTGCCAAGGAGCCGGCGACGGGAAAGACCGTGCTCGATCAGGGCATCGCTTGGGTTTCGCTGTGAAGAGCCGTGAGACGTCATCGCGCTTTTCCTCTCCTGCGATCTGCCCGGTGCGCACGCGCCGGGTTGTTCGTCAACGACCGGGGTTGGCCCGGTGGAATTCGGGGACGTCATTCGTCTTCGGGGTGATGGAGGTGACCCGGACGCATCCGGCCCATCAACTCGTCCTCGACCCAAAAGGACTTCAGCGGCGCCTCGAGGATCTCGAGGATGTCGTGCTCCTCGCCCATCTTGGTGGCGAGGATGTCGCCGGGACCGATCTCGTACTCCTGCCCTTCGCTCATCACGCGGGCACGACCCTCGAAGACGAACCAGTATTCGTGGGCGTCGTGGAAATGGCGCTCCAGCTGATCGGGCGTGTTGATGATTCCGATGCCGAATCCGCTCCATTTCAACCAATCGGGTTTGTCCGGCGTGCTCCGAATGACCGGCATTCTGGTCTCACCTCCCTCCGTGACGACGCGAACCCTCGTTCACGGCCGCGTGGCCGCGAGTTCCGACGACGCCCTCTCCGCGCCAGCGAAACGTGGTGACACTGGGGGCAGTCCTGCCGCCGCGACCTTGGCCGCAACGTCGATCGCCTGTTTGCTCCGAACCGCATCGACGGCGGCGAAGGAGAGGGCGGCGGTGTAGATGTTGTCGTCGATCGCCGTCATCGGGGCCGGGCCACCGTCCAGCCACCGCAAGAATTCGTCGATGACCCAAAGATGCCCTTCGTATTCAGCGTGCACGGGCTCGACCTCGGTCACCCGGAGTCGGCCGTCGCCGAGATGTTCGGTGACGCGGACGACGTCGTCGGAACCGACGGTGACGACGCCGTGCTCGCACTCGACCCGATACAGCTCGTGGTGCCAGCCATTTTGGGCGCCCTTGGCGAGGTGATTGAGCTCGAATTGGCAGACGACGCCGTTGGTCATCTCGATCAGGAAGAGCGCGGTGGGAGGATTGCTGAAGGTACTCCAGGGGGGATTCCATTGGTGGCCGCTGATCGTCGCGCCGTCGGCGCCGGCCAGGTTGCGGAGTTGGTCGAAGTGGTGGACCGCGCCCTCGAAGAGCATCGCGTAGGGAATCTGGTGGCGAAAGGCGCCACCGGCGCTGTGGATCGTGTAGTCTGCGGCGAAACGGGCGACAATGTAGTTCGTTCGGCCGAGTGATCCTTCGCCGAGGATGCGCTTCAGGGTCAGGATGCGGTTCGTGTAGGGGTAGTTCTGGACAATCGCCGTCTTGATGCCCGCGGCGCGGGTGACGTGGAGGATATTCAGACTGGTTTCCCAGGAATCGGCGATCGGTTTCTCGGCGAGGATAGGCAGTCCACGCTCGACGGCGAGTGCGACGGCCCGCTCGCGGAGGAACGGCTGGATGACCAGGACGCAGAAGTCGGCGTCGGTTTGGGCGAAGCCAGCCTCCATGTCGGTGAAGCGTTGGCCCTCACCGAGACCGAGCGCGTTCCCAGCGCGGTCGAGCGTCTCAGAGTTGACGTCGACGACTCCGGTGACCTCGATCCGATCGCCGAAGGCCGGCAGAAAGCGATTGACCCAGACCGACGCGAAACCGCCGGCACCGACAAGAAGAACGCGCTTCCTGGTCACTCAAGATCCTCGATTCTTCTGGTCGTCCACCGGCTCGGCGTCTCTCGGTCGGGTTGCGGCTGCGCCCATTGCTGCTGATTGGTCACAACTCCGCCGCACACGAACCGCGAGCGCGTGTGCAAGGAACCTGAGATCGACCCCCACGCTATATCCGAATTGTGGATCAACTTTTACAACAACCCGAATGTCGGCCGCAAGCGGTGTCGTTGGGTTGGGATGGCTCGACGATGCAATTGGACCGTTTGATACCGTCGACGACCGGTGTTGGGCGAGCGTTCGCCCATTCAGGATGATCGGTATGGTAGGGGCTGATGTCGCTCTTGTCAATCTCTCGCTGGTATCTTTGGATGTTACTGGTTGGCACTATTGCGGCCAAAAGCCCAATCTGAGGAACGCGCGTGTTGGGAGAGCGTTCGCTCAAGGAGATCTCGGTGGCACACGTTTCGCTCCGTGACGTCGCAGAGCGGAGCGGCGTCAGTTTTCAGACCGTTAGCAAGGTCCTCAATGGCGAGGGGAGGGTGGCGGCGGCAACGCGGCAGCGGATCCTCGATGTCGCGGCCGAGCTGGGCTACGTGCCGAATTCGCTTGCCCGGAGTCTTGCTACGCGAAACAGCCGGACGATCGGGTTCATTGCCTCGGGATTGGCCTCGTTCGTCCTGACGCCCCTGATGAAGGGCGCGGAGCGGGAAGCCCGTGCCCGCGGCTACTCCATGCTCTTCACGCTCGCCGAGGGGGATGAAGAGCAGGCCGAGCGCCTCGTCCATCAGTTGATCGAGCGGCGGGTCGACGGGATCGTCAACGCGGCGCTGACGCTGCAGCAGAGCCGATCGTACGGCGATCTGCTGCGCCGTCTGGCGCCCAGCGTCAGCATCTTCCCCGTCCAAGGAGGAGGTGTTCCCGTCGTCGGCGAGGATCCCGGTACCACCGGTCTGCTTGCGACGCGTCATCTCTTGGCCTTGGGCCATCGCAGCGTCGGGACGATCGCCGGCGACCTGGATCGGCCGTCATCGAACGGTCGCCTCCGTGGCTATCAACAGGCATTGAAAGAAGTTGGGATCGAGGCAGATCCGGATCTCGTGGACGTGGGCCGCTGGAGCGCGGACGGCGGATTCGAGGCGATGAATCGGCTGCTCGATCGTGCCCCCACGATCACCGCCGTCTTCGTCCACAACGACCACATGGCCATCGGGGCAATGCGGGCGCTGTACGAACGGGGATTGGACGTCCCCGAGGACTGCGCGATTGTGGGGTGCGATGACATCGACCTCGCTCGACACATCGTCCCATCGTTGACCACCGTCAGAATCTCGTTCGAGCGGTCCGGCGAAACCGCGGTTCGCCTCCTTCTCGACCAAATCGCGAGTCGCGAACCGGCGCCGGAGCGATTGATCCTTCCCGTCGAACTCGTCGTCCGGGCGTCGTCCGGCGGCGCGAGGGAGATACCGAGCATGTCCGGGCAACGCGGATAGCGCGAACGGCCCTTAGCTGCCGACTCAGGTGCCGAGGTCGTTCCGATGTCTCACCCGTCGGCGCCGTCAAGCGGCTCCAGACGGCACGACCCGGAGCGAGACGTCGTCGACGGCAAGGATGCCGTTCCCTGCCGGCTTCCAGACGAAGGCCGTAACCCCCGCGACACCCTCTGGCACCATGAAGGTGATCGTCATCCGCGAATAGTCGGTGGCCGTGAAGGAGAGCGGAGGCGGCTCTTGGTCGCTCAACCGCTTGCCGTCGTCGTCGATGAAGCGAATCCCGACAACGCCGGAGTCCCCGGCGGCACCGACCAGAGCCCAGGCGGAGAGTCGGTACGTTGCGCCCGTGACGATGGCGACGTACTGGTCCGCATAGGCGCCACCGGCGGGAAGGATCAGGGCACGGTGTCCCGCGTGGGCGTTGACCTGAGCGATGCGCGCACCGTCTTCGACGTACCAGCCGCGATCGCCGCCCTCGAAGTTGCCATTATCGAGAACCTCGGCCGTTGACACGACTATCGTTGGCGACAGGGAGGCGGTGGGACTCGGTGATCGCGGTTCCATGGTCGGCGTCGGAGTTGGCGTCACCGTAGGACTCGAGCTCGCCGTGGAACTGGGAGTGCGGTTCGTCCGCGCGGTAGCCGTAGCCTCACGGGCTGCCGTCGCTGGAGTGGCAGGTGCCGGCGACGAGTCGTTTGTGGCAACGGACGTTGAGGCCACGGCCGTCGCCTCGTTTCCGGCAGAGGAAATCCCACGAATTGAGAAAGCGACAACAA
>JAXDKI010000014.1:0-3974 GCA_034667245.1 Thermomicrobiales bacterium | reverse complement strand
CACTTCACGGTGATCGACTTCGATCATCGCGGGTACGGGTACAGCGACCGACCGGCTCAGAAGTACACGATGGAGACCTGGGTCGACGACATGGCCGCGCTGCTCGACGCGCTCGGCGTCGAGAAGTGCCACGTCCACGGCGGATCGATGGGAGGGTTTATCGCCTGTCTCTTCGGGGCGAAGTACCCGGAGCGGGTCGATCGGCTCGTCTTCAACGGGGCCGTCGCCAAGTGCGATTGGATGGCGCGGACGAACTTCTATCTCTGGAAGCAGACCGCCAACCAATTCGGGCTCGGCTCCGAAGAGCTCGCGCTGATGCTCTTGACGCACGCCTTTTCGCGGAAGTACCTCGACGAGATGGTCGCCAGCGGCAACCTCCATTCCCTGAGCTGGATGCAGGACTCGATCACCCGCAATGCCTCACTCGAGGTCTTCGCGGACGCCTGCGACGCGATGGCCGAAACGGACGTCACCGGCCTCCTCGGCGGCATTACGGCACCAACCCTCGTCCTCCACGGCGATGAGGACATCCTGACCCCGCTCGATTGCGGACCCGACGGAGCAGGCGCCCGCATCATCGCCGAGGGCATCCCGGGCGCCGAACTCTACGTCCTCCGAGGATGCGGCCACGGCGTTCTGTTCGAGCGGGCGGACGAGGCGGTCGGGAAGGTGATCGAGTTTCTGAAGGCGTAAGGCAGCGACGCCTTCGGGCAGGGTGATCATCACTCAAAATCAGACGCCGTATCTCGCGGTGCGCCTCCTGATCGAGGCGCACCGCTTCTTGCAGGTTTGCCCGCGCCGTGACCTGAGAATCGGCGGATGATAGGGCGTACCCTTCGTCCGCCAGGTTATGATGATGTTCAGTTGTTCCGCAGCTGTCGCGCGGATAACTTGTGAGGTTCGCCGTCGAACGGAGACGTCGTGAATCCACGTAAGCTCTATCTCCGAGCCCTGAACAGCCAACGTAATCTGCGATTCGATCAGGTCGTTGCGTTGGCGAACGCGTTCGGGTTTAGGCTAGACCGAATCGATGGCAGCCACCACATCTTTCGCCATCCGAGCGTACGCGGGCGAGTCAACCTGCAGCCGGACAACGGGATGGCAAAGCCCTATCAAGTGCGTCAACTGCTCGACCTGATCGCAGCATCCGGACTCACGTTGGAGGACGAGGCATGAGCGACGAATACCCCATCGTCGTCTTTTGGAGTGACGAAGACGAGGCGTTCATCGCCGATATCCCCGATCTGTTCGCTTGCTCCGCCTTTGGCCCGACTGCCGAAGCGGCGGTCGCCGAGGTGCAGCGCGCAAAGGTCGCCTGGCTTGCCTCGGCGCGCGAGCACGGCGACCCGATACCGGTCCCGTCCGCCCCGCCCGCGCGGGCCCTCGCCTTACTTCGCCAGCCAGCCTGATCGCGTCCCGATAGTCGGTCAGGCGCCGACGACATCCCCGATCGCGGCTTCGATGATCCCCGCGATCTCGTCGGCCTCGTCCATGGTCGTGCAGAGGGGGGGCGCGACACCGTCCCAGTCGAGACCGGGGCGGAGGAGGAGACCGCGACGGCGGGCGGCCGCATAGACCTGCTTGCCGATCGGCTGATGGAAGGCGATGCCGAGCAGCATCCCGAGGCCGCGCACCTCGTGGACGGCGGGCTGTCGAGTGCCGATGTCGCGGAGCTTGGCGGCGAGGTAGCCGCCGACGCGGTCGGCGTTGCCGATCAGGTCGTTGTCGAGCAGGTAGCGGACCGCGGCCTCGCCGACGGCGCAGGCGACCGGGTTGCCACCGAAAGTGTGCCCGGCCCAGAACTGGACGCCCTGCTCCGGCTCGCCCCAGAAGGGCTGGGCTACCTTGTCGGAGATGAGGATCGCCGAGAGCGGCGCATAGCCGCCGCTGATCCCCTTGCCGCAGGAGAGGATGTCGGGCCAGGCGCCGACTCGCTCGGCCGCGAAGAGCCGACCGGTGCGGCCGAACCCGGTGATGATCTCGTCGAAGATCAGCAGGACGTCGTGCCGGTCGCAGAGTTCGCGCAGACGGGGAAAATAGTCGGGGTGCGGGACGTGGACGCCGGCCGAGAGCATCACCGGCTCGGCGATGACGGCGGCGACGGTATCGGGGTGCTCATTGATGATCGCTTCCTCGATCAGATCGAGGCAGGCCATCGTGCAACCGTCGAGCCGCTTGCAGGCGGCGCAACCGGGTCGGGCCGGCGGTGTGACGTGGATGAAACCGGGTGCGAACGGCTCGAACTTCGACTTCCACTCCGTCTGCCCCGAGGCCGCCATCGCGTGGCCGGTACCGCCGTGGTAGCTCTTGTAGCGGGAGATGACCTTGTACTTGCGCGGGCGTCCGGCCTGAAGGTGGTATTGCCGCGCGAGCTTGATCGCCGCCTCGGTCGCCTCCGAGCCGCCGCTGAAGAACTTGACGGTCGTGTACTGCTCTGGGGTGACCCCGATCAAATACTCGGCCAGCTTCAGCGCCGGCGGATTGGTCGCCATGGTCGGTGCGGTGAACGAGATCCGCTTCATCTGCTCGGCGGCAATCTCGGCGAACATCGGAATACCGTGTCCCAGGTTCACGGTGAAGACGCCCGACAACCCGTCGATGTAGGTCTTCCCGAAGACGTCGGTGACACGGATCCCCTCGCCCTTGTCGAGGATCAACGGATCCTGCCCGAACGCCTTCATCTGGTTGAAGTCGACCATGATCCGTGAGGTATCAGGAATTGCCTGGCTGACCATCACCGCTCCTTTAATTGCGCCTACGCCCACCGCCGCCGACGACTCTCGGGTCTGTCCTAAGTTCTTATCGCGAACAGACGCCCGTCTTGCGTTCGAGATGTGAACATGCTACAGTGGCGGCCCTGCTCCGTCAATCGCTCCAGTCAATTTCGAGAGCATGTGTTCCCAGGTCGGTCGTCCGGACTAGTGGACCAGCGAGCCGTTCGCCGCGGCTTAAGAGGGGGAATCGTCCGAGGATGAAGATCGTCCGCGTCGAGACACTCACCGTCGTGGTTCCGTTGCACGAAGGCTCGTGGCACAGTCCCCAGTTCGAGCCCGAGGGCTACTCCTACGGCGGCGCCTGGGTTCGCCTGCACTGGCCCGAGTTTCCGATCGTCATCATCAAGCTGCACACCGACGAGGGGCTCGTCGGACTCGGCGAGGTTCCGAAGGGGGTCTCCGCCGACAACGTGCACGCGGTTGCCGGTCGGTTCGAGGGGCAGGATCTGTGGTCCCTCAACCTCCAGGAGCTGCCGCTGGAGACGATGTGGTTCGCCAACTCGGCCCTCTACGAGGGGTACGAGATGGCGCTCTTCGACCTCGTCGGCAAGGCGCTCGGCGTGCCCGTCTACCGCCTCTTCGGCGGCAAGTACCGCGACCGGGTGGCGGTCTCTCGCTGCTCCGGTCGGATGACCCCGGACGATGCCGCTCGCACCGCGAAAGAGGTGGTCGCCCAGGGATACAGTGTTCTGAAGATGAAGGCGACCGCCGACGATCCGTTGGTCGAGCGCCTCGGCGCTATCCAGGACGCCGTCGGCGACAAGCTCCACGTCGTGGTCGATCCCAACCAGCGCTTCCATCAGCCGTTCCGTCTCTTCGAGATCGACGATGCCCTTCGCGCGGCGGGGATTCGCAACGTCCAGTGCTACGAGAGTCCATTCGATCAGCGCAACCTCGATTGGTACGTCCTCGCCCGGCAGAAGCTGACGGTGCCGATCGCGCTCCATCTGGGCGAGCCCCGTCCGGTCGTCGAAGCGATCAAGCGGGAAGCCTGCGATTGGCTCAACACGGGCGGGCCGATGGTAAACACCTACAAGCTGGCGGGTCTCGCCGAAGCGGCTGGTGTCCCGACTTGGCACGGCTCGGGTGTCGGTCTGGGCATTTCCGAAGCGGCCTATACGCACGTCTCCGCCGCCTGCCGCTCGATGGTCTTGACAAGCGACATCTGCGGCGAGACATTGCGGGTCAACGATCTGATCC
>JAXDKI010000013.1:0-4723 GCA_034667245.1 Thermomicrobiales bacterium | reverse complement strand
GAAGAGCGGATCGCCAAGCTGCAAGAGTTGACCGCCGCGCTTGCGAGCGCGGTCGATGCCGATGCCGTGGCCCGGGCGATCGTCGATCACGGCGTCGACGCCGTCGGCGCCAACCTCGGAATCGTCGCGGTCCTCAGCGGCGATGGTCAGACATTGGTGACACGAGCGGCGGTCGGGCTCGACGCCGACACCGCGGAGATCCGCCGTCGCATCCCCATCGACGACCCGACGGCGATCACCGACGCGGTCCGCCGGCGCGAGCCGATCTACCTCGAATCGTGGCAGGAGCGGATCGGGCGCTACCCGAGTGCGGCCGCCTACCACGCGGTGGGTGGCGACGGTGCGGCGGTCACCTTGCCGTTGCTCGTCGAGGGGAAGCCGATCGGCGCTCTCGGCTTCGGATTCCCGACCGATCGCGTATTCGACGGCGAAGCACGCGACTTCCTCCGTGCCTTAGCCGACCTCTGCTCCCAGGCCTTGGAGCGAGCCCGCCTTTACGACGCGGAGCGGCAGGCGCGCGACGCCGCGCAGGAGGCAGAGCGCCGGCTGGCCCTCCTCGTCGAGATCAGCGATCACCTGGCCGCCTCCTTGGATTACGAGGACACGGTGGCGCGGGTCGCCCGCCTGGTCGTCCCGGCGCTCGCGGATTGGTGCGCCGTCAATCTCGGCTCGCCCGGTGACGTGCCGCAACTCGTCGCACTTGCCGCAGCCGACGCGGCAGAAGAAGCCAGATTGAAGGCATTCGCGGTGGAGGCGCCGGTGCCGAGCGGCGCCGAAGGTGGCGTCGCCCAGGTGCTCCGCACCGGTCAGGCGGTGTTCCTCCCGACCGTCCTGCCATCGGACGCTGCCGATACCGGCGACCCGGAGGCGGGTGCCCGCTCGCGCACGCTCGATCTCTCGTCCTATCTCTGCGTGCCCTTGATCGCCCGCGGACGTGTCCGCGGCAGTCTGACCTTCGCGATGTCCTGGTCGGGGCGTCACTACCGCGAGGACGACCTCGCCCTGGCCGAGGAGATCGCGCGGCGGGCGGCTGCGGCAATCGACAACGCCGGCTTGTTTCAGGCCGCTCAGCAGGAGATCGCCGAACGCGAGCTCGCCACCGCGCGAACCGCCCGCCTCCAGGAGGTGACGGCCGCGCTCTCCGAGGCGGTCACCATCCATCAGGTCGTGGACGTCGTCTTGGAGCGCGCCGTCCCCGCCGTCGGCGCCCAAGGTGGCACCGTCAACTTGCTCACTCCCACCGGCGACGCCTTCGAAATCGCCGGCAGTGCGGGCATGCCTCACCGCCTCGTCGATGGCTGGCGCCGCTACCCTGTCGTCGGCCCCTTCCCCCTCAGCGACGCCGCGAAGACCGCGGAGCCGGTCTGGATCGAGCAGCCCGACGACTGGCTTACCCGCTACCCCGAATCCTTCGACGACTTCATGGCGAGCGGGTTCCACGCCCTCGCCTCCGTCCCGCTCACCATCGAAGGCCGACTCATCGGCGGTCTCGGCTACGACTTCACCCAGCCGCGACGGTTCACCCCGGACGACCGCGCCTTCATCATCGCGCTGTCGCAGCAGGTCGCTCAGGCCCTCGACCGCGCGCGCCTGTACGAAGCGGAACGTGAGGCACGATCCGGCGCCCAGGCGGCGGAAGCGCGCTACCGCGGTCTCTTCGAGCGGAGTGCCGACGCCGTGCTGGTCGTCGACCAGCAGGGGCGCTTTCAGGACGCCAACCCGGCGGCGCTCGAGCTGCTCCGCTATGACCCGGACGAACTCCGCGGCCTGACACTCGCCGAGCTCGCCGGCAGAGACACCTCCTGGGTCGAGTCGGTCTTCGACAACCTCACGAGGGAGGGGACCTGGCACCGCGAACTCGACCTGCGACGAAAAGATGGCGAACTTGTCCCGATCGAAGCTCGCGCGACTGCCATCCAGACCCCAGCCGGCGCCGCGGCGATGATCGCGGCCCGCGACATCTCGAGCCGGCGCCTACTGGAACGGATGCAGCAGGATTTCTTCGCCAGCATCTCGCACGATCTCAAGAACCCGCTCGCGGCGCTGAGGGGACAGGTCCAACTCCTGCAGCGGCGGCTGAGTCGCAAGGGAATCCTTGAGGTCTCGGAGGCCGAGTCGGGGTTGGAGACGATCCAGAACGTCGGCGAACGAATGACCGGCATGATCGAGGAGCTCGTCGACGTCGCACAGCTGCGCGGCGGTAACCCGCTCCGGCTCAGACGCCAGCCGACCGACCTGGTCGCGATCGCCGCCCGGCGCGTCCGCGAGCATCAGCAGGCGACCACCCGGCACCGCATCGAGTTCGACGCGGCGGAGGCGACCTTCTCCGGCTGGTGGGACGAGGCGCGCCTCGGCCGCGTCATCGACAACCTGCTCACCAACGCCGTCAAGTACAGCCTCGGCGGCGTCATCTCCGTCCGGCTCGTCCGCGACGCCAGAGCGGACGGCGATTGGGTCGTGATGACCGTCGCTGACAACGGCGTCGGCATCCCCTCGGCCGACCTGCCACGTATCTTCGAGCGCTTCCGCCGCGGCTCCAACGTCCTCGACCGCTTTGCCGGCACCGGTCTCGGTCTCTCCGGCGTCCGCGAGATCGTCGTCCAGCATGGCGGCGACGTCTCCATCGCCAGCGCCGAAGGCGTCGGCACCACCGTCACCGTCTCGCTCCCGATGGGAGAACCGAGGGACGCCGAGATCTGAGACTCGAGTCTTGCATCACCGGGATCGCAGCGCCGCCGGGCGTGCCGCCGAGGACACGACGGTTCGCACCACGAGAGGTCGTTCCTGACGCTCCAGGTGTTCGAAGCCACTGCGCGTGCGAGGAGGCCACTTGGCAAGAAGCAGACACCCCTCTCTGCTCCTGCTCATCGCCGCCATGGCCTTCGGCCTTGCTCCGACTACGGCCGGTGCCGCACTCGACGACACCACCGCCACCATTGCCATCGAGGCCATGTTTCGGGGCAATCCGGGGCGAACCGGCGAACTGGTCGGCCCTGGTCCGGTCGGCCCGCCGGTGCTGAAGTGGCGCTTCGAAACGGGGGCCGCGGTCGTCGTCTCGGCCGCCGTCGCCGATGGGGTTCTTTATACCGGGAGCTGGGATCACCACCTGTACGCGCTCGACGCCCACACGGGCGACGAACGCTGGCGCTTTCTGGCCGGAGCCGGCTTCTATTCCTCACCGGCCATCGTCCACGGAATCATCTACGCGGGGGGTAACGACGGCGTTCTCTACGCAGTCGAGGCGGCAACCGGCGTAGAACGCTGGCGGTTCGCCGCCCAGGCACCGATCTGGTCGTCGCCGATCGTCGTCGGGGGCTCCCTATTCTTCGGCAGCTTCGACGGCGGACTCTATGCCGTCGATGCGACGACTGGGCGCTTGATCTGGCGCCATGCCACCGCGGGGATGATCTGGTCGTCGTCGCCGGCAGTCGTTGACGGAACCGTCTACGTCGGCGTCTTCGTCGACGGCGAGCGCGGCAACGGACTCGTCGCCGCCGTGGATGCGGCGACAGGTCGCGAGCGATGGCGATTCCAGACGTCCGGCGCGGTCTACAACACGCCGGCTGTCGCGGGCGGCACCGTCTACGTCGCCAGCCACGACGGGGCTCTGCATGCCCTCGCCGCCGAGAATGGTGCCGAGCGTTGGCAGTACCGCCCCGCCGAGGGCTTCGGGTTCGGGTCGTCGCCCGCGATCAGCGGTCGTCTCGTCTATCTCTCCGACCGGGCCGGGTATCTCGTCGCGATCGGAGCGGCGACCGGCGATCTTCGCTGGCGAATCCGCTACGGTTCGGCACTCGGCACGTCGCCGATCGTGAGCGACGGCGTCATCTACCTGGCGACCGAAACCGGAACCATGCTCGCTGTTGATGCCACGACCCGAGCGATCGACTGGATCTTCGAGACCGACGCCGCGGCAGGATCATCGCCCGTCGTCGCCGACGGAATGGTCTTCCTCGGCACCGGCCGCTCATACCACGAAGCCGCCGAGGGCTACATCTACGCGATCGGCGACCAGGAACGAGAGTGACAAGGGCCAGGTGGCACGTGGCAAGACGGAAGGCCGCTGGCGCCACGGTTCTCGCGATACCGCGTGATTTCCGACGTGCCACTCGCCACCCGCCACTCCGTCAGCACGCCGCGACGCGACCGGTACCGATCACCGGCACGATCAGGCCGCCGGAGATCGCGGCTTCGAAGCGGCTCGCCGAGGTCGATTCCTCGTCGCCGTTGAAGCTGCGGTAAGTCACCACGCTGTCGCCGGGCAGTTCCGCAATCTGCAGGATCGTCAACTGCTGATCGACGCGCCAGGGATCGGCGGCGATATCCACGTAGCGCTGGCCGGGAGCCAGGAATGTCTGCGGCGCCATCGGGAGACTCCTCGTCGTCTTTCACCCTTGGACGGGGCACCACTGCTCCGTCCTTACCCATCCTGCGCTCACCGCGGCCATCGCGCATCGTGGGTTTTACGGACATCAACGCACGAGTTGAGGAATCGGATACGCAATGCTGCCTACGTCAGATCAGAACCGCGCCGGCCCGACCGTCGCACGGTGCCACGGAGCTCCGAGACCCCTCTACGATGCGCATGGCAAGCACGGTCCACGTCTGGACGGCACGTCGTGTTCGGCGATCAGGCGGTGACGGATCCCCGCAGGTAGCGCAGATTCTCCCGCACCCGCTCCGCCAGCGGGCGCTCCGTCGTGAAGTCCTCGACCGAGACCCA
>JAXDKI010000012.1:0-5952 GCA_034667245.1 Thermomicrobiales bacterium | reverse complement strand
GAGTCGGAGGACTCGGAGCGCCTGATCGGTCGATGGCGCGCCCCGTGTCCGTTCCAACGCGCTCGTCTGTATGGCTCGGTTGGACCGAACCTCGATCTCTTTTCCCTCGGATGTGAAACCGAGTTACTCAGCGATGTTCATCATTGACAAGCTAGTTGTCTCCGCATATCGTGCGCCCGCCTACAGGACGAGCGACCGAGGGAGGCGGGATGCAGCGGATCAAGACGCTTTATGTCGTCAACCACAGTCACACCGACATCGGGTTCACCGACTACCAGGACCTCTGCTTCCGGCAGCACGCGGAGTTCATCGACCAGGCGCTCGACCTGATCGAGGCGACCCAGGATTATCCGGAGGAGGCGCGGTACCGCTGGGTCTGCGAAGTCACCGGGATGACCGAGAAGTACTTCGCGAAGGCATCCTCGGCCCAGATCGAGCGGTTCAAGCAGTGGCACGGCCGCGGCTACATCGACGTCGCCGGGATGCAGTACAACCACACCCCGATGCAGAACGTCGAGCAGATGATCCGCAGTCTCTACCCGGCGCGGCGGTTGCGCGACGCCTTTGAGCTCACGATCTCGTCGGCGATGCAGTGCGACGTCAATGGCATCAGCTGGCTCTACGCCGATCTCCTACCGCAGGCCGGTATCGAGTTGATGACGATGGCCGTCAACCCGCTCCGCGGCTACACGCCGAAACCGATCCCGTCGGCGTTCTGGTGGGAAGGGCCGGCCGGCAACAAGGTGTTGGCTTGGAACGGTTTCCACTACCTGTGGGGCCGCAGCATCGCCAAGCTCGGCGACTGGCGTTTCGTCGACCAGTCGCTACCGCCGATCGTCGCCCGCTTGGAGGCCGACCCGGACTACCCGTACGACTTCATGTACGCGCAATCGACCCACCCGATGCGGGTGGACAACGGGCCTCCCGATCCGCGGATGCCCGACTTCGTCCGCGATTGGAACGCGCAGGGGCGGACGCCACGGATCGTCTTTACGACACCAGCGGCGTTCAACCGGATGCTGCGGATCCGGCACGGTGCGGACCTGCCGACGCTCCGCGGCGACTGGCTCGACTGGTGGTCGGATGGCGTCGCGTCGAGCGCGTTCGAGACCGGTGTCAGCCGCGCGACCCACGAGTACTTGCTGATGGCCGAGACCGTCGCCTCTTGGCTGATGGCCCAGGGAAAGGAGCTCTGGCCGGCGGAGCGGATGGCGCATGCCTACGAGCAGGCAACGCTCTTTGACGAGCACACCTGGGGGGCCTTCGCCAGCATCGAGGCGCCGAAGTCCCTCTGGACGCGCGGCCAGTGGAACCGGAAGAGCAACTACGCCTACACCGCCTCGGCGGAGGCACTCGACATGCTCGCCAGGGCGTCGCGGACGCTGGCCGAGACGGTGGCGGAACCGGGGATCGAGGGGATGTTCAACCTCGGCGACCTCGACCCGCGCGAGGCCTACCCCGATCCCGGAGCCGACTCGGTGCTGGTCATCAACACGCTGCCGTGGCCGCGAACCGTCGTCGTCGAGGAGCCGGAGCAGCACGGCTGGGCGGCACCGGTCGGAGTCCTGGAGTCACTCTTCCCGCGCAACGTGCCATGGGGCGGCGTGCGGCCGGAGACGCCCTTTCGCCGCGTGACCGGTGAGGTCCCTGGCTTCGGCTACGCCTTCCTCCCGTTGGACGCCCAGCCGGCCGGTGAAGACCTTACAGCCGAGGCGAACGCGATCGAGAACGCGCACTATCGGATTCGGGTCGATCCGACGACGGGTGCCCTCGCCGAGTTCTTCGACAAGGAACTCGGCCACGACTTCGCGGGAAGCTACCAGGACTGGGGTATCGGTCAATACGTCTACGAGCGGGTCGAGTCGCCGGAAGGGCGACAGGCCCTCTTCTGGGGCGACTTCTCGGCCGAGGACTTCGGATATGGTCGAACCGACACGCCGTGGCAGCGGTGGTCTGTCTCCGGGGTGACGGTCGAGGAGCCCCAGATCGCGCACGGACGGGCGTCGATCGCGGTCAAGGTGACGGGACCGGGGCTTCGCAGTGGTCGCTGCGAATTCGCGTTCGAAACGGGGCAGAAGGCGCTGGAGGTGAACTGGGTGCTCGATAAGGAGCACGAGACGGGGATCGAGGCGGTCTTCATCGCCTTCCCGTTCAACCTCGGAGCGCCGTCGTTCCGGGCCGACGTCAACGGCATCCCCTTCACCCCCGATGACGACCAGCTCAACGGCACCGTCCGCGACTGGTACCCGATCGGCCGCTGGGTCGACGTCAGCGACGGCGAGCGCGGGGTGACGGTGACGCCCCTGGACGCACCCCTGATGCACCTGGGTGGGATCACGACCGGCAAGTGGGCGCGGCAGCTGGAACCGGAAGGTCCCACGCTCATGTCGTGGGCGCTCCACAACCACTGGATGGTCAACTTCAAGGCGTCACAGGGGGGAGAGATTCCGCTCCGTTATCGCCTCACCACCCACGGCGGCGCGGTAGACGACGTTGCCGCGGCGCGCTTCGGCGCCGAGAGCGCGACGCCCCCGATCGTGCTGCGTGACTACCTGCGAACCGGGCCGGAGACGGGGCGCTTCCTCGACGTCCCGGCTGAGGCGCCGGTGCTGGTGACGGCCAAGCCGGCGGAGAACGGCGACGGCGCAATCATCCGGGTGCAAAACCTGGCGGAGGCGGGACAGACTGTACCCCTGCGCTTCTTGGCCGGGCCGCCCAAGTTGGCCGTGTTGACCTCGCCGCTGGAGATCGACGCGGCCGCGCTGCCGGTCGGCGACGGCGTGGTGAGCGTACCGGTAACTGCACTGGCGGTGCAGTCGGTGCGCGTGCGCTTCTAAGCCCGAGCCCCACCGATCGAGGGCAGACACGGCGCGAGGGCAGACCGCCGTGTCTGCCCTGCCGTGTGATCGCGATGGCTGCCCTACTGCGCGCCCTACCCCCGGCGCGTCTCTGCCTGGGGCGATACGGACACCGCCTGTCCGGTCGCGGCCGACGATAAGGCCGCCTCCACGAGTCCCAGCGTCCTGAGGTTGTCCCGGCCCGATGTCTCCGGTTCCGTGCCGGCCTGAACCGCAGCGGCGAAGGCGGCAAGCGCTCCAGCTCGACCGTGCGGACGAACGGTCGGCAGTTTCAATTCCTTCGCTGGCCCATCTGCGGGATGCACCGTGACGCGGTCGCCGCTCGTCCCGCCCAATTCCTCGCGGCTGGTCCAGCGAATCTCGCCCCCGGCGCACTCCACGCGCCATTCCCCCGCCCAGTAGGTCTGATCGCCGGGGCTGACCCAGTTTCCCCGCCAGGAGGCGACGGCACCGCCGTCGAACGCAACGGTCGCCGTCGCAGCTGCATCGCCGCCCGTGAACGGACTCCAGGGCGGGTTCCAGGAGTGGCACGAGACGCGCCGCGGCTCCTGCTTTAGGATCATCCGCATCAGGTCGAAGTGGTGGATCGCCATGTCGACGAGCAATGGATCCGCGAGCGCGAAATGACGCTCGCGTCCGGTCGCGTGCGTCACGTTGCGGCGGAAGTCGACATAGACCCCACCGACCGAACCGAGTGTCCCGCCCGCAATCAGCTCGGCGACGGCACGCGGCGCCGGGAAGAAGCGATAGTTCTGGCTGACCATCAGCACGGGTCCGCGCGCCGCCGCGGCCTCGACCGCGCGCCGCGCCTCGGCAAGGTTCGGCGCGAACGGCTTCTCGACGAGCACGTGCTTGCCGGCCTCAATCGCCTCCAGCGCGACGGGAATGTGGGCGCCAACCGGTGTAGTCACCAGCACCGCGTCCGCCGCAACGGCCGCCAACGCTGCTTCAAGCGAGGTGAAGCAGCACTCCTTCGGGATACCGAACGTCTGTCGAGCGGCCGTCACCGTGGCGGGGTCCGCATCGACCCAGGCGACCGGATGAACCTCTTCGACCTTAGGCAGGACGTTTTTGGCCCAGTCTCGACCCCAACCACCGAGGCCGACCTGGACAATTCGCAACGGCATGAGGATCCCCCTTGGTTCACTGACCGCTTAATCAGCGGGTAGAGGAAAGGTTACTCCGCTGGAGGCGACTCCGCTTCCGGTAAGAGCTGTTCGCCCCCTATGCCGTTGCCCTCGTCCCTCGCACGAAGACGCGCTGCACGGCGAAAAACAGCATGCTCGTCGGTAAAGAGACGAGCAAGGCTCCTGCCAGCGCAAACGGCGGACAGGTGCGGGAGAACTGGCCTGGGGAGCGGCGACCGGAGTGATGATCGGCCGGACGTTTTCACTGCGAGTCAACGTCAGGCCGATGAGGAGTTCGTTCCAGATCCAGGTGAACTGGTGGATAAATACTTTCGCGAAGGCGCTAAGGGACAGGGGGGCGAAGATGTGGCGGCAGACGGTCATGGCGGAGACGATGTCGAGCCCGTGCTGCACGCGCAGCTGATGGACGAACTTGAACGCCCAGACCAATTCGTCGATCGAATAGACCTCTGTGTGCGTGCTGAACGGGCGGGCATGGACCCCGATCCCGTCCTTTTTGACGCGGCGCACGAATTCGTCGCGCGCCGCCTTCGGGCGGGCGGCCAGCCACTTCTGCCTGCTCGAAGGATCCATGACCGGTTCCAGACGGGTGTCGTTGGGGTTCCAGTGGGCGTGCGACGAGAGGCGACGGAGCATCGGCGGATAGCTTTCCCTGGTAGCGCCTAAAGCAGCGGCAGACCCTGGATTCCGACCTCGATCCTCGTGATGTGCCACCGTCCAAGGTTGGCAGTAAACAGATCCGAGCCGCGGAAGGCGCAGTTCGTCGGGTGGCAGAAGGTGTGTGCGTCCGGATCGTCGATCAGCAGCTCCAATCGGCCATCGGGCGTGGCACGGAAGAGGCGAGAGGGTTCGTAGCAGGAGATGTACAGGTTGCCCTCGACATCGAAGGCGAGACCGTCCGGCAACCGCTCGATGCCCTCCACGAACACCTCAGCGTCCCCGGCGGACCCATCCGGGTGGATTGGAATCCGCGAGACACGGCGTCCGAAGGTTTCGACGATGTAGAGCGTGTTCCGGTCTGGTGACAGCGCCATGCCGTTGGCAAAGTCCAGCGTACCGGCGTACCAGAGACCGCCCGCGCCCGTCTCCAGATCGAAGCGCCAGACGCCGGGCCCGGGCTCGCCGAAAGCGTGGCTGTCCGAGACATAGAGGCAATTCCGGTTCGCATCGACGAGGGGATAATTCGGCACCTTTATCGAGGTATTCCCATCGCCCGTTGCGAACCGATCCAGCTTTCGGCTGGCCGGATCGAGGCGGAAGACCGCTTTGTGTCCGAGATCGCAGGTGTAGAGGCGCCCTTGCCGGTCGAACGCCATGCCGAGCGCAAATCCACCGCTGTTGGCGACGATCTCGATGCCCGATCCGTCCGGCTCGATCCGGTAAATCTCGCCGCCGTCGCCGCCGCACCAGATCGCGCCGTCTCCGGCGATGGCGAGTCCCTCCGGATGTTTGAGACGGACTGGACCAAGCGTGGCGTCGACGAACACGGACGCGCGGTCGAGCGGAAGGATCGGATGCATACCGTCGGCCCTTTCGTTCTTCATGCCGTGCGTTGCCTCTGGTCGGAAAGAGATTCCTCGGCTTCGCTCGGAATGACAAAAGTGGGGCGACGCCGCCAACAACCATCGTCATTCCTCCTGAGCTTGCGAAGGACTTGTCGAAGAATCTCTCTCCGATTCGTTGAGCCAACCGGGCCACAAATCCGCGTCACCGCAGCTTCGGCGAGAGACCGATGGTCGGATCGGCCCAGCGTTCGTTCGGGACCAGGGCGTACCAGTCGGGGCGGCCGGGGTCACGGTCGTAGGTGTAGCCGCCGAGCTCTTTGTAGAGCTCGCCGTACCGCCGGACTTTTTCCCGGTCGAGTGTGACGCCCAGCCCTGGCGCGTCCGGGACGCCGATCTTGCCGTCCTTGTATGGCAGGGGCCCGCCCACGATGACGTCGTCGA
>JAXDKI010000011.1:0-41572 GCA_034667245.1 Thermomicrobiales bacterium | reverse complement strand
GGGTGAACGCCAGGATCGTCCGTGGCGAGGGCACACCGTCCCGAACCAACGCCGCGGTCGTCAGGAGTTTGTCGCCGCAGGTATTGGCTACGTCGTAGGTGTTGACGGTGGCGACGCCCCAGTCGTTCAGCACGCGCAACGCGTACAGCGCACGGAGGTGGTTGATGCAACGCTCCAGTACGACGTCGCAATGAATCGACTGTTGTTGGATATCGAGCGTCAGTTCCCGGTCGTCGAACCGAACGACTTCGACGCCGCGCCGTTCCAACTCGCTGAGCAACAGCTTCTCTTCAACCCGCACCCGCGACATCAGAATGCCGACGGTCAATGGTGCTACCACGTTGCATCCCTTCGATGAGGCTAGGCGACAGACGACAGGAGAACGAATTACCGTAATCTGTCGACCGTCGCCTTCGTTAACGCAGAAAGCCCCCGTCCAAAGGACGGAGGGCTTCGCTCCGTGGTACCACCTTTGTTCGCCGCCACCCTTGCGGGTGACAGCCTCACCGGGTGCCAACACACCCTTGCTCGCTAACGGGAGCACCCGGCCGGTTCTACTTGGAGCGGGCAGTGTGCAGAGGGCAGAGGGCAGAATCAGTCGTCACTACTGCGTTCTGCATTCCGCGGTCTGCCTGCCTCGTCCTTTCTTCCGGCGGCTCGGGGGTCTTCTTCGGTCCGGCGGCGTTCCGCGGGCTTTGCACCGGCCGCCCGCTCGCTGGGGCGCCCTTCCGGACCGATCCTGTCCCCGTCATAGCCTATCGCTGGTCAGATTATGGAAATCCCGCCCGCTTGTCAATCAACGCGGCCGGCGGCGACCGGGACGGCCTGTTGCACATGCCGCCGCTGCGCCGAAATGCGCACCGCCTCCTCGACGATCTCGCCGGCGATGTCAACATCCGTCGTCGACATCAGGCCCTTGAACTCGCCGCCCGTGTTTACCTCGACGACTTTCAATCCGTCCGGCGTCTCGATCAGATCGACTCCGGCGAGACGCGCACCGACTGAGATACAGGCGCGCCAAGCGAGTTCTTCGATCTCAGGTGTGATCGGGCAGGCACTCGACACCGCACCTCGCGCCGCATTGGTGATCCAGTGCTCCGAGGTCCGATACGACGCCGCCAGCACGCGCTCGCCGACGACGTAGACTCGGATGTCCCGGCCCGGTTTTTCGACAAACTGCTGCACGTAGAAGATCGAATGCTCGTACGAGCCGAGCTCGGTCTTCTGGTCGAGAATTGCCCGCGCCTGCTCCGGGCCATTGACCTTGGCCAGAAGTCTGCCCCAGGAGCCGGTGACCGGTTTCAAGACGGCCGGATAACCGACCTGCTCGCAGGCTTCAATCGCGGAGTCGACCGAGAAGGCGAGCAGTGTGCGCGGGGTCGGCACGCCGGCCGCCTCCAGGGCGAGACTGCAAAGCGCCTTGTCATCGCAGACGGTCGTTGCCGCCGAGCGATTGAGCGTCGGGATACCCCATCGCTCCATGACCCGCAGGGCGTACGCTGCCCGTGAGTGCACGACACAGCGGTCGAGCACTACGTCGAAATGAAGTCCGGCCTCGGCGGCGTCCGGACGCGCGAAGTCGAGGACCAGATCCCGGTCGAAGACGGGCTTCACGTCGAGGCCACGGTCGCGCGCGGCCTGGAGAATCAGCTTCTCTTCCGGCCGCAGGTACGAGACGAGCACGCCCAAACGCAACGGCTGGTGGTGGCCGTTCAATGACACCTGGCGACCGGCGAATGACTCGCTCACAGCGACACCAGCACTTCGGTCAGGACGCGAATCGCGCGCAGGTAGTCGTCGAGGACGATCCGTTCCTCGGGCGTGTGGTCGAGCGAGGCGTCGCCGGGACCATAGGCCACAATTGGGCATCCCCAAACGGGGCCAACCACGGTCATGTCCGACGTGCCAAGCTTCCGGGTGAACCTCGGCGTGCCGCCGACGGCACGGATCGCGCGCAGGAACGGCGGAGTAATTGGCGACCGTTTGTCGGTCGCGTATCCCTCCTGCCGCCCGTGTACGATCAACTGGGCTGCACCTGCCAGGTCACGGAGCCGCGACTCGAAGTCGTCGACATCGATCCCCGGAGGGAGCCGAACACCGATCGACAATCGCGCCTCGTCGTAAAGCCCGTCGCTCTCGGTCCACATCCCGCGCAGCGATTGACCGAGCGAGTTGAAGCCGGTCGCCTCACCGTTGCGCGCCGCAACCTCAGCGCTCAGTGCGTTCCAGAAACCGACCGCCTGCTCGGCCACCGACTCGCCGGGACCGGCGGTGTGGCGTCCCGCCTGCCGCAGGAGGTAGGTAAACGACAGGGTACCCCGGTAGCCGAGACAGACGGCGTCCCAGCCGCTCGGTTCGCCGATGATGCAGTAGTCGGGCGCCGGCCCCTTCGCGACGGCGTTCGCTCCGGGCGACCCGATCGACTCTTCGCCGACCGCCCCGACGACCGTGATCTTCGCGTCCGCTCGCTCTGCGGCGGCGGCGGCCGCGACAATAAACGTCGCCAGCGGCCCCTTGGCATCGACGGCACCGCGCCCGTGCAAGACGCCGTCGTCGATCCGTACCGGGATCTCGCCGGGGACGGTGTCGATGTGCCCGAGGAGTACGATCCGACGCCGGCCATTTCCGATCACCCCGACGGCGCTGCCCGCCTCGTCGGGTGCGGCCTCGAAACCGCGCGATCGCATCTCCCCGCAGAGATACTCGACGGCCTCGGCTTCGCCGCCGCTCAGGCTTTGGATTGCGACGAGACCGTAAAGGAGTTCGACGTTCGCTTGGTCCTGGTCGGTGGTGGTCAGCGTCGTCGATAGATCAGGCAGAGAGAGCGACACCATTCGCCACCTCCCGTGCCAGACTCGCGCCGAGATCGACCTCATGGTCGAGCGACAATTGGGTGACGATCGCGGCACCGGTCAGGACATGACTGGCCGCGAGACCGGCGATCGCCTCGGCAACAGAGTTCTCCGCCAGGGGTGCGGCGTCTCGAAACTCGGGCACCGGGTTGACGTCCCAGACGATCGGGCCGGCAGGCGTTGCCAGCAACTCGATCCCGACGATCGACGCCCCGAGAGCCTTCGCGGCGGCTTCGGCGACACCGACGAACCGCGCCGTGTAGCGTGCCTGACCGGCAGGGTCGTGAATCGCCACCCCGTGCCCGTCCACGACGATGACCGAGACACGGCCCCGGTCGAACGTCGAGCCCGCTTGGAGAATACCGATGGCCGCGCTCGATCCGCCGAGGGTGCCGCGATGCTCGAAAACGGCCTCAGCCGTGTCGCGATCGAGCAAGGCGATCTCCGAGGAACCAGGTGTCAGCGGCAGATACGTCGCTGGATAGCCGACGGCCTCGAGGGCAGCAAGCCCCGCGGCCTCGGACGTCACGAGGAACGTCGCGGGGCGTGGAATGCCCGCTGCCACGAGCGCCGCGGCGACTTCGGCCCGGGTGCCGGTTGCGGCGATACCCGCATCGAGCACCGTCACCCCAAGCGCACGCCGAACAGGCAAAACCGAGGAGGCAACGGTGCGATTCTGGCACCGGTCGATGACCACCGCCGCCGTGCTTTCGCCGTCCACCACCGCGAGCGCGGCGGCAGACGGCTTGGTCGGGACCGGTCCGATGGGCAACGGTGCATCCGCGGGGGGCAGCAACCGCGTCGGGACACCGGCTTCCGCCAGCGCCTGGAGCATCTGCTTCTCTTCCACCCGCACCCGCGCACACAACACGCCAACCATCGATGCCATCTCGTTAGCCCTCAGCCTTCAGCTATCAGCCGTCAGCTATCAGTTCTACCTGCCGTTTGCCTTGTCTCCCTTTGGCGCTCGAATGAGCGAAAGGCGGACGGCTGACGGCTGATAGCTGACAGCTACTCGCCCCAGTCCTCGCCCTCTTCAGGTGCCAGTCCGACCGCAATCGGATTGACGCTGAGGACTTCCAACTCGACACTGCATTCCGGGCAGACGATGATCTCGCCGACCTCGACCGCTCCTGCTTCGAACTCTCCCCCGCACTCGGGACACGTCACCGTCATTTCTTGCTCCCTTTCGATCCAATCGGACGGGCCCGCACGTCCCGTCGGTCAAACGAACAACGCTTGAACCCTGTTCTCAGCACAGCATGTGCAACAGCAATGCCTTGTGCAGATGCAGCCGGTTTTCCGCCTGGTCGAAGATGACCGACTGCGGACCGTCGGCGACCGCCGCGGCGGCCTCCTCGTCCCGGTGCATCGGCAGGCAGTGCATGAAGATCGCGTTCTTGTCGGCCACCGCCATGATCTCTTGCGTCACCTTGTACGGCGCGAGAGCGACCGCTCGCGCCGCGCCATCGAGCTGCCCCATGCTCACGTGGACGTCCGTGTAGACCGCGTCGGCGCCTTTAACGGCCGCCCACGGGTCGGAGGTGATCGTCACCTTGGCGCCACTGGCGGCAGCGAGCCAGGTCGCCTGGGTCACGATGTCGGCTGGCGGCTGGAATTGGGTTGGGCAGGCAATCGTGACGCTGACGCCGGCCGCGGCGCCGCAGACGAGGAGCGAAGCGGCGACGTTGTTGCCGTCGCCGAGGTAGGCGAGTTTGACGCCCTTCAGATCGCCGAAGCGCTCCTTGAGGGTGAGCATGTCGGCCAGCGCCTGCGTGGGGTGGCAACGATCGGAGAGGCCGTTGATGACGGGGACGCCCGCGTGCTCGGCCAACTCGACCACGTCCTGGTGCTTGGCGACGCGGGCGACGATGCAATCGACGTAGCGGCCGAGGACGGTCGCGGTGTCCTCGATCGTTTCGCCGCGTTTCAGTTGAAGGTCGTTGACGCCGAGGAAGATCGCGTTGCCGCCGAGCTGGGCCATACCCGCCTCAAACGAGACGCGGGTGCGCGTGCTCGGGTGCTGGAAGATCATGCCAAGGGTCTTGCCGGGCAGATAGCCGTGCGGCTCGCCCTTCTTGTGCATCCGCTTCAGGCGGGCGGCCGTCTCCAGCACCTCGACGATCTCGTCCGGGGTCAGGTCGATGTCGTCGACCAGACTCCGGCCGCGCAGCCGGGCACCCAGGGTGAAGGTGGACAGCTTTGGCGCCAAAGCGCCGCCGAGCGAAAGCGTCCTCAGATGCTGCGACCCGTCGAAGTCGTCGGCAACGCTGGGGACCGGCCGCAACTGCGGGGTCTCCTGAAGAACGCGATCTTCGGCCCGATTGGGTACGGCGGACAGGTCATGCACGGTGGTCTCCCTTCGGCTCTCGTCCAGGACGAGACGCAGCGCGTCCGCGACGAATCGCGGACCGAAGGGGCGAGAGGCGTCAGCTCCCGCGGTACCACCCTTCTTGCCCGGAAGCGTGACCAGCTCCCCGGCATCTCTCGGCTGTTGCCTGCGTGGGTGCCACCCACCCGATCCTACTTGACCCGATTCGAGGATTGAGGTTTGAGGACTGAAGACTGAGGAAATGCTTCCGTCTGTCCGCCTGTCCGCCTGTCCGCCTCGTAACGCGGGTCTTTCTTCGGTCGGCCGCTCTGGGGTGCGTTCCGCGACGGTTCGCCAATCCCGGGCTTTCACCCTCCCCGGGTCGCTTCGGCGGGTCCGCCGCGTACTCTTCCCCGTCAATGCGGGCGCGGGCGACGATGAGGTCACCCTACATGGAGTTACAAGCGAAAACGATAACGATTCGGCTGTCCGGTTTTTTGCGTCGGCTTTGCGGCGACCGTCAACGCGTCCTGGAGAGACGCGCCGGTCGCCGGAGCGGAGAGCGGGAGGGGCCCTCCATCTCGTTGCTGTGCCTCATCGCGCGACCTCCACTCCCCCGGCCTCGGCGGCGAGCCGATCCCGCATCGCTGCAACTTTCGTGCCCAACCCGAAGAGTCGAATGAACCCTTCGGCGTCTGCTTGCCGATAAACGTCGTCGGCGCCGAACGTCGCCAGATCCTCGCGGTACAAACCGTACGGCGATCGCCGGCCGACTGCCGAACAGGTTCCCTTGAACAGCTTCAGCCTGACGTCGCCGGTGACGACCTTCTGGGTCTCTTCTACGAAGGCGTCCAGTGCCTGCCGCAACGGCGAGAACCAGAGCCCGTTGTAGACGAGGTCGGCGTACGTCAGTGCAAGCGTATCTTTCTGCCGCATCGTGAGTTTGTCAAGGGTCAAATGTTCAAGTTCTTTGTGCGCCGTCGAGAGGATGGTGCCACCCGGCGTCTCGTAGACACCGCGGCTCTTCATCCCGACAAGGCGGTTCTCGAGCAGATCTATCCGTCCGACGCCGTTGCGCCCGCCGATTTCGTTCAAGGCGGTGACGAGTTCGACAGCACTGAGGGCCTGCCCGTTCACCGCGATAGGCCAGCCTTCCTCGAAGGAGACCTCGACGTACTCCGGCGTGTCCGGCGCCTCCTCCGGCGCGACGGTCAGGTCGTAGGCGTCGGCGGGCGGCTCGTTCCACGGATCCTCGAGCGCCCCGCCCTCGTGGGAGAGATGCCAGAGGTTGCCGTCGAGTGAGTAGATCTTGGTCTTCGTCGCAGTGACCGGGATGCCGTGCGCTTGGGCGTACTCGATCGCGTCCTCGCGGGAGCGAATGTGCCAGTGGCGCCACGGGGCGACGATCTTCAGGTGCGGCCCCAGCGCCTGGTAGGCGAGCTCGAACCGAACCTGGTCGTTCCCCTTGCCGGTGCAGCCGTGGGCAACAGCGTCGGCATTCTCCAGCAGCGCGACCTCGACCTGATGCTTGGCGATGACCGGTCGCGCGAAAGACGTTCCGAGCAGGTACTTGCGTTCGTAAACCGCGCCGGCCCGCAGCGTTGGAAAGGCGTACTCCTTGAGGAACTCCTCGCGGAGGTCCAAGACGTACGCCTTGCTGGCGCCGCTGGCGATCGCCTTCTCTTCGACCCCGCTCAGGTCGTCGGGCTGACCGACGTCGGCAGCGACGGCGACGACCTCGCAATCGTAGTTCTCTTTGAGCCAGGGAATGATGCAGGAGGTGTCCAACCCGCCCGAATAGGCGAGGACGACCTTGCCGAGTTGCTCTTTGGTGGAAAAGGAATCCGATGTTCCCACGGGGAACCTCCCGAGCTTAGATGACCGCCAAACACACGCACCCCGGTGAAGGGGATGAAGCCGCTTATGCCGAACGGGTGCGACCCGTTCGGCCGGTACGTGTACGGAGCAGTCTTCTCGGGAGCGGGGTCATCGTCGTTGTCTCGATCCCTACGATTGTTCGTAACGCACGTCACAGATTGTGACGACTGTCACAACTGCCTAGACCTTACCGGTTATGCATGACGTTTGTCAAGCGTTTTTCGCAACCCTTGAAGTCTCCGCGGTTTCTGGGTCGCCAGCGCAACCTACGAGAAAGGACTACCGATGTGCAATCTCAGGGGAGATCGGCAAACAACGCCTCGACATCGACCTCGAATGTAGACAGAACCTCGGAGCGGAGGATCACACCATCCTGCATTAACCGTTCGTACTTCCCGCCTCGTAGCACGTAGGCACGAACCTCTCTCCTTTCGGGATCGGCCGTCCAGTATTCCGGCACTTCCGCACGCTGGTATGCGCGGAACTTGTTGCCGAGATCCACACTCCGGGTTGACGACGACGAGACCTCCGCTATGAGCTCTGGTACTCCTTCCAAATGGGTGCCCGGTCGTAGCGGCGGCCTCTCGCGGCGGAAGAAGAAGAGATCGGACTGGACGACATCGCCGTGTGGCAAGAAAAGCTCAATCGGCGCCCAATAGAGCCAGCCGAGATGATGAACTTCGTCGAAGGGAGTCAATAGGCGAATCAGACGTCGAGAGACCCAGAAGTGCGGTTCGCTCGGCGCTGCGCTCAAGACAATCTCCCCGTCGATCAACTCATAACGCCGTCCGTCGTCGGGCATCGCGTGTAGATCTTCGATGGTCTTACGGCGGGTTGTGGTGACCATTGGAATCTCCGCCTCCCCGACCTGGCGTCGTGTCGTCCGTCAGCCTGTCTTCTCGGATCCGTCCGCGATCGCGTATGCGAGTGCGACCTGGACCGTGACGGCTGCTTCCGGCGGGGCGGAAGGATTGAAGGCGGGGACAGTGAGGCCGGAAGAGCCGGCCGTCCACCAGGAGTCGCCGAAACTGGTTTGCAGTATCGTGCAGCCGGTGGCGTCGCGTGGCGAGGTCGGGGCAAGTTCGCTGGAGACGAGCAACTTGCCGAGAGAGACGCCGAGGACTTCGGCCTGCTCGCTCGCCCGCTTCTGCGCGTCCGCGGTCGCCAACTCGCGCGCCTTTCGGGTCAGCGGGTTGCAGTCAGCGACGGAGTAGCCGACCCCGACGTCTTGAACGGTCATCCCGGATTGCGCAGCTTCCGCCCCGATTGCATTGACGATGGCGTTCAGTTGGTCCAGTGTTGGTTGCTCGACGGTGACGTCAACCCGCGAGGACGAGCAGCGGTTGTAGTTGTTGCAGACGCTGATCAGCGACGGACTGGTCAGGACGAAGACGTCCTCCTCATCGACGCCGACGGCCATCAGCGCGTCGATCACCGGTGTCAATGAGCCGCGGCCCTGCCCCGGTTCGGGCGTCGTCGCTCCACTGCTGTTGGGCGTCGGCTGTGGTTCGTCGCCGAACGCCACGTCGCGGACGACCAGAACCTGCACGACCGCGCGCTCAGCCGGGGCGGACGCCACGCCGTAACCGACGACCTCGATGTTGGGCTGGGCGACGTTACCCTTCGATCCGGAGCTGATGTTGGCGAGGTAGACGGTGCCGCCTCCGTTCGACATCGCCTCTGCCAACAGGGCGAGCCCCGCCATCGCGAGCACGACGACAACCAGGGCGAGCAGGATTGAGCGGACGGGGATGCGAGTCGTCGGTTTCACCACCGGGGCGGTCCGCATGGCTGTCTCCTCCTCGTGTGCGCGGGGTGGATGCGATAGGAGGGCGGCGACCGCGTTCGTGCAACGTGGATGACGCCGATCCGATCAGCCGATCAGCGCAAAACTACACGCTCGCCTCGCGCGGGGCAAGCACGCGCGCGAGCTTAAGGACGGAAGATGGCACGTTCATTGCGCGGTCGAACGGAACGGCACAGAATGGTGACGCGCGTTTGGGTACCGAATCCGCCGCCTGAGGACAAACGACGATGACCGACGGCCGCCACCCACCAATGGCTCAGCAAGCCCAAGGCGGACCCGCCCCCATCCTCCTCCGTACAATCGGGCTGACCAAGCGGTTCGGGGCGATCGTCGCGGTGGATGGACTCGACCTCGAGGTCCGTTCCGGCGAGGTCTTCGGCTTCCTCGGGCCCAACGGGTCCGGGAAGAGCACGACTGTTGGCATGATCCTGGGGCTGATCCGGCCGACTGCGGGACGGATCGAGTTCCGGGGGCGTGATCTCGCCGCACAGCGCACGGCGGCGACCCGCGCGATCGACGCGATCATCGAGACGCCGGCCTTCTATCCGTTTCTCTCCGGTCGAGACAACCTGCGGGCATTGTCGATCGCGGCCGGCGGTGTCCCGGAGCGCCGGATTGACGAGTTGCTCGAGCTCGTCGGTCTCACGGAGCGAGCTGGTAGTCAGTACAAGACGTACTCGCTCGGGATGAAGCAGCGCCTCGGAATCGCATCTACGCTCTTGACCGATCCGGAGTTGGTGATCCTCGACGAGCCGACCAACGGGCTCGATCCAGCGGGACAGCGCGAGATCCGGGAGTTGATCCCGATGCTGGCCCGGCAGGGTCATGGGGTTCTGCTCGCGAGTCACCTGCTCAACGAGGTGCAGCAGGTTTGCCACCGGGTCGCCATCATCCGGCGAGGTAGGCTGATCCAAACGGGTACGGTCGCCGAGTTGGTCCAGCGGGACGCCTATCTGGAGGTATTCCTTCCGGCTGGCGATCTTGAACGGGCGGCTGCAGTCGTGCAGATGCTTCCATTTGTCGGCCAGGTCACCGTCGTCGATGGCCGACTTCGTATCGTCGCGCCGCGCGAGCAGGGGGCGACGATCAACCGCGCCCTGGCCGAGGCGGGGCTGTACGCGAGCGCGATCGTGCCCCGCGAGAGCTCGCTGGAGGACGTCTTCCTCGAGTTGACCGAGGACGACCAGCCAGGCGAGCGAAGGGACGCCGATGTTGCCACTGCTGCATAGCGAACTCTTTCGGCTCGCCCGCCGCTGGATGCCTCGCGTCCTGCTCGCGATCCTGTTCGCGATCGTCGGCGTCCTCTACCTGCTCTTCTGGACCGTGATGCAGACCGGGTCCGAGACGAGCTCCGACATCCAGGACCTGCGTGAGAATCTGCGGCTCGCCGCAGTTCGCGACACCGGTCTCAGCCTCGTCTTTCAGGTCGGGGCCGTCGACGTGATCATCCTGACTTCGAGCCTGATCGGTGCCGAGTTTGGCTGGGGGACGATCCGAACGCTCCTTCCCCGCGCCCGCAGCCGGGAGGCGCTGCTCGCCGCGAAGACGGTCACGGCGCTCCTGTTTGTGGTCGTCACCGTAGTGACCGGCACCGTTGTCGCCTTCGGTGCCAGCGCATTCGTTACCGCGGTCGAAGACCTCCCCCGCGGTCTCGGACCCGACGGTGTAGTCCGGACCCTCGCCGCAATCGGTCGAACCATCTACGCCATGGTGCCGTATGCCGCGCTGGCCCTGATGATCACAACCTGGACGCGCTCCGTCGCCGCCGGCATCGGCGTCGGGCTCTCCGTGCTCTTCCTGGAGGGGCTCATCTTGACGATCCTGGGGGCAGCCGGCGACGTCTTCGATCGCGTACCGGGTGCGCTGATCAGTCGGAACGTCCAGACCCTCCTCAACGCCAACGGCGCGGGTCTCGACCAGCGCTTCTCCGGCGGCGACGGCGACCTTCCTCCGCAATGGCGCGCTGCCCTTGTCCTCGGTCTCTACAGCGCGGTCTTCGTCGCCATCGCTTTCCAGCGGTTCCGCTCTCGTGACATCACGGCCGGCGGCGGATAGAGCCGGGAGATGGTCGTGGTCGGGCTTGTGACCCGGTCGCACCGTGTTATCCGGGCCGGCGTTGAACCGATTCTCCTCACTCAACCACACGCTGACGACCACGACAACCGCCGACGAAGCAGGAGTCTACGCATCGTAGCCCTATCGTTCGCCGGATAACGGTCTCGCGGCCAATCGGCGCCGGGTCGGGTCTGGCATGCGAGCGGATCACGTCTTCCCTTCGACGATGGCGCACGATTCGTGAAGGTCGCACGAGAAACCCGTTGACAGGTCGTGCCGGCGTCACTACACTGCGGGCCATCGAAGCGCTTCGACAACCACGTCAGCCGAGCCAGGTTATCGTTTTCACCCGCGCCGACCGTCGCTACCTGGGGGCCTCATGGCGACCATTGCCGACATCGCGAGGCGGGCAGGTGTATCGATCAGCACCGTGTCCTATGCGCTGAGCGGTAAGCGTCCGATTTCCCCTACAACCCGGCAGCGAGTCCTCGACGCGATCGACGAGCTCGACTTTCGACCGAATCAAGCCGGACGGGCACTCGCAAGTAAGCGCAGCCACACGATCGCGATCCTTTACCCGACCTACGAGCACGCCCTGTCCGAGATGCCCCTCGAATTCGTGATCAGTGCGGCCGGTGAGGCCGCTCGTCGCGGCTATTCGCTGCTCCTGTCGACTTCGCCTTCCGAGGATGAGGAAATTCTGCGGTTTATCCATCAGGGCTTCGTCGACGGACTGATCCTGATAGAGGTCAAACTCGACGACCCGCGCGTCCCTCTCCTGCGAAAGCACGGTTACCCCTTCGCGATGATCGGCCACTGTCGCGAGAACGAGGGATTGAGCTTCGTCGATCTTGACTTCGACCACGCGGTCGGTATTGCCTTGAAGCATCTGGCCGACCTCGGACATCGCGAGATTGCGCTGATCTCTCGGCAACGCTCACTGCACGAAGCGGGCTACGGGCCATCGGTTCGTTCCGTGGACGGGTTCGTCAGCGCATCCTCGAGACGCGGCGTCGAGCCGATCGTACGCTTCGGCGACCAGGATCCGATCGGCGGCTACGAAACCACCCGTCTGCTCCTCGAGGAGCACCCGCGGCTCGGGGCGATCGTCGCAATCAACTGCGAGGCGATCGGCGGCATCATGCGGGCCATCCGAGAAGCCGGACTTCGCGTTCCGAACGACGTCTCGATTGTCGGCATTACCTCGCCGCGGATCGCGACGCTGATCGCGCCCGCGCTGACGACGGTCGATTTCCCGACTGACGAGATGGGACGGATGGGGGCGGAGTTGCTGATTCGCCGGCTGGAAGGAGGTGAGACGGAGCCAACCCAGTGTCTCTTGCGCGCCAGGCTGGCGGTGCGCGACAGCTCGGGACCATACGCGCGACCCAGCCCCATGCGTTAGCGACGCGCCCGCGATGACCGCGGAGCGCGGTGGACTTGTCGCGCCCGCTCGGCATCGCCGCCGATCGGGCACCGGAGCAAGGAGCGACGCGATGCAGACGCGAATCACTCGTCGGGGCATTTTGAAGACTGCCGCAGCCGGCGCCGCCGCCGCGACGCTGCCCGGACTCCGGCCGCGCCGGAGTTTTGCCCGGCAAGACGTACCCGTGACACTGACCTGGTGGGACTACTACGCCGAGGGCGCAAACAAGGACGCGATGGAGGCGCAGCACCAGCGCTATATGGAGGCCCACCCGAACGTCAAGATCGAGCGCACGGCGATTCCGTTCGCCGATCTCAAGCAGAAACTCCTCCAGGGTGCCGCCGCCGGCCAATTGCCCGACATCGCCGTGATCGACAATCCCGATCACCAGGCGTTCGCCGCACTGGGCGTACTCGAGGATCTGACGGAGCGCGTGACCGCCTGGGGGCAAGCGAATAGCTACTTCCAGGGTCCCTGGTCCTCCACCGTCTGGCAGGACAAGAACTACGGCATCCCCGATAACAGCAACTGCCTCGTTCTCTGGTACAACACGGACTTCGCGACGGCCGCCGGGGTCACTCCACCAACGAATTGGGAGGAGCTCAAGTCCGCCGCGCAGAGTCTGACCGAGGGGGATCGCTACGGTTTGGCCGTCTCGGCCGTCAAGAGCGAGGAGGGCACATTCCAGTGGCTCCCCTTCCTCTGGGAAACGGGTGAGGACATCCCCACCATCGACAGCGACGGTGGACGGCGGGCGCTGCAGCTCTGGGTCGACCTGGTCAACGGCGGTCAGATGTCGAAGGCCGTCCTCGGTTGGACGCAGGCCGACGCCAAGACCCAGTTCCAGAACGGCAAGGCTGCGATGATGATCAACGGTCCGTGGCAGATCCCGGTCCTCGAGGCGGAGTCGCCGGACCTGAAGTGGAACGTGGTCACCCTTCCCATCGACAAGCAGGGCGCCTCGATCCTGGGTGGTGAGAACTACAGCATCGTCAAGGGCGGCAAGAACGTCGATGCCGCTTGGGAGCTGCTCACCTGGACCCAGACGCCGGAGAATCTCAAGACGTACTTACTTCAAGCCGGCAAGCTGCCGAGTCGCCAGGACCTGGCCGAGGACGAGGCCTGGACCGGCGACCCTGTCCTGAAGGTCTTCATCGAGCAACTGAAGGTCGCCAAGCCCCGCGCATACGGCGACAAATACCCGCAGATCTCGAACGCCATCCAGGAGGCAATCCAGGCGGCCGTCAGCGGCCAGACGGACGTCGCGGCCGCGCTCAAGAAAGCCGGGCTGACGATCGCTCCGCTGCTGCCGAAGAGCTGAGGCGAGGAGACGGGAGGGCGAGAAGGCCCGGAGACGCCGGACGGGACCGCGATGGTTCGATTCACCGCCGCGTGCGTTTCCGCCTCCTTGCCTTTCCCTTCCTCGCCTGTGGAGGAACGGCCATGGCGATCACGTTCACCGGGGTGGAGCGGCGCGGGCGTGTCGGGAACCGATCGGGAGCGGTCGTGCGCCGGCGCGCCGGCGCCTATCTGTTTCTGCTCCCCGCGCTCGCTTATCTGGCGGCGACGATGCTCTACCCTGTCTACTCCAACCTCAGAATGAGCGTCTACGACGTCAACGTCGGCACGTTCCTCGCCGGGAACGCCCCGTTCATCGGACTGGATAACTACCGCTTCCTCTTCGACGATCCCGCCTTTTGGAAAGCGCTTCGTCTCTCGCTCGCGTTCACCGCCGGATCGCTCGCGTTCCAGTTCTCGATCGGGTTCTTGCTTGCCCTCCTCTTCAGCCAGCCTTTTCCAGGCAGCAGTTTTTTGCGCTCGTTGCTCCTGCTCGGCTGGCTCCTGCCGACGATCGTCAGCGGGAGTATCTATCGCTGGATGCTCGACGGGGATTACGGCGTCATCAACTACGCATTGCGCACCATCGGACTGATCGACGGCACGCGCTACTGGTTGATCGACCCCGGCACGGCGCTCGCCGGTACGATCATCGCGAACATCTGGGTCGGCATTCCGTTCAACATGCTCCTCATCCTCGCCGGGCTCCACCAAATCCCGCCGACGCTCTATGAGGCGGCCAGCATCGACGGCGCAACGCCCTGGCGTCGCTTCTGGTCGATCACGCTGCCCCTGATGCGTCCGGTCGCGCTCAGCGTCGTCCTGCTCGGGCTGATCTACACGTTCAAAGTCTTTGACCTCATCTATGTCATGACCAGGGGCGGACCGGTCGATGCAACGACCGTACTGCCGATCTACACCTACCAGTTGACCTTCCAGTTCTTCCTCTTCGGCAAAGGAGCGGCGGCGGCGACCGTCTTGCTGGTCGGTCTGCTGGGTGTCGCGGTCGCTTACCTGTGGTTCAGTCGACGCGAGGAGGTTGCCGCATGAATCTCCTGGCATCATGGCGGCGACAGGGATACGATCGGACCCTCCTCGCTCTCGTCGCCGTCATCGTCTACCTCTTCCCCGTCTATTGGATGGTGGCCACCTCCATCAAGTCGCCACCGGCGATCTTCGCCTCGCCACCGCAAGTGATCCCGGAACATCCAACGCTGAGCGCGTATCGCGAGGCCATCTTCGAAAACTCCGCCGTTATCCGGGCGATGCGGAACAGCGCCATCATCGCCGTCGGCACGACGATCTTGACGTTGATCCTGGCCGCACCCGCGGCCTACGCGTTGGCACGGATCCGGCCGCGTGGCAGCGGTCTCTTCACGCTGCTTCTGTTGATCGGGCAGCTCCTGCCGGGTATCGTCGTCGCCGGACCGCTCTTCGTCCTGTTCTCCAGGATCGACCTGATCAATTCTTTCCCGGCGTTGATCATTGCCGACGGGACCGTCACGCTGCCGTTTGCCGTGATCGTCCTCCGCCCATTCTTTCTCTCGATACCGCGGGAACTCGAGTCGGCGGCGATGGTCGACGGCAGCACCCGGTTCGGGGCGTTCTTCCGAATCGTCCTTCCCCTGATTCGGCCGGGACTGATCACGGTTGCCGCCCTCTCGTTCTTGATCGCGTGGGGCGAGTTTATCTTCGCCCTCTCGTTGAACCTTAACGACAACATCGCGCCAGTCACGGTGGCGATGAACAAGTTCGTGGGGCAATACGGGACCGAGTGGGACAAGATGATGGCTGTGGCCACGACCGTCGCGATCCCCATTGTTGCCATCTTCATCGCCTTGCAACGTTTCATCGTCGGTGGGCTGACGACCGGAGCGACAAAAGAGTAGGCGGGCCGGCGACCGGCGCCACCCACGGTCGACATGGAGGATAGCGAGCGTGACGCAACCGGTTCGGCTGATTCAGGCGGGTCTCGGGAGTTTCGGCCGGAGTTGGGGAACGGTCATCCGTGGTGCAGCAAATGCCGAACTCGTAGGCGTTGTCGATCCCTCATCCGAGGCGCGCGATTGGGCGAGGACTCAACTGGAAACGGACGCCTCCCGCGTTTTTCAATCCCTCGACGAGGCGCTCATGGCAGTCGAGTGCGACGCGGTCGTGGTGGTCACGCCGCCCGAGACGCACCACGCCGCAGTCACGACGGCGCTCGCGGCGGGTCGCGACGTCTTGGTTGAGAAACCGCTGGCGACGACCATCGAGGACGCACTCGATCTGGTGGCATCGGCGGACCGGGCGGGCCGCTTTTTGGTGGTCAGTCAGAACTATCGCTATCGCGCACCTGCCCGCGCGGCACGGCTGGCGATAGCAAGCGGGGCGATCGGCGAGGTTGTGGCGGTCCGCGTTCGCTTTGCCCGCGACACGCGTGCCCTCTGGCCGCCCGACAACTTTCGCTACGCGATGCGCCATCCC
Organism: Thermomicrobiales bacterium; assembly: GCA_034667245.1. Taxonomy (GTDB): domain Bacteria; phylum Chloroflexota; class Chloroflexia; order Thermomicrobiales; family UBA6265; genus DATBFX01. The sequence goes on along the minus strand of JAXDKI010000011.1, from coordinate 25,439 downwards.
GTCGTCCTCGACATGGCGATCCACCACGCCGACCTGCTCCGGATGCTGACCGTCCGCAACGTCGCTCGACTCGATGCCAGGAGTTGGCGCGCGCCCGATAGTCCGTATGTGCACGATCCGGAGGTGGCCGCACTGATAGAACTCGAAGGCGGCGTGCCGGTGGTCTACGAAGGGACGTGGGCCGCGCGTGGAGCCGAAACCTCGTGGAATGCCGATTGGGAGATCGTCGGCGAGCGGGGACGTCTGCTGTGGACGGGCGGGCGAGACGATGCGCTCACCGGCGAGGTTGTCCTGGAAGAGTGGGGGCAGCCGCCTCGTCAGTTGCCGCTGCCGGAGTTGCGGGCAACCGATCGCGCAGGGTCGTTACGGGCATTCCTCGACGCCGTCGCCGGGGGTCCGCCCGCCGAGACACCCGCGGCCGACAACATTCACAGTCTCGCGATCGTGCTTGCGTGTGTCCGGTCGATCGAACGTGCCGAACCGGTTGCGCTCGCCGACCTGTTCGCCGGAGCCCGGCCGGTCGACGCCGCCGTCCCCGCTCGATCTTCGTAAGACTGCAAACGGCCGGTAGTGAATGCCCATGCGCTAGAATCGATGCCGTTTACCGGTACGTCTGCCGTTTGGAGGAGATCGTCGAGTTGGCCGCACCGAACCCGCTGTTGATCGCGAAGGGAGAGAGCGATCTCTGTCTGCTGCCCCGGATGGCGAACCGGCACGGTCTGGTGGCCGGGGCGACCGGGACCGGCAAGACGGTCACGATCCACGCGATGGCCGAGCGCTTCAGCGAGATCGGGGTTCCCGTCTTCCTTGCGGATGTGAAGGGGGACCTCGCGGGTCTTTCCCAGCCCGGTGGCAATAACCCGAAGGTCGCCGAGCGGATTCAGGAACTCGGGCTTACCGGTCACACGCCGGGGGGATATCCCGTCGCTTTCTGGGACCTCTTCGGCGAGCAGGGCCACCCGGTGCGGTCGACTGTCTCGGAGATGGGGCCGCTGTTGCTGGCCCGGCTGCTCAACCTCAACGACACCCAAAGCGGGGTGCTTCAGATCGCGTTCAAGTACGCCGACGACAACGGACTACTGCTGCTCGACCTCAAGGACCTGCGGTCGCTGCTGCAGTTTGTCGGCGACAACCGGCAAACGATCACCACCAGCTACGGGAACGTTTCCCCCGCCAGCGTCGGGGCGATACAACGGGGGTTGCTGACGCTGGAAGAGGCGGGCGGCACCTTCCTCTTCGGCGAACCGGCGTTGAATCTCTCCGACTTCATTCGGTTGGACAAGGACGGTCGCGGGGTCATCAACATCCTGACGGCCGATAAGCTGATGCAGTCGCCGGTGATCTATGCCACCTTCCTTCTCTGGCTCCTGGCCGAGCTTTTCGAGTCGCTGCCGGAGGTGGGGGACCTCGACAAGCCGAAGCTCGTCTTCTTCTTCGACGAGGCGCACCTCCTCTTCTCCGACGCGCCGGAGGCGTTGCAGGACAAGATCGAGCAGGTGGTCCGTCTGATCCGCTCGAAGGGGATCGGGATCTACTTCGTCAGCCAGAACCCGCTCGACATCCCGGACATGGTGCTCGGTCAGCTCGGCAACCGGGTGCAGCACGCCCTGCGCGCTTTCACGCCGCGGGACCAGCGCGCAGTAAGGTCGGCCGCGGAGACGTTCCGCTCCAACCCACGGCTCGACGTCGCTGCGGCAATCACCGAGCTCGCCGTCGGCGAGGCGCTGGTCTCCTTCCTTGACAGCAACGGGACTCCGGGTGTCGTCGAGCGGGCGTTGATCGTGCCGCCGCGGAGTCTGATCGGGCCGATCCCGTCGGAGCAGCGCCGGAGCATCGTCAACTGGTCGCCGATGCAGGGAAAATACGATCAGGTCGTGGACCGCACGTCGGCCTACGAGCTCTTGAAGGCGAAGGCCGAACGCGCCGCCCAGGCGGAGGCGGCAGCGAAGGCGGCGAAGCAGGAGGCGAAAGAGCAGGCCCGTCTCGTCAAGAAGGCGGCTGCAGCAACGACGCTGTCCACAGCGGAGACGGATGCGGGAGCCGAAACCGGCGCCGAACCTGTGGTGTCCGCGGTGGCGGCCGAACCGGTGGCTCCCGCGCCTCCTTCGTTCGGGGTGCAGACGGAGCGCGGTTTCCTGCGAGGAATTTTGGGAGCGCTGCTGGGCAAGGGCGACGATCGGTAGCGGGTTCGGTTTCCTCCAGATCAGGTCTTGGGACTTCTCGGCAGTAGCCCTCACACCCGGACGCCACCCAGAGGGTCCCCGGCCCTTCCAAGGGCGACGGAAGCGTTCTTGTGCGCGATTGGCTCAGGAACGGGCGACCAGTTTAACGTCTCGTCGATCCGAAGTGCAGGCCATGTGATGTTCAGTGGATCCTCGGACGAAACGGACCACCTGTCACCTCATGGAGATATTCAGCGCGCGGTGAGCGGCGCGTACTGCCCCGTGAGTTCCGCCATTCGTGCCTTCACCTCGACCGGCGGCACCGGGTCGTGGTGCTCGTCGAGCATGGTGGTGGCGTGGTCGAAGATACCCCAGACGACGGGGTCGCCGGTGGAGATGCCGCTGACAGGGGCGATGTACGAGCGGGTCATCTGGGTCTGGGAGTACATGGGGAAGACGACGGTGTCGCCGATGCGGCAGCGGTCGCCCTGGGCGAGGGAGGCGTGGTAGTCGATGATCTGGTCGATGTGCTCGTAGTCGACTCGGTTCTGAAGGGTGGCCTCTCCGGATGAGCCGACGAGGGCGCCGATGGGCCAGGTCGGATCGAGGAAGTGGCCCATCATGGTCCAGAGACCGCCGGCGAAGGCGTAGGCGCGGCCTTCGTAATGGTGGCTCACCTCGCTGACGTAGACGTAGGTTGGGATCTCGGGGTGGTCGGGTTCGACGATTTGGGAGGGGGTGGTACCGTGGAGGCCGTGGCCGGGTTCGACGTGGGTTGCGCCGGCCTCCTTGAGCATCGGGAAGGTGCGAACCGAGGTGTTGCCCGGCGTGTTGATAACGGTGATCTCGATGCCGAGCTCATGCTCCAGCCGGCGGGCGGCGTCGAGAATGGTTTCCATGTTGGGATTGAATTGGACTGGCTCTCGGCTGTCGGCGAAGTTGTAGGAGAGGCACGGGAATGAGGTGACGCCGACGATGCGTACGTTCGGCAGCCGCTGGATCTCGCTGGCCGCGCTGAGGAGCTCCTCGGCGCGAAAGCCACCCTCCTGGCCGGGGAAGAAGATGTCGGCTGGGCGGTAGACGCGGACAACTAGGTCCTGAACCAGATCATTCGCGCCGGCGACCTCCGAGATCCGGCGGGCCGCCTCGACGCTGTAGACGGTGATGACGTCGGGGCGCATGTCGAGGACGCGGGCGACGTCGTGCGTCGGGATCTGGTTCAGGTGCCCGACGTGGCCAATGGGGATGCCGTAGCGGTGCATCACCTTAGCGCCGAAGACGTCGACGGCGACGGTTTTGTACAAGCCCTGCGCCAGCGCGACCGTGGTGACCATCGGGTTGCGGCTGTACTGCTTGGTCATGACAAAGGTCGTCAGGCCGAGGGTTTTCGCCGCGTCGGCTTGTAGGCGGGCGTTGTGGGCGACCGCGTCGAGGTCGAAGAGCCAGGTGTTTGGGGGGATGGCGCCGTCCTGGTGCAGGCGGACCGCTGCTTCGATAAGGGCGGGGTTTCGCTCGAGGATTCGGTCGATCAGCATGTCACTCCTCACCTGCTCTGAGACCTTGGTTCAGGCGCGCCGATGGGCATTTTTCGGAAACCCAAAAGATTCGACGATGGAGAGGTCCTTCGCTTCGCTCAGGATGACAATGAGAGGAGAGAATCCTCGGGCAGTACGTGCTCGCCTGATGCTGCGTGGCGGTTCACTGTTGCGCTACCGAGGGATGATTGGAAGCGTCAGTCGGGAAGGGCGTTCTCGGTCGTGGTAGATGGTCTGGAGGGCTGGGCGGAGTTCGGCGTCGGCGCCGAGGTCGTGGCCGGTATTGGGGTTGCGGTCGAAGCGTGGGAAGTTGCTGCTGGAAACTTCGAGGGCGAGGCGATGACCGCGGCGGAAGAGGTTGCTGGTGGCCCAGAGGTCGATTTGATACTCGTAGACCTCGCCGCGGGCGATCGGACGCGGTTGGTCGGTGCCCTGGCGGTAGCGGGCGCGGATGATGCCGTCGGTGAGGTTGCGGGCGTAGCCGTCCGGGTAGATGTCGACGAGCTTGGCGGTGAAATCGGTATCGGGTGCGCTCGTCGAGGCCCAGAAGGTCAGTGTGACCGGTCCAGTGACTTCGACATCGTGGTCCAGGGGTTCGGTCTTGAAGACCAGGACATCCATTCGCTGCTCGACCGGCCGCTGATCGAATGCGCCAGGTGGCAACTGCGAGGGGTAGCAACAGAGCTGGCCGCCGAACGACGGCACCGGGTGGAACGGGTCGTAGAGGTAGACGTCGGGGCGCTCGCTCCCCGGCTCGTCCTGGGAGAGGACGCCGTCTCCGGCGATCGAGTTGGCGTCGCCGCCGCTGTGCAGGAAGAAGTCGGTGAACTGGGTCCGGGCCAGCGGCCACTCCTGCTCGTGGCGCCAGATGCTTTCGCCCATGACGAAGATTCTCACCGGCGGCTCGTCGGCGATGCCGCTGTCGATCCCCTTCAACCAGTAGTCGAAGAAGCGAAGGTGCTCGCCGTCGACATCCATCGAGAGGGGTGAGGCACTTTGGCCGGCGCGGACGCCGAAGTCGACCGCGCCCGACGGTGCGAGCGGCGGCGTTGTGTGCGTCCAGGGACCGAGGAGGAGGCGCGCGCCGTTCCGCGCCTCGGCGGTCGCGCCCTTGGCACGGACGCCGGTGAAGTTGCGGAGGGTGCCGTCGAGGAAGATGTCGTACCACCCGCCAACGTTGAGGGCCGGGACGCGGATCTGGTCGTGCCGGTCCTGGATGCTGACGGCCTGCCAGAAGGCGTCGCGGCTCGGATGCGCCAGCCAATCGAAGAAGTAGGGGGACCACTCGCGGGAGATCGGGGCGTCGGCGAGGGGGAGAGTCTTGATGGTGTCGTCCATGCCGTCGATGGCGTCGATGAGGCGGTCGCGGACGGTCTCGAAGTCCGGGATCGGATCGGCAGCGTGACGGCGGAGGAGGTCGGCCGAGGTCAGGAAGGGCAGGACCCAGTTGCACATGAAGCCCCATTGGAAGGCGCCGCCCTGGTAGGTCCAACCCTCGTAATAGTCGGAGGCGGTGAAGGTCGGGATGATCGCCTTGAGACTGGGAGGCTGGGCGATCGCTGCCAGCCACTGGACGGCACCGACGTAGGACGTGCCGTACATGCCGACGTTGCCGTCGGACCACGACTGAGAAGCGCACCATTCGACGGTGTCGTAGCCGTCCGTGATTTCCTGGTGGAAGGGGTTGAACTGGCCCTCGGAGCGGTAGCGTCCACGGGCATCCTGGATGACGACGGCGTAGCCCTGCCTCACGGCGCGGAAGGTGTCGGTTTGCACCAGTGCCAGCACGCCCAGCTCCTTGTTGTAGGGCGTCCGCTGGAGAAGCACTGGATGGCGAGCATCGTCTGCCGGACGATAGACGTCGGCGTAGAGAATCGTCCCGTCGCGGACCTCGACCGGGACGTCGCGATCGACGTGCATGCTGACCGTCTGGCGCATCCCTCTCCCTCACCTTTCCCCTCACATCCGATCGATCAACGCGTGTGGGGCTCGCGCGACGGTCGGCGGCGGCGGGTAGAATCTCTCTCCTGGACTGACGAGAGTTTACTACGGCTCAAGTCGCCTGAATTCGCGGTGTACCCACCCGGTGGAGGGAATCATGGTCTACGACTACATCATCATCGGTGCCGGTTCGAGCGGTGCGACGCTGGCCGCCCGCCTCTCCGAGGATCCGGATACGACGGTTCTCCTGCTGGAAGCCGGTCCCGACTACCGGACAGCCGAGATGCCGGACGCGATGAAGGTTCCGAACCCCTTCGACGTGATTTCTAATCCCGAACATTCCCGTTTCCGGTACGACAACTTGATGGCCCGGCGGTCGACCGGCCAGGAACCGCGACTCTACTGGCGCGGCCGGGGGATGGGTGGGAGTTCGGCGATCAACGGGCAGATCGCCATCCGTGGGATGCTCGAGGACTTCGACATCTGGGCGGAGCAGGGATGCACCGGCTGGTCCGGTCAAGAGGTGCTTCCGGCGTTCATCCGGCTGGAAGATGACCTCGACTTCGGCGACAAGCCGTACCACGGTCGGGGCGGCCCGATTCCGATCTACCGGGCGCCGCGGGAAAAGTGGGGGGCCGTCGACAGGGCGGTCTGTGAAGCTGCGCTCGATCTGGGCTACGGATGGGCGGACGACCACAACGCTCCCGGGTCGACCGGTGTCTCGCCGTTCGCGATCAACAGCGAGGACGGAGTGCGGGTCTCCACCAACGACGGCTACCTGGAACCGGCGCGGAACCGGCCGAACCTGACGATCCAGGGCGAGACGGTTGTGGGCTGCGTCTGCTTCGACGGTCAGCGCGCGACCGGAGTCCGCGCGATTACCCCGGATGGCTGGCGGGAGTACCAGGCGCGGGAGACGATCGTGGCGTCTGGTGTGGTCCATTCACCCGGCGTCCTGATCCGCTCCGGTATCGGTCCGGCCGGGCAACTTCAGGAACTGGGCATCCCGGTCCGCGCCGATCTGCCGGTGGGTGAGAACCTTTGCGACCACTCCTCGGTCTGGCTCGGTCTCAAGCTCAAGCCAGAAGCGCGGGTCCCGACCGCCGAGCACCGGCACACGAACTGTTGCGTGCGCTTCGACTCGGGTCTGCCCGGCACGGGAACGAACGACATGTTTATGGCGGCGATGAACATCGTCGGTTACGGCGACGAAGGTCGGAGCAAGGGGCTGATCGTGGTCGCCACCTATCAGACGTTCTCGAAGGGCTGGGTGCGCCTTACCTCGTACGACCCACACGCCGATCCCGAGGTCGAGATCAGGATGCTCTCCGACGAGCGAGACCTGGTCCGCCTCCGGGACGGCTTCAAGCGCCTTCACACGGTAGCTCACCACCCGGCCGTCGAGGCGATCAGTGCGGGCTATTTCTCCTTCGTGACAGGCGATTTTTCGGGCGAGCTGATGCCTGACGATGAGCTCGACGCCTGGCTGCTCGCAAATTGCCAGGATACGCAGCACCCGGTCGGCACCTGCCGGATGGGGCGGCGCGATGACCAGAGGTCGGTGGTCGATCCGGATTGCAGGGTGATCGGCTTCGACGGGCTGCGCGTGATCGATGCGTCGATCATGCCGGAGAACGTCCGGGCGAACACGCACCTGACGACGGTCATGATTGCGGAGCACATGGCGGCGCGGATGCTGGCCCAGCGATAGCAGGGAGCGAGCCGCGGCGCCCCTCGAGTGCCGCTATCCCACATCAGAGGACTGACGTGCTGACGTATGGATATTCTTGCTGGCTCACACCTACTGTCTGCGTGATAGGAGGAGTTGGCAATGGTTTTGACAACCGACTTCGCGGCGACTGTTGCCGCAGGCGAGTTGATCGTGTCCCCCACCCTCTTGCCTTTCGAGACCGCGAACATCCCGCGGAAGAACGTGGTCAAGAATTTGCTGTCGCCGTCGGACGCTGTGGGTCTCCTCGCGCGGTTTGACACGTTGCCCGTATCTTTCCGCTGGCCTCGGGATCTTCACCGACAGGCATGAGTTTTGGCTGAACAGTATCGACTGCCAGCCGTCTACGATGCCTGTTATGTCGCCTTATCGCAGCACCTCGGTTGCGACTTCTGGACCGACGACCAGGTTCTCCTTAGAACGCTGAATAACCGGCTCCCGTTTGTCCGCTGGATTGGTCATTACACTCCACCGGCACCGCCGGTAATTTGACAACCGGCACGATCGTTCGCTAAAGTCTTTTCACGTTTTGTAGGAGGTCGACCGTTGATCCGCTAGCTCCCAGCAATGCAGTCGCGCGATCGGGGTTCCCGGATCGCGGCGCAGCGTTGCCGAGCAGCGGAGACGGCCGACGTCAGCCCCTCACCTCTCAGCCCCAATCAGAAGACGATCGTACGGTTTCGTTCCTCGCATTGGGGCAATCCACGTAACGCAGAACGGCATCTCCTTTTGCTCGGACGCGGCGACCGCGTTCCGCTGCAAGTTAGGTGGTGCCGAATGCTTAAGGTTAGTAATCTCTCGAAGCGATTCTCAGATGGCCTGGTCCTTGAGGGCGTGTCGTTCGTTCTCAATGCGGGCGAACGGGTCGGACTCGTCGGTCCGAACGGCAGTGGCAAGAGCACGCTGCTCAAGATCATTACCGGATACCTCCGGCCTGATGGCGGGGCGATCACGCTCGGGCCGTCGGAACGGGTCGGCTACCTGGCGCAGTACCCGGAGGACGCGCTCGGCTTGACCGTCGCGGGGGCACTCGCCGCCGCCGATCCTGCGCTCGATGCTGCTCGTCGCGAGATGGAGGCGTCGACCGAGGCGCTGGCCCGTGCAAATCTCTCCGCGGAAGAACAGGATGCGGCGCTGGCGACGTATGCCGCCGCCACGGAGCGGTTTGAGCAACTCGGTGGGTACGACTTCGAACATCGTGCCGAAGCGGTACGCGATGGTTTAGGGCTTGGCGAGATCGAGGGAGATCGGATCGTCAGTACGCTCAGCGGCGGGCAGAAGACGCGGCTCGCTCTGGCGCGACTGCTCCTCTCCGCGCCGACGATCCTGCTTCTCGACGAACCGACAAACTACCTCGACCTGCCGGCTCTCCTCTGGTTGGAGCGATTCATCGCCGCCAGTCAGCAGGCTGCGATCATCGTCTCCCACGATCGCCAGTTCCTCGACCAGACGGTGACCGGGATTTTGGAGCTCAATGCCGAGACGCACCGACTGCGGGCGTACTCCGGCACATACTCGGATTACGCCGAGGTGAAGGGACGCGAGCGGGCAAAGCAGGAAGCGGCTTATCAGGATCAGGTGGAGCGGATCGAGGCGTTCGAGGAGCAGATCCGCGCGCTCAAGCACAAGGCACGCTACACCGAGAGCAGCACGATCAACTTCCATTACCGCAAGATCGCCAAGGGTGTCGCGAAACGCGCGAAGGCGCAGGAGCGGCGGCTCGTGCGATTTAAGGGCGAAGAGGACCGCCTCGAACGGCCGGAGGATCCGAAGCGACTCTACCTGGAGGATTTGAGTGAGGCGGCGCTCAAAGACCGGCGCCTCGCGGTTTCGGCGCACAACGTGCGGTTTGGATACGACGGCGCCGCGATCCTTGACGGCATCGACATCGAGATCCACGGCGGCGATCGTCTCGCATTGATCGGGGCCAACGGGAGCGGCAAGACGACGCTCCTGCGTGCCCTCGCCGGCGATCTGCCAATAGGCGGAGAGATCCGGTACGGTGACGGTGTCCAGGTCGGGTACCTGCCACAGGAGCAGGGCGCCGATGAGGCAACCGGTCGGCGGACGGTCCTCGAGACGTTCCGCGCGGGCGTCGTCGGTCACGAGGACGAGGCACGGGCCTTTCTCGACAAGTTCCTCTTCACGGGGGACGAGGTCCACCGAAGGGTGGACCAGCTCAGTTACGGGGAGCGCTCCAAGCTCGCCCTGGCGATACTCGTCGCGAGCGGTGCCAACTTCCTCCTCCTCGACGAGCCGACGAGCCACCTCGACGTCTCGGCGGTCGAGCGAATCGAGTCCGCCCTCGCCGACTACCCCGGCCCCCTGCTCGTCACATCACACGACCGCTTCTTTCTCCGACGAATCGGCATCACCGGCGTGCTGATGATCGAGGATGGTCGCCTGCGTCACCTCGACGAACTCGACTCCTACGAAGCCGAGGTGGTGACGGGACGCGGGATGGGGCGCTGAACGCCGGTCAATAGGCAATCCTACGGATGCATCGGCCGCACGAACCTGCCATCCTTTTGCCAAGAGGGACAGGCGGCGTGTGGCCAATCTCTCTCCGGAATCGCGCGATAGCGGGGTGCTTGACACGCTGGCGCCGATTCTGTAGAAATTGGTCAACAATTAAAGAGTGCTGCCTTATCACGAGAGGTGGAGGGATACGGCCCTGTGAAGCCCGGCAGCCTGCGCCACGTCGCGCAAGGTGCCAATTCCGGCAGAGCGATCTGCGAGATAAGGGAACGGCGACGCTCATCGCCCCCTGCTCCAGTTCGGCGGGGGGTCTTTTGTTAATGAGCCGTCACCTTTCAGCCCTCAGCCGTCAGCGGAACTGATGGCGGTTGCAGGTTTACTTCCCCGATATCGCAGCGTGCGCTCCATCCCTGCCACGACGGCGAGCCGAGGCGCGACGCTGGCACGGGCTGAGAACTGGGGAGAGGAAGAATGAAACAGCGATACGACGGGACCGCTTACGTCCCGATTACCCTCACAGAGACGCCCGCTGAGCCGGCGCGACGGCAGCATCTGCACGTCGTCCCGAGCAAGCATCGGGGCGAGGATCTCGTCGCAGACGGCGAGCTCCAGTCCATGGAGCTCGGCGGCCTCGAGCTCGAGCTCGGCGGACGCCTGCCGGGGGTGACTGTGGCTTACCGCACGTGGGGCAAGCTGAACGCCGCAGGCGACAACGCCGTCGTGGTTCTCCACGCTCTGACCGGGGACAGCCGCGCCGGCGGCGAAGACGGCTGGTGGGGGCCGCTGATCGGTCCCGGCCGTGCCCTCGACACGGACAGGGCCTTCGTGGTCTGTGCCAACATCCTTGGAGGTTGCCAGGGCACAACGGGTCCGGCCTCCCTCGATCCGTTGACCGGGCGGCCCTATGCGATGCGCTTCCCGCTGATCACCATTGGCGACATGGTCGCCGCGCAACGCCGCCTGGTCGAACGCCTCGGCATCACCAAGCTGATTGCCATCGGCGGGTCGATCGGAGGCTGCCAGGCACTCGAATGGGCGACGCGGCACGCCGATCTGGTGGCTGCTTCGGTTCCGGTCGGGGCGACCCCCGCGCTCGAACCGATGGGGATTGCCCTCAACGAAGCGGGTCGCCGGGCGATCATGGCCGACCCCGATTGGCGGGGCGGTGAGTATGCCAGCGAGGGGGTCTTTCCGGCCGAGGGCCTCGCCATCGCCCGGATGATCGCGATGACGACCTTCCACAGCCGGGAGAGTCTTGGCATGCGCTTCGGCCGCCGACCGGCAACCAGACCCAGCCTCTACCCCTCCTTCGGCGGCACCTTCGACGTCGAGGGGTACATCCATTACCACGGCGCAGCCCTGGTCCGCCGCTTCGACGCCAACAGCCACCTCTACCTGACGCGGGCGATGGATCTCTACGACCTCGGATCCGACGGCGGAGAGGAGCGCTGGCTTCAAGAACTTCGCGCCCCGATGCTCCTCGTCGGAATCCGGAGCGACTGGCTCTACCCACCCGACGAAGTCAAGGCCCTTGCCGACCGTGTCGCGGCAGTTGGCAAGGAGGTTGCCTACGAAGAATTGGACTCACCGCACGGCCATGACGCGTTCCTCAAGGAGTGGGACCAACTGACGGAAGTCATCAAACCGTTCATGGACCGTGCTTTGCCGGAGGCTGACGTTTGACGCGCTCAGTCGATCCTCTGGAAATCCAGCCGGTGACCGCCGGCTCGATCTAAACAATCTGCTCCCCGGATGGGGAGGTGGTTTGATGAGCAAAGGAGACTCAAGGTGAGCGAACGACCACTCGGATTCGAAACCCAAGCGTTGCACGCCGGCCAGGTGCCCGACCCGACGACGAACGCACGGGCTGTCCCCATTTACCAGACGACGTCGTACGTGTTCAACAGCGCCGAGCACGCGGCCAATCTGTTCGGCCTCAAAGAGTTCGGCAACATCTACACCCGGATTCACAACCCAACCCAGGACGTCTTCGAGCAGCGCATCACCGCGCTCGAGGGCGGCGTGATGTCGGTCGCCTTCGCCTCGGGTCAGGCGGCCGAGACGATGGCGATCCTCAACCTTGCCAGTTCCGGCGACGAGATTGTCTCGACGACCAGTCTCTACGGCGGCACCTATAACCTCTTCCACTACACGCTGCCGAAGATGGGGATCACGGTCAAGTTCGTCGCGCCAAACGCCGGCGCGGTCAAGGCGGCGATCACCGACCGGACCAAGGCGGTCTACTCCGAAACGATCGGCAACCCCGATCTGCTGACCCTCGACATCGAGGCAGTCGCCAAGGTCGCCCACGACGCGGGTGTTCCACTGATCATCGACAACACGATGCCGTCTCCGTACTTGGTGAGACCGATCGAGCACGGCGCCGACATCGTCGTCCACTCGGCGACCAAGTTCATCGGCGGCCACGGCAATTCGATCGGCGGCATCATCGTCGACGGCGGCACCTTCGATTGGAAAGCCTCCGGTCGCTTCCCCGACTTCACGACGCCCGATCCGAGTTACCACGGCCTGGTGTACACCGACGTCTTCAACGAGGCCAACTTCGGTGCCAACATCGCCTATGCGATCAAGGTGCGGGTGCAGCTGCTGCGCGACATCGGGGCGGCGATCAGCCCGTTCAACTCGTTCCTCTTCCTCCTCGGGGTCGAGACGCTGCCGCTACGGATGGAGCGACACAGCCAGAACGCAATGGCGGTGGCCCGCTTCCTGACAGAGCACCCGAAGGTCTCCTGGGTCAACTACCCGGGCCTGCCCGCCCACCCCGCGTACAAGACGGCGAGCAAGTACCACCGGAATGGGCTCTACGGGGCGATCCTCGGATTCGGCGTTCGCGGCGGTCGCGAGGCCGGGCGCAAGGTCGTGGAATCGACAAAGATCTTCTCCCACCTCGCCAACATCGGCGACGCGAAGTCACTGATCATCCACCCGGCGACGACGACTCACTCGCAGCTCACCGAGGAGGAACAGGCGACCACGGGCACCACGCCGGACTACGTCCGCCTGTCGGTGGGGCTCGAGACGGTCGGCGACTTGATTGCGGACCTGGAGCAGGCGCTCGATAAGGTGTAATCAGAGGGCGTCCCGTCCCTGAAAGCACAACGGGAAGAGGTCCTTCGCTAGCACTCAGGATGACCGCATGGAGGATGCTCCTCCCCTGGTCATCCTGAGCGTAGCGAAGGACCTCTTTGCGCTCGCCCCTGCGCGAGGCGAACGTCAGATGTAGAAGGCGAGCCTTCCTTGCATGCCTTCGTCGCCGGGGGCGTCGCTGACGTAGGTGAAGTCGCCGAGGTCGGGGTTCTCGATCGTGATTGTCTTCGTTTCGCCCGGCGCCAGCGTCTCCGCGATGCCAAGGGCGTCGATCCGAAAGGCATGCGGCCGAGTCCCGGAGTTGACCAACGTGATGATCAGCGGGTGGCCGTTGGTCGACTCCACGTAGCTCGGCATGAAGCCTTGATCGGTGAGGTAGATCGTCACCTTGCCGGCGGTTGAGACCGATTGTCGAGCGCCCCTCGCCGGCGGCGTTGTGGCGACCGGTGTCGCGGCGGTGGGGCTTGCCGCCGGCGAACCCGCAACGGGGGACGCATCGGGAGCACCCCGAACGGGTGTGACCCGGCCTGTCCAAACCAGGGCAACGAACAGCATCACCACCGCGGCAAGCAGGAGGACCGGGGACGCGTCCCGCCGACTCAGATTTCTCTTCCCCATCACGTCCTCCCGATCCCGCCCCCGGTCCCGTGAAGATGGGACCGGGGGCTACGCCGCGACCGACCTCTGCTGCGTCCCCCCCAGACCGCAGCGTGACCGAGCTACTGGACGTGCATGGTGCCGAACATCCCGGCTTGCTCGTGGCCGGGGACGTCGCAGTAGAAGTAGTAGTCGCCCGGAGGCGCATTGACGGTGGTGGTGCCGGTCTGGCCCGGCTGGACCTCGACCTTGATGCCCAGGTTCGGCTTGCCCTCGTTGTTGTGGTCCGAAACGACGAAGGTGTGGAGAGCCGCGCCGGCATTCGTCAGGGTGATGGTGACGTCGGTGTTGGCGGCGATGGTGAACTCGTTCGGCTCGAAGGCGATGTCCACCATTGTCACCGTGACCGCGGTCTGGGGCTGCCCACCCGCGACCGGCGAGGCCTGTGGCGATGCCATCGGCGACGCTGAAGGCGTGGGCGTTTCCTGCGCATCCGCGATCGCCAGGGAGATCAGAGCGATCGAGGTGAACGCGAGCGCGATGACCGCGACGAACTTCGGGCGATTCTGAACCGTTAGCATCACTTCCCTCTCTCTAAACGGGGTCGCGTATGCCGTACCCCTCCGACACCGCCGGTCGTCGTGCGCCGAGGCCGCGGACGGTACGAACCGAAAGCGACACGATGCGGCCTCGGTACGACCCGTCGGCAACTATTCCGGGATGTCAATTCCCTCGAGGACGCGCGAAATCGACAGCTCGTCGACCGCGGACTGAAGTCCGGGCGATGCGGTTTCGCCAGTGCCCGGCGGGCCGTCGCGGTCGCGGCACGGCGTTGCTTCCACCGACTCCCTCCTCGCGTGGACGGTGACGGCCGCCGCGTCGTGGTGTGGCACAGTGGATGCCATGCTGTCACAGGTTAGGTAGCGCGCAACTCTCTTCCGCGCGGTTCACGAACGCAACCAGGCGATTTCGCCCCAGGCGGTCGGGGAACGAGGAACGGTCCCGGCTAGCACGACGTTCGCGGCGATGGTGATCTCGTTCGACTGGAACGCGATGTCCGCCATCGTCACCGTGACCCGCGTTTGTCCCTGGCCCGCCGACGCCTGGGACTCGCCCTTCAGTGTCGCCACGGGAGATCCTTCGGGCGCCGGCGTCGGTGCGGTCTCGGCACCCTGCGGAACCTGATCGGCCGAGACCAGACGCCAAAGCGTGCCGCTGGGGTTGTCGAGCGGGTTGTAATCGCGGGTGAACTCGCACTCACAGGCCGCTAGGTAGAGTTCGCCTGCTTCGTCCTGACCGGCACCGGTGGCCTTGAGCGCGGTGGACAGCAGCCGCTGATAGACCCAGGTTCCGTCCTGGTCGCGCACCAGCCCGTAGACGGTGCCGGAGCAGAAGTCGGTGTTGAAGTAGATGCCGTCCAGGGTCGGCGAGGTCTGGCCGCGGTAGACGCCGATGCCGGTGATGGAGCAGTCGCCCTGGCTATGGTCATACTCGGCAACCGGGAGGGTACCGATCTTATCGCACGACATCTGCATCGGGGGATAACAGTGGGCGCCTTCGTTGGGGTCCCAGCCGAGGTTCGCACCGCAGGTCCGGCCGGCGGGGAAGTAGTTGACTTCCTCCCAGGCGTTCTGGCCGACGTCGGTTACGTAGTACTCGCCTGTCTGCGGATCGAAGGCATGCTCCCAGGGATTGCGCAGACCCCAGTTGCAGATCTCGGGACGGGCAGCCGGGTGGTAGTCCCCGTTCTGCGCCATTTGGCTCGCCTCGCTGGATTCGATAACGTGACCCGTCTTCGCGAACGGGTTGTCCGCCGGGATGCCGTAGGCCCCGGCGTCGCGGGCGTCGACGTCGATCCGCAGGATCTTGCCCAGGAGCGTGTCGACCTTCTGGGCATTGTCGTAGGGATCGCCGGCGAGGCCGCCATCGCCAATGGCGATGTAGAGATAGTTGTCAGGACCGAAGTGGATGGTGCCGCCGTTGTGGTTGACGTACGGGTCCTCTAGCGAAAAGAGGACGCGGGCACTGGTCGGGTCAGCCTTGTTCGGATCGTCCGCCGAGACGTGGTACTCGGAGAGGAAGAGGCGACCGTTCGTCAGATAATCGGAGTAATAGACGTAGAAGAGCCCGTTGGTCTCGTACTCGGGGTGGAACGCGAGGCCGAGGAGGCCCTGTTCCAGGAAATCGATCTTGACGAGGCTCCGGATGTCGAGGAACGGATCGGGGAGGAGGTTACCACCCTGATCGAGGATGCGGATACGACCAACGCGCTCGACGATGAAGACGCGACCACTGCCGTCGGCGGCGTTGGTCGCATTGACCGGGTCGGCGAGACCGTCGGCAACCTTGACAAGTTGAATCTGCGGGTTCCCGGGGAGCGTTCCGTTTGGCTGTGCGACGTTACCAAGCGGAGGTGCCTGCGGTACCGGCGTGCCTTCCTGAGCGATCACGCCCAAGGATCCGGTGCCGGCGAGGACGATGGCGAGGACGGTCGCAAGCACAAGCCGGATGCGAGTCATCTCTGTTCCTCCGTTCATTGGTGATTCGTGCAGCCGCCCCATTCCCTACGCGAGAACGAGGCTCTGGGTCAATCAACGCGGCGGGTTCGTTAGTCCTCCCTTCGACAACGAGTGCGGCTCATCCACTTGATTGGAACCGGTTCCAGAGCATTGAGGCGAAGCAGTGCATACTTCGGGCCAACAGCCCAGGCCGGGGTGATCAGCGTGGTATCACCAGCGACAGACTCCGCCGACGGCGGCACACCCATCGCGGCGGCAGCTGACCTCGGAGACCAACTGACGGTGGTAACGATTCGCGACGTCGCGCGAGAAGCTGGTGTTGGGATCGGGACAGTCTCGCGCGTCCTGAGCGGGCATCCTGCTGTCGCGACGGAGACGCGACGCCGGATTGACGCGACGATGCAGCGGCTGGGCTACCGCCCCAGTCCTGTCGCCCGTGCCCTTTCGCGCCGCCGGACCGATATTCTGGAGGTGATCCTCCCCAGCTTCAATCCACACCGCTACGTCGAGGTCTTACGCGGCATCGAAGAGGCGATCGTCGCGACCAACTACGCCCTGATCGTCCGTAGCGTCGAGCGAGGCTCCGACCCGGAGCGGATCCTCTTGGACGCTGGCGCCCACGACCGTGTGGACGGCATCCTCCTCGCTTCGCTGACGCCAACCGATCGCCTTCTCGATCTGCTCGCCGAGCGTCGCATGCCGATAGTCCTGGTCGATTGCACCCACCCGCGTCTGCCGAGCGTGATTGCCGATTATGACGGGGCGGCGGCAGTGGTGGCGCACCTACGAATTCTGGGTCACCGGCGAATCGGCGTCTTGAATCGTCCCGATGAACCGTGGGGTTCAGCGAAAGCGTGCGGCCGTTCGACCGCGTATCGGCGTGCGATGGAGGCAGCCGGGCTCCCATTCGATCCTGCCTACCACCTGAGCAGAGACGACAGCGCAGAGGGCGGGCGATCGGCGCTGGAACACTTCCTCGGATTGCCCGAGCCGCCGACTGCCGTTGCGGCGGCGAGCGACATGCAGGCGATCGGCGTCCTCGATGGCGCTCGTCGGCACGGTCGCGCGGTACCGGACGAGATCGCGGTCGTCGGCGAGGACGGCATCGAGTTCGCCAGCTACTTAGATCTGACAACCGTCCGTGTCCCGATGCGCGCGATGGGATGCCTGGGTGCTCGGATGCTGCTCGGACTCATCGAGGGCGAGTCTCCTCCTTTTGGTCCCCTACGGCTTCCGGTCGATCTCGTCGTGCGCGGTTCGACCCGACGCCCTTCCGACGACTGATCGACACGCGCGTGCGGCGCCACGTGGGCGGCGCGCGTGCTATGGCTGCTCGCGCATCAGCACCGCGACCGCGTCCACGTCCCGTTCGATCTCGGCAAGGTTGTGCCGGAGGAGGGCGCTTGATCGCCGTCGTCGCGATCCAGTCGCCGGTTCACCGAATGCACTCAAAGAATGAGCGTGGTGAGGCGGTCACCGAGGCGAGCGCGCAAGTTCTAGGATCGGCGAGTGTCTGGAGCGCCCGGCCACTCTTTCCTCTCATCGAGGACGAGATCGTCGGTGGTTCCCAGGTGAACCGCCGTACGTGTCTCTTCGGCGAGGGAGAGGAAGTCATCGACGAGATCGTAGACCCGACTCTCGAGCAGCTCGGCCGGCGTCGCTGGATCGGTGGCCGCCGCCCAGAGCGCCTCGGTCAATGCGTCGTCGATCTCCTCAAGACGTGCGTCGAGATCGACGCTCACCACGAGTGGCATCGGCGCTGCCCCGTTGACAGCATCGATTGCCTGTTTCACGAGAGCCCTCCTTATCGACCAGCGTGACGCGCGTGGGATGTGGATGACAGACCAAAAGGACGGCCCGCGAAATGAGGGCTCTGGTCATTCAACTTGGACGCATCGAAGCGGTTATTTTTTGCCACGACACAGGATATAGGCTGGTCGATCTCGGGTTTCCAGTGGTGTCAGTGCATATGCTGGGAATGAATGATGAGTTCAAGAGCGCGAGGAGTTTTCGCCTAGTCTCGGGGCGACAAACTGAACCTCAAAGCGCGGTCTCTCTGGATCGGTTTGAGGCATGGGGTAGGGGTTAAAACGATGAGAGGCCCTTCGCTGACGCTCAGGATGACCAGGAGGAGTACGGGCCTCCCGCTTGTGCATCGGCCGTGGAGCGAAAGGCCTTTCCGGCCTCCCGCCACCCCTGAAGGCACCTACCGGGCCGTTACCCGGACCGCGTACCAGGCTGCGTGGCAGCGGATGCGGGCGCGCCCACCGACGCCTCTCGATTGCTGGCGGTGGCTGCCGGTTCGGCCGCTGCACGCTCGACGAGGGAGAGCCACTCTTCGCGGAACCAGTGCGCCTGCCATGGGATGCCGATGCGCGAATTGTCGTGCCCACGAAAATCGACGAGGTACTGGTGGACGGTGTAGGGTCCCTGCGGGTTGATCTCGGTGATCCGCCCGACCGCACCCTCGAACTTCGCCTCGGGCGAGGTGGTAAAGAGGACGCTGACGCCCAGCACTCCGCGCTTGTTGTAGCCGCGCGGCATCTCGACCCGAACCGAGTCGCCGACGAAGAATTCGGGCATCTGTTTGACTCCCCTGTCCCCGGCAATGCCGACGCGCCAATCCGCGATTCCTTGCCCGGTCAGTATACCGGAGCGGTGACGCGGCACTGTGACGATCGGCACTGTCTCACGATCTCTCGAGCCCGCTCGCTAGCTGGGTGCAATTATATTGCGTCTGTATTGACATTTATTGCATTCGGTGCTAACTTCTCGACAAG
This sequence comes from Thermomicrobiales bacterium, assembly GCA_034667245.1. Classification (GTDB taxonomy): domain Bacteria; phylum Chloroflexota; class Chloroflexia; order Thermomicrobiales; family UBA6265; genus DATBFX01. The sequence continues at coordinate 6,590 of JAXDKI010000011.1, read as the reverse complement.
ACAAGCGCGCGGTCGATGCGATGTGATGGAGCCGCCGCACGACGAGGAGCATTGACGTGGCATTTCCCCCTGTAATCGGCACCTGTCCCGTCTGCGCCGGCGAGCTGACGGTGACCCGGCTCCAGTGTCCGGCCTGCCAGACCGCGATCGAGGGCCGCTTCCGGCTCGGCCGTTACGCGGGTCTCACGCCCGAGCAGTTGGCCTTCCTCGACGTCTTCCTCAAGCATCGCGGCATCATCAAAGACGTCGAGGCCGAGGTCGGCTTGTCCTATCGAACCGTCGTCTCCCGCCTCGACGACCTCCTTCGTGCCCTCGGCTTCCCAACCGGCGACGAGGCCGGTCCGCGTCCTGGCAGGGTGGAGGCGCAGTCACGGAGTGAACGCCGCCGGGTTCTCGAGGAATTGCGTGAGGGCCGTGTCACCGCGGACGAAGCGTCTCGCCGCCTGGCGGCGATCGACGACTCGGGCTAGCCCTCTCCACCGTCCGACCAACTCCATCTCTCCGTCCGTCCGGACTCGCAGAGGAGCTTCGGTTATGAGCGGTCAGCATCCCGTGATTGCCTATGACGTCGCCATCTCGCTCCAGGAAGGCCTGCTTCATCAGACGGAGGCGGGACGCCTCGCCGCCTGTGCTGATGCGGATCGCCCCGTCGTTGTCGACCGTCTTCGCCGGCGAGCGGGCCAGGCGCTGGTTCGTCTCGGCCAACGCCTAGAGAGTACCCATCGCCGGAGCACGGGCGATCTCGCGGCCGCGTCTGGCGTCCTCCGCATCTCTCGTTGAAACAGGTCGAGCATCGCGATTGGAGCGCAGGCAGATGAGTAAGACCAGCGAGCACTTCACCGAGGACGAGACGTTCGATGGGGAATCGGGGATCGCCACCATCTCCCTCGTGCCGGGACACCCGCTTGACGTCTACGTCGAAAATCCCAACGGCGACGTCGTCATCCGCGGCGTCGACCGGGACGACTTCGTCGCGCGGTGGCACAAGCACGGACGCCCGGGCTCGCCGTGGTTCGACGAGGCGGACGTCAACGTCAGGCAGGTGGAAGGCAATCGAATCGAGGTTCGCGTATCTCTGCCACCGGTCTGGCCGGGGGGAGATTTCGGCCGCTCGGTGCTGAAGTTTCTTGAAGGCGGACTGAAAGGCGACAGCCCGTTCGCCGTGCTGTCGGGAGGGCGCGTGAGCTTCGACCTGGAGATCGATCTTCCGCGGGCCGCGATGACGGCCGACCCGGCCCGCGTCCGCGTGCGCACCGCGAACGGCGACGTCCGGATCGAAGACGTGAACGGGACGATCGACGTCGCGACCGCGAACGGCGAGGTCGTGACGAGTACCACGCGTGGTGAGGTCTCGATCCACGCGGCCAACGGCGACCTGACGCTCGAGCGACCGACAGGCCGGGTCACCGCCCGGACGGTCAGCGGCGACCTCTCCATCCGCGGGGGCGAGCTCGCGCGCTTCACGCTGACGACCGTCAACGGTGACGCGAACGTCGAGACGGCGCTGACCGGCGATTCGTCGCGGATCGAAAGCGTCAACGGCGACGTTCGGCTCGATCTGACGCTGCCTGCCGCGACCGGTGGTACCCTCAGCGTTCGTAGCGTGAGCGGCGACGCCGACGTTGCACCGCCGTTCCGATCAGTCGCGAAGCGGACCTGGCGTATCGGCCCTGGCACCGACGGCGGGCCATCGGTGGGGGTGAAGACGGTTAGCGGCGACCTGCAGGCTCGTGGCACACTTTCGGAAGAATTGAAGCGATCGGCGGATTCGGTTGTCGCTCAACCACCGGCACCGCCCGAGCCGCCGACGGCACCGCCTCCTCCGGCTCCGCCCGCAGCAACTGTCGATACGATTGTCGACCCACGGTTGGCCATCCTAAAGGCGGTCGAGCGCGGCGAGTTGGACATCGACGAAGCGATGCGGCGACTGGACGCTGCAGGCTCATCCGGCTGACGACAGCGGTTCGGCCGTCAGTGCCGGTTCACGTGAGAGGGCCGACATGGTGGCGGATCGTTCCGCTTGGGTGAGAGAGATCGAACAGGTCATCCTCGCCGAATTATCGCGCTGGGGTGTTCCTGGCGCGTCGGTCGGCATCCACTTCCAGGGCGTGGACGATCTCGCGGCGTTCGGACTCGCGAACGTCGAGACACGGCACCCTGTCGGTCCGGACACGCTCTTTCAAATCGGCTCGATCAGCAAGATCTTTACGACGACGCTCGTGCTGACCTTCGTTGACGAGGGCCGACTGGATCTCGACACACCGATCGTCGCGTATCTGGACGATTTTCGCCTGGCGGATGCCGCCGCAGCGCGAACGATCACGCTTCGCCATCTCCTGACCCATACCGCCGGCTTTGACGGCGTCCGCCTTGATGACCACGGCCAGGGAGACGACGCACTTGCCCGCGCGGTAGCCGGGTTCGCAGAGCTGCCTCAACTCTTCCCGCCAGGCGAGTGCTGGAGCTACTGCAACGGTGGCTTCGACCTCCTTGGACGAATCGTCGAGCGTGTCGAAGCGCGCCCCATTGAAGAGGTGATGCGGGAGCGTGTGATCGAGCGACTCGGTCTGGAACGAACGACCTATTTCGCGCACGAGGCGATCCGTCACTCCGTCGCAGTCGGACACTTGCAGGACGATCAAGGGCGGCTCGAAGTCGCCCGGCCCTGGCATGTTCCGCGCCGGTCCCACCCATCCGCGGGAGTGATCACGACAGCGGCGGAGATGCTCAGATTCCTGCGCTGCCACCTCGATGACGGCGAGTACGCCGGGCGTCGGTTGCTGTCGTCCGATCTGACGCGGGCAATGAGAGCCCGTCAACTGGTCGTTCGTCCGGGACGCTGGCAGGGACTGGGATGGGCGCTCCTGGAGTCGGGGGGCGCAGAGATCGTCAGCCACATCGGTATCACGCTTGGCTTTGCTGCCCGCGTCGTCATGGTGCCGGTTTCCAGGTTTGCCATGGTCGTTTTGACCAATGGTGACCGCGGCGACGCCGCGATGGACGCGATCGTCGAAGCGGCGCTCTCGCGATTCGTCGGCATCGAAACCAAGCACCCGGTCGTGATCCCGGCGTCATCGCAAAGTCTCTCCCCTCTTTCCGGTCGGTATCGGCTCGCCACCGAGGAGTTCCGTGTCTACGTCGCGGGAGATCGACTTCAGGCTGAACAGGTGAGCATCGACCCGTTGACCGGCGCGGAAACCGTTGCCGAGGCATTCGACCTCGCAGCGGTCGAGGATGGACGCTTTTTGGCCATCGGCGGTGTCTTCGATCGATGTTTCGCCGAGTTTCTCGGCGACGGCCAGGGCCACGTCCGATTCATGCGCATCTTCGATCTCGTTGCACCCAGGATTGGTGCGATGACCGAGGACAGCCAATCGGCAGGAACTCGGCGGTGATTCGAACGCCCCAGGCTGCGGGCAGGGCACAACGCTTGCCCTTTCTGGCCTTCTTAGCCGGCAGCCTGGTATCTCTTTCGGGCAACGCAATCACCACGATCGCGATCCCTTGGTTCGTGCTGGTGACCACCGGCAGCCCGGCAAAGATGGGGTTGGTCGCCTTCTTCCAAGTTGTGCCGAATGTGCTCGCCTCGGTGTTCGGCGGGGCGCTCGTGGATCGACTGAGCTACAAGTGGATCAGCATCGTTTCCGACCTCTTAAGCGCGGTGACTGTCGCGGCGATCCCACTCTTCCACACAACGGTGGGGCTGCCATTCTGGCTCCTCCTGGTCTTTGTCTTCTGTGGCGCCGCACTCGATGCGCCCGGCAACACGGCACGTCTGGCGATGGTACCGAATCTAGCGAAGGTGAGCGGAGTTTCGGTCGAACGTGCGAATGCGGCGTTGCAATCGGTTTCAGGTCTGGGCGGCTTGGTCGGTCCGATCCTGGCGGGGGTCATCGTCGCCTGGGTGGGCGCGAGCGAGGCGCTCTGGCTCGACGCGCTCACGTTCCTTTGGTCGGCCTCGCTGATGGCCTTGGCGGTACCGGACCTGGGTGCGCGCGCAGCATCAACGGGGCGTTTCGTCCACGATGTGCTCGAGGGACTCGGCGTTCTGGTCCGCAGTCGACTCCTGTTTGCGCTCCTGGTCCTCGCAGCCACCCTGAATTTCGTCAGTGTTCCACTCTTCACGGTCGTGCTCCCAGTGCTCGCCCGAGACGCCTACGGCGGTCCCAGCAATCTCGGATTCCTGATCGCCGCCGTCGGTGCGGGGTCCTTCACCGGTTCCCTGGTCTTTGCGGCGATCGGGCCACGCCTGCCGAGAGGACGACTGCTTTCGTTGCTCGTTGGCGCGGCTGCCCTGGCGCTCATTCCCTTGTCGTTCCTTCCCCCGTTCCTGGTCGTCTTTTTGACTCTGATGACGTTCGGCTTCGCGATCGGCACCTCCGGTCCACTCTTCTTGACCATCTATCAGGAGCATGTGCCGGAAGAGTTCCGAGGCCGTGTTTTCGGATCGATCGGTGCTTGCCTGTCGATGATCGCTCCGCTCGGATTGCTGGCGGCCGGATGGTCGATCGGGGTGGTCGGCGTGCGACCGGTTCTCGTCACAGCCGCGACCATCCACGTTGTGGCAACGTTGGCCCTCCTTTTCGCGCCGGCCTTTCGGGAACTGGATCGCCTCCCGGCTGGCAACTGAAACGCTGTGGAAACGTGGTGGCACTCAGGACACGATCGGACCGTCCCATCTCTTACGTCGTTACCGCTTCAGTCTCGCGAACGGCATCGTCGCTCGACACGTCCACCGCGAATTGCTCTCGGTAGAGACGAGCGTACGGGCCGCCGTAGAGCAGCAATTCGGCGTGCGTGCCGCGCTCGACGATGCGGCCGCGATCGACGACCAGGATCAGATCGGCCGCGAGGATAGTGCTCAGACGGTGGGCAATGGCGATGGTCGTTCTGCCGTGCATCAGCTTTTCCAGGGCGGCCTGGATGAGCCGCTCGGAATGGGTATCGAGCGCGCTCGTGGCCTCGTCGAGGATGAGGATGCGGGGATCCTTCAAGATCACCCGTGCGAGGGCGATTCGCTGTTTCTCGCCGCCGGAGAGTTTGTAGCCGCGCTCGCCGACGACCGTGTCGTACCCGGCCGGGAGCTCCGCGATCCGGTCGTGGATCGCCGCGGCGCGGGCGGCGGCCTCGATCTCGGCCTGGCCCGCGTCGAGCTTGCCGTAGGCGATGTTGTCGCGGATTGTGGCGTGAAAGAGATAGGTCTCTTGGGTCACCATCCCGACGATCTGCCCAAGACTCTCCAGCTTGATGTCGCGGACATCGATCCCGTCGATCCGGACTGCTCCCTCGTCCACGTCGTATAACCGGGGCACAAGCAGCGAGATCGTCGATTTTCCCGCCCCGCTCGGCCCGACCAACGCGATGAGCTGGCCCGGCGCTGCCTCGAAGTCGATGTCGGTCAGGGTGAACGATTGGAGTTTCGGGCTTCGAGCTTCAAGCTCTGACTGCGCGCCGTTGCTCGAGAGGATTGCGGCTGCCCCTGCATCGAGGGAACCAGCGGCCGAAATCGAGGCTGGGTCGTATCGGAAGGAGACGTGTTCAAATCGGACGTGGCCGTCAACGTTTGCCGGATCCAAGGCAATGGCATCCGCGCGGTCGGCGATCTCGACTGGGAGGTCGAGGTACTCGAAGATGCGGTCGAAGAGGGCGAAGGCGCCCTGGATCTCGACCTGGACGTTGAGGAGTTGCCCGAGCGGGAAGAAGAGGCGGCTCTGCAGGGTCGTGAAGGCGACGATGTCGCCAATACTCAGTCCGCCGTTGCCGTTGATGATCTGCCGGCCGGCGTACCAATAGACGACCGCGGGGGTGATGGAGAAGAAGGTGCCGATGACCATGAAGAACCAGCGGCCGACCATCTGCTGCCTGACCTGCAGACCGGCCAGGCGCGCGTTCTCATCGCGGAATCGCCCCGCCTGATAGGACTGCCGGCCGAACGCCTTTGTTAGGAGCACCCCGCTGACCGAGAGTGTCTCCTCGGTCAGCACCGTCAGGTCGGCGACCGTCTTCTGGGTCGATCCGGCTAGCTCGCGGCGGACTTTCCCAACTTTGTAGGTGATCAGGAGGAAGATGGGAAGGAGTCCGAGCGAGATCAGCGCGAGCTGCCAGCTGATCAGCCACATCGCGACGACCGTGGAGATCGCCGTCGCGAGGTTGGCGACGATACTCGTTGCCGTCTCCGTCACGACCTGTTGAACGCCGCCCACGTCGCTCGACAGCCGCGACTGGATCTCGCCCGTTCGGGTGGCGGTGAAGAAGCGAAGGCCCATCCGTTGCAGGTGGTCGTAGAGCGCATTCCGGAGGTCGCGCATCACACGCTGGCCGATGACGGCGTTGAGGTACGACTGGCCGACACCGATCAGGCCGCTCACGATAGGGAGCGCGATCATCAAGCCGACGTAGAAGTAGAGCTTGTCGAGATCGCGATCGGGAATCGCCTCGTCGATGATCAGCTTCAGCAGGATCGGGTTAACGAGACCGATGCCGGCGGTCAGCAAGATCGCGACGATCGTTAGGGCCACCCATCCGCGGTATGGCTTGAAGAATCCGGCGACTCGCCTGACAGTCCGGCGGTCGATCGGCTTCTTGTATCC
>JAXDKI010000010.1:0-6276 GCA_034667245.1 Thermomicrobiales bacterium | reverse complement strand
GCGAGGACGAGGGTCGGCGTGGCTATCTCCGGCAGGCGGTCGACCACGTTGTAGGTCGGGAGACAGACGCCGAAGGAGTGGTTGAAGGCGCCGGCGCTGTAGTGCGTCCGCCTGTCCGTCGCGGCGGCAATGGCGGGATCGAATCGTTTGAAGTAGAGCGGCAGAATCGTGTTCCAGAGCTGACGGAAGTCATCGTCGCTGTCGGCGGGTCGCGCCAACCCCTCGACGGCAGCCGTGACCTGCTCGGGTGTGCCTCGACGCCGGGCGTTGGCGACGACGACGTCGGGGTAATCGAGCGCCGGGGCGGTACAGAGGAGGATCAATCCGTCGAGGCGATCGCCGTGGCGGAGCGCATACTCCTGGGCGATGATGCCGCCGTAGGACTGGCCAAGGAGGATCATCCGGTCATGCCCAAGGTGGGCGCGGAGGGCGTCGGCCTCGTCGGCCCAGGTGGCGTGGCTGACGCCGTCGAACCCCTGTGGACGGGGGGAGCGACCGTTGCCGCTGTGGTCGTAGAAGATCAGTTGGTAATGCTCGGCGAGAGGATCGAGCCAGGGGCGGAAATAGGTGTGGTCGAGGCCAAGGCCGCCGTGCATCAGCATGAGGGGGCGACCCTCGCCGACAACCTCGTAGTAGAGCTCGGTTCCGTTGACGTGAGCCAGCATCGGAGGGCCCTCCGGAACGACGGTTGGTGGCCGGTTGAGTCCGCTACGGCACAGCATCACGCGAAGATCGCATGCGGTCAAGCGACGAGATGTTCAAGGCCCGGGGTGGACGACGTTCAGGAGGGGCTCGCCGGCGCTGAGGCGGCGGAGGTTCTCGTTGATGACTTGCCAGCGGTAGGTGAAGGTGGCGTCGGTGGCGCCCGCAATGTGCGGGGTCATGATGACGTTCGGCAGTTCGTGGAACGGGTACCGCGACGGAGGACAGGGTTCGTCTCCGTCCGGATAGCGGTACCAGACGTCGATCGCGGCGCCGGCGATCGTCCCGTCTTGGAGCGCCTCGTAGAGGGCGGTTTCCTCGACGACGTCGCCACGGGCGACGTTGATCAGGTAGGCGCTCCGCTTCATCGTGCACAGTTGGTCGCGGCCGATCAGGCCCCTGGTCTGCGCGTCGAGCGGGACCGCGACGACGACGAAATCGGCTTCGGCTAGAACCTGGGGAAGGGCGGCCATCCCGTCGAGGCGGGCGATGCCCAGATCGCGCGCTCGATCCTGGTTCGGGGTGCGGGTGACGGCGACAACCCGCATCTCGAAGAAGCGCGCCCAGCGCGCGACCTCGGCCCCGATTCGACCAAGGCCGATCACGGCAACGGTCCGGCCCCGCAGCTCGCGCAGCGGTGGACCCAGCCGATCCCGCCAGTCGGCGGCGCGGAGGCGGCGATCGAGTCCGAAGAGATCGCGGTTGAGCGCCGCCATGGTCATGAAGACGTACTCGGCGATACCTCGCTCGTGACCGTAGACGTTGCAGACCGTGACGCCGGCCGGCACGGCGGCGAAGTCGATGCCGTTCACCCCCGCGCCAGGTGCCTGGATCAGTTTCAGCGCATCCGCCCGCGCGGCGATTGCCGCCGAGAAGCGTCCGGAAACGAGGACGTCGGCGCCGGGGAGCAACGGCGCGAGGTCCTCGTCGCGGGCAGTCGGCGCCACGATGACGTCTGCCGCGTGGGTCAAGGCCTGACGGAACGCCTCGATCGTCTGCCAGACGGCGAGGACGACGCGCGGTGCCTGAGCGGTCACGTCGCTCTCCTCGTTTGCATACCGAGTACCAGGTGGGTGGTCATCGCGCCGCGAGGTCGGTGAGTAGCGCGAGACTCTCCTCGACGATGAGATTCGCGGCACTGGGATCGAACGGCGTAACCTCGATTTCATATCCGCCGCGGGGATACTCGGCCGCGGTCGGGATGTACGACCAACCGACGTTGGTATAGCCAGAAAAGAGGGTGTGGGTGAACGGGGAGGCGCGCTTGACGGCGAGACCGATCTCGACGAACGGTTCGCCAGGCATGGCGATGAGGGCGATCTCGTCGCCGATCGCGATCGCGTGCAGATCGATGGCCCGGTGCGTCTTGCCCTGCACGTCGCGAGCGAGCTGGGCCCGCATGGCGGTGCGCTTGCAGGACATCGTGACGAGCCGGATCGCGTCCTCGTCGCCGCCGTTGGCGCGGAGGTCGTTCAGGTGCGCGAGATGCTTCTGGTACTCCGCCTCCATCTCGTCGGGCGGCGGGAGGGTTCGCAGGGGCAGCTGCATGGTCCGGGTGCCGACGCGCAGCCGGACGTCACGTGGACTCGTCACCTCGTCGGTGTAGATGGCGAGCGGCGCACCCGACTCCAGCGTGCCTTCGTAGCGATCGCGCCGGGGGCGGGGGTCGCTTTCCCACCAGACGCGACTCGCTTCGAGACCGAGGATGGTTCCGAGACGCTTGTACTCCTGAGCGCCACCGCGAGCGACGCCGCGTACCGGTCCGACGTCGCCCGTCGCGCCCTGCAAGAAGAGACAGGTGGCGCCGGTCGCCTGCTCGACCACGCGTTTGACCATGCCTGGGTAGTCGGGGGTGATCAGGTCGTTGTCGGGGCCGACGGTGATCGGGTGGCAGGCGTAGTGGACGACTGCGGCCAGGGGTTCGCCTTCGAGGGTGTCGATGCGGAGGACTGGGACGTCGTGGTCGACCGGGCCTTCCCAATTCCGCCCGACAATGACAGCCCCGTCCTCCGGCCGCTGGAAACGTCGATTGACGGCGATCGTGCAATTGCCCTTGCCCGCGGCAAGTTGCGCCGGCCGCAGATCGCGCAGCGCCGTCCAGGCGGCGCCGGCGATCCGGTGCGGCAGACTCTCGTCGTAGGCGGCGACCATCTCGCTGCCGGCGCCGGCCCAGGTCGACCGATCGCTGAGGGTGCTGGGACCGGAGTGGGTGTGGGTGTAGGAGAGGCGGACGTGGGTCACAGGGATCCCGGTCAACTCCGCGACCGCCTGCCTCACTCTCGTCGCAGAAGCATCCCAGAGATACATGATGTCGAGATCGACGATGACGACCGTCTCATCCCCGGTCCTGAGTACGAGCACGGTTGCCCAGAGCGGGAGGTCCACCCCGGCGGCACGCTGGTGGACCTGCGCCCCCCAGTTCGCATGGGCGATCCCGACCGGAGGGGTGATATCGGCACGTCCGACTCCGGCATACAGTTGATCAGGCATGGGATCCTTCATGTCTCCATTCCGCGGTCACGACGATGTCCCACTCCGGCCCGTTCGCGGGTTACCAGTCGGCGACGGCCCCGTCGGGGTGGAAGTAGCGCTGCATGGCTTCGGGTTTGAACGGGTGCTTCGCCGCCTCCGCCTCGTTGACGTCGATACCCAGGCCCGCACCGGTTGGAACGGATATGAAGCCGTCGACCACCTGGACGGGATTCACGAGGACGTCGTTGCGCCAGGGCACGTCGCTGGAGATTGCCTCCTGGATCAGCCAGTTCGGTGTCGCCAGGGCGAAGTGGACCGAGACCGCGGTCGCGATCGGGCCGTTCGGATTGTGCGGAGCGACCGCGATCGAGTACGTCTCCGCCGCCGCCGCGATCTTGCGCGCCTCCCAGAGACCGCCGCAGTGGGTGAGGTCGGGCTGGATGACGTGGCAGGCGCGCTTCTCGAAGAGTTCCCGGAACTGGTGCCGGCCCACCAGTCGCTCACCGGTGGCGATCGGGATGCGGGAGGCGCGGGTCACCTGGGCGGTCGCCTCGATGTCCTCGGTCGGGCAGGGTTCCTCGAAAAAGAGCAGACCGTAGGGTTCGAACGCCTGGCAGTACTGGATCGCCATGGCCGGCCAGGTGCGGGCGTGGAGGTCGACCATCAGGTCCATCTCGGGACCGACCGCGTCACGGACGGCTTCGACCAGACGCGCGGCGTAGCGGACCGACTGCACGCCTTCGACCGGTTCCGTTCGAGGCACGGCCATGAATTTGATCGCCGTGTAGCCCGCGTCCTTCACCTTGAGCGCGAGCTCGGCGAAGCGGTCGGCTTCGGTGGTCTCGTACATGTCGGTCATCAGACCGCCGCCGAGGTGGTTGTAGACGCGAACCCGGTCGCGGACGCGGCCACCGAGCAGTTCGTAGACCGGGACGCCGAGGTCTTTCCCCTTGATATCCCAGAGCGCCTGTTCGATGCCGCTTATTGCCGACATCCCCTCGATGCCGACCTTCCAGAAGTACTGTCGGTACATGATCTGGTAGAGGTGCTCAATCCGGCGGGGGTCCTCGCCGATCAGCAACCGGCCGATGTCTTCGACCGCGCCGACAACCGTCTGGGTTTTCCACTCAAGCGTCGCCTCGCCCCAGCCGTAGAGTCCCGGCTGGTCCGTCTCGACTTTGACGAAGATCCAGTTCCGCATGTTCGCGTTGACGATAACGGGAGTGATCTTGGTGATCTTCACGGTTCCCTGCTTCCTCCGTTTGGTTGACGACATCATCCGACGGTCGAGCACACTGGACTTTGAAAACGCGGTTTCGGCAGACATGCTTGTCTGCGCCAGCATTGGCGATGAGTGCCCGGCAATGGCGCTTGAACTGGAAGCGGTTCTGGTCGTAATTCCGTCGAAGTCGGCACTGGTCTCCCGGCGCGGCATGTAGTCGGCTCGGTACAGCATCACGCGGACATCGAGCGCCGTCAAGAGATGGCGTGGCGCCGCGTAGTCATCGCGCCGAGACTGCCGCGGACGCTTCGACAGTGAGTAGCGAGGTGTCGATCCGGTCTCGCGTCGCTTGCGCTCACGGGGGCACGCCGGGACTTGAATTCAATACCGTCACACGGGGCTACTTCGTCCAGAAGCGCACCAAGTCGTCGCGCGGTTGCCAACCGAGCAGCTGCTTGGCCTTGGTGTTCGGGTATTTCCCGTGCGGCAGGTCGGCCACGACGTGGAGCGGCTCGAACGGTCTCGGCAGGTCCGGCACCATCACCGCCCGCCTCATTGCCTCGCCGGAGTCTGCCCAGGACACCGCGAACGGGTAGAACCGACGCGAGCCGGCGACGGGCGTCTCGGGTCCGTAGAAGTTGGTGAAGAGCAGCGTCGGGACAGAGAGACCGTGCTCCTCGGCAAAGACGCGGCAGATCTCCTGGCCGAGGAATTTCGTGACGAAGTAGAGGTCGTCACCCGGCCGTGGCGGCAGGTCGTCGCTCAACCCAAATTCGGCGCCGTAGCCGCCCGGATGGCCGAGCAATGTCAATAGGGGGCCGGTCTGGACGACGCGCCGGATCCCGTGCGCGACCGCGGCCTGCATCACGTTCAGCGCGCCGAGGACGTTGACCCGGAACGCCTCGACCGGATCGCGGCGGACGACCGTGCAATTGACCAGGGCATCGGCACCGACCGCGGCCTGCGCGACCGCCCCCGCGTCGGTGACGTCCACCGTCACCGTCTCATGGGGTGGAGCATAGGGAGTAGGAACGGGCGCACCCGGCGATTGCGGCGAGGCGGCGAGGACGGACTCCCACGGCCGCGCGTCGGTCAGCCGCAGCACGTGATCGTGGGCGAGCGCTTCGGCGGTGACCGCTCCGAGCGGTCCCCCTGCCCCGAAGATCGTGACGCGCCGCACCGGCCGCGCCACGGGCGGCGTCGGCGACTGGCTCGACACCGAGGCAGGTGGGCGGTCCCCCACATGACGCACCCGCCACGTCGATGAACGGTCGTCCTCGTCGGTCTCCCAAGCAAGCGCCGCGGCAACCTCCGCCGCGACTGAGGCGTCGGCGGCGACGCCGGCGCGGACGACGGCGACGCGGGTCTGGCGCACCCGCGACACCTCACGGGCGGTCAATTCGGCCAGGAACGGAGCGAGATCGTCGAGGTCGGCCCGCGGACGAGGTGTCCACTCCGGGCCGATCGTGAGTGCCGCGTCGTACCGCGCGAACGGCCCAAGGGTGGTGACGAGCACCAACACCGGAAGGTGAGCAGCGGTCAAGAGATCGTACGTTCCACGCGTTGCCCGGTCGAGCGCCGCAACCGCGCCATCCGCCTGGTCGCCCGGCGATGCAACGATATGGACGACCGCCTCGACGCCACGTGTCGCCTCGGCGAGCGCGGCTCGATCGCCAAGCGCCGTGGCTTCGAATTGCCGCACGTGGTGCGCGGATGCGAGCGCCCCGGCGAGCGCTTGTCCGCGCGGTGTCTTGGCGCCGGTGAGAAGGATCTGCATCGTACTCTTACCCCTACGATTTCAGCTCGTCCTCGGCGGTGACGGCCATCATAACGGGTCGAACGGTGGCTCCTCGGCGGTCGCCGTGTCGGGGAGCGCTCCG
>JAXDKI010000009.1:0-3930 GCA_034667245.1 Thermomicrobiales bacterium | reverse complement strand
GGGAGCGGGGCCGACCGCCAGAGTTACTTTACGACGTTAGCGACCACTCGTGGATGTTCCACCAGATGTACTGGTTCGGGCCCGGTTTGACGCCCTGGAGTTGCTTGCTGATGCCGAAGATCTGGTTGTCAGACCACCAGAAAATCGTCGGCACGTCCTCGTTGAGTGTCTTGGCGACCTGGTGATAGATCTCGGTGCGCTGCGCGATGTCGGTCGTGCCTCGCCCCTCGACGAGGAGCTGGTCGAGCGTCTCGTTGCAGTAGTGGGTCGTGTTGCCGCCCTGGGGCGTGAAGTTGGCGCACATGTAGTAGGAGGACGAGACGTCGGGATCCAGCCGGTAGGAACCGCCACCAAACCAGGCGAGATCGAAGTCGGGCTCGTCGACGACCTTCTTCAGGTAGGCCGCTGACTCCAGCGGCGCCAACGCGATCTTGACCCCAACCTCGGCAAGTTGTTGCTGGAACACCGGCGCCGCGAGTTCGATCGCCTGGAATCCCTTCGGCCACGTCACCTCGACGGTACGGGACGCATCCCACCCTGCCTCTTGGAGCAGCGCCTTCGCCTTCTCGACGTCGCGGGGATAGGTATTCAGATCGTCATAGACTGCCCACTCGGGACCAATGACCGTCTGGTGGACCAACTCGCCCTGACCGCGGAGGACGGCCTCGAGCAGCGCCGGTCGGTCGATGGCGTACATAAAGGCCTGGCGGACCCTCTTGTCGGTGAATCGCTCGTTGTTGATCGCGGTTTGGAAGATGCCGACGCCGGGGGTAGAGACCACGTCGACGAGCTCGTTCCCTTCCAGCCGCTCCGCCTCGCTCGGCGCCATCCGGCTGAGCATGTGGAGCTCGCCGCTCTCTAGCTGCGCGAGCTGGGTGGCAGGTTCGGCGAGACGGAGGAAGACCTGTCCGATCTTCGGCGCGCCGAGGTAGAAGTTCTCGTTCGCCGCGAAGGCGACGTGCTGGTCGGGCACGTACTCGACGAACTTATAGGGTCCGGAGCCGACCGTCGGCTTGACGATCGCCGGGTGCTGATCCAGCGTCGCCGGATCGGCGTCCTTGAGCAAGTGCTCGGGGAGGATCCAGACCAACGAGTTCGAGAGCGCCGTTCCGATCATGAACGCGACGTTCGGTTTCTCCAGCGTCCAGCGGACCGTCAGCTCGTCGGGCATCTCCAGCCCTTCGACGTCGGTTGCGGTGCCCTCATAGAAGGCCGCGGCTCCCTTGATCTGGGAGAGCTTGCCGTACTGACGTGCCGCCGCAGCCTTGGCCATCGCCAGCTTGTAGGTAAAGACTACGTCCTTGGCGGTCAGGGGAGTCCCATCGTGCCAGGTCATACCCTGACGCAGCTTGAAGGTGAAGACCGTCGCGTCCGGCGAGATCTCGAACGACTCTGCCAGGTCGGGTACGAGGTTCGTGTCGGCATCGACCTTGAGCAGACGGCTGAAGATCAAGTCGAAAACCTGAGTCTGACCGCCGGTCGAGGCCTTGAAGGGCAGAAACATCGCCGTAAATTCACTCTCACGGCCGAGCTGCAACACGCCGCTCGCAGCCTGGGCCGCGGCTTTTTGCGGTCCCGCCACGAGCGAACCGATTGTCGACGCGGAGAGACCGAGCGCCGCCGCCCCCTTGATGAAACCGCGGCGGTCGAGCCGCCCACTCCGCAGACCATCGAGGCTGTGGAGCTGATCGAGACCTGTGCTACTCATGATGACCGCTGTCTCCCTTCGCAGATCGCCCGACGTCACCACCGTTGGCGACGTCACCTTGTCGGGAACCCACCGATAAATTGGTCGCACGTCGTCATGAGACGACCGCCCTTGATTCGAGGGGTGCAACGCCGAGCTCGATCGCGAGTGCCGTCAGCTCCGCCCACGTGCGCTCGGGGACCGGGATACCGTCAACCAGCCGTTGCGCCCGGCTTCGTCGCTCGGGATCGCCGGGAAGGAGGACCTCGTCGAAACCGGACATCAGCGGCGAGCCAGTGATCAGGGCGGATTGAGCCTCGATCTCGGATGTGAAGTGTTCCAGCGGCGTAAACGCGCCGACGTCAATCGCCAGAACCACTGGGCCGTTGGCGCCCCGCGGTCCGTCGAAACCGGTCGTGTCCATGCCGGCGAGTCCGCGGCCAAGCATCTGCGCCAGGACATTGAAGCCGTACCCCTTGTGACCCCCAAATGGGAGCAGTGCCCCACCGGCGTAGAACGCCTCCGGGTCTGTCGTGGGTAGACCCTCGGCATCGACGATCAGACCGGGTGGCGCCTCCACTCCCTTCGAGCGAGCCACGAGCAGTTTCCCCTCGGCGATGCCGGCGGTGGCGATGTCGAAGGAGATCGGATCGCGCCCGGGACCGCGCGGGATTGCCCACGCCAACGGATTCGTCCCGAGAACGCGGGCTCGCCCACCATAGGGGGCGACCGCCGGACCGGCGTTGCTCATCGCCAGCCCGACCATCCCGGCGCGGGCGATTGCCTCGACGTACGGCGCTACCCGGCCGATGTGATAGCAGCGCTGAACGACGGCCACGCCGACGCCGAACTCCTGCGCCAACTCGATCGCCGTCTCCGTCGCCATCAGCATCGCCGGTTGGCCCCAGCCATACCCCCCGTCGACGCAGGCCGTCGCGCGATCACGCGTCGCGAGGACCGGTGCGACCGGCGGCCGGATGTCGCCAACACGGACCGAGCGGACATAGCCGACAAGGCGAAGGACGCCGTGCGAGTCGTGACCGGCAAGATTCGCATCGACGAGCGAATCGCCGACGATGCGCGCCAGCTGGGGCGGCGTCCCGACAGCCTCGATGATCGCGCTGGCGAACGCGCGCAACGGCTCAGCGGCTACGGTCGGCATAACCGTCGCCCTTCCGCGGAACGCGCAGCTCGAGGTTCCGTCCCAACAACGAACGCCCCCGGTCAGCAATGCCGCCGACACGAGCGGCGACGTCACCCGTTAATGCTCTTTTCTTTGTAAGATGTCTTACAGGAAATGGTAGGGGAATCTCAAGGGACTGTCAAGCTATCCCCGAGTCGGTTGGGGCCCATTCAGACTGATGCGTCGGTGCAATTGAAGCGGGCGGACACGGCGGCCCGCCCTACCATCGAGGTGCGTTCCGAAGAGGGCAGACCGCCGTGTCCGTCCGAGCGCTCCACGCGATGACTCCGCGCCGGAACTACCCTATGGAGTGCGATCACTCTCCTCGCTCACGCCGAGCCGGCAGTATCTAACCAGGTGCGGATGGTCGGTTCGTGCTCCTCGTGAAAGTGACTCAGCAGGGAGCCGCTTGCGACCGACTGAGCGAGGGATTCGCCATCGAGTCCGGGGAAGCGAGCCGGGTCGTTGAGGGTGGGCTCGGGTAGCGAGGCGACGATCTCGCGCAGTTCGTCCCACTGGCCGCGCGACTGCGCGAGGACTTCGGCAAGCGGGCGATCGCGGTTATTCTCGTAGAGCCAGTCGTTAATCTGCTGGACGCTCTCGTCTTCATCTTCGATCGCGTCGAACTCGGCCGGCCAGGGGGATTGCGGGACGGGTTGGTCGTGGCGGGCGGCCTGGAGACGGTCGAGGGTGCGGCGCTGCCAGCCGCTGAGGTGGGCGACGACGTCCTTGAACGTCCAGTCGCCGGTGGCGCCGCGCTGCTCCATCCGCTCCTCACCGACTTCGGCCAGCAGTCCCTCCCACCAAGCGCGCTCCTGGCCGATCCGGGCAAGCACCTCAGATTGAGCGATCGTCGAGTTGGACATGGAGAATCTCCCTTCTCGCGACGTACCGACGAGACTAATCGGTTTGCTTATCTCGCCGGTTGCGCTCCGCACGGCATCGGACACCCCTGGAGCCGCTCGCCGACACGAACGAGCGTGACGCCTGCGGAGCGTCGCAGCCGACCGGCATCGAGGCCGCCCTTCGGCCGGGCAGCACCGCGAGTGAGCCAGATACG
>JAXDKI010000008.1:0-38319 GCA_034667245.1 Thermomicrobiales bacterium | reverse complement strand
GGCACGCCAGTCTTGCCGTGGCCGCCGAGTCGCTCTTGCGGGACCTGGGTTATGACAACGTGCGGGTTGTGGTGGGGGACGGCACGATCGGCTGGCCGGAATGCGCCCCGTACGACCGGATCATCGTTACGGCGGGTGCGCCGCGCGTTCCGCCATCACTCATCGCCGAACTGAGCCAGGACGGCGGACGGCTCGTGATTCCAGTCGGTGAGCCAGACAATCAGGTCCTCCTGGTTGTCGAACGCCATGGCGATCGAACGACGGAGCAACCGCTTGGGCCGGTGCGGTTTGTGCCGCTGATTGGGCGCGCGGGATGGGAAGTACCGGTTCGTGAAACCGGCCATCGGCCATAGTGAACGTGGCGCAGTTCTTGCGACGAGGTCTTTTGCTTCGCCACCGGTAGGTCGGTCGTCGGCCCTCGGGGCCGTCATCAAATCGCGCATGAGATCGGCTCGTATCCCAATTGTTCCGGGCGAATTCCAGTGCCATGACGAGTCGGCATCGACGCGTGGCGGCTACCGCCTGTGTGGCGCTTCGGAGCCTTCCGCATCCGAGCGGGGCAAGAGGTGAGACGGCATAAGGAGGTTAAAGTGAACGACGAACTGCTTGCGCGGAGAATTTCTACACGAGCCCGTGTCCTGGCGCCGCCGGCGGGTCTCGCTCTGGCGCTGGCCGGGCAAGGCGTGCGCCGCGCCGGAGCTCAGGATCAACCGACGGTCCGCCTGACCGGCTGGACCTCCTCAGACGCCGAAAACAAGCTCTTCGCGCAGATCGTTCAGGATGCGCAGACGGCGACCAACGTCAAGATCGATTACCAGCCGATTCCCTCGGACTACCCGACCAAGTTGCAGACAGACATCGCGGCGGGGTCCGTTGCGGACGTCTTTTACCTCGACAGTATGCCCGCCCCCGATTTCATGTCGAACGACACGCTCCTGGCCCTCGACAGCTACATGTCCGAGGCAGGAGTCAAGGCGGAGGACTTCTATCCAGGCCTGATTGCCGCCTTCCAATACGGCGGCAAGACGTATGGGCTGCCCAAGGACTGGTCAAGCCTGGCCATGGTTTATGACAAGACGGCCCTCACCGACGCCGGAATTGCCAACGCGCCGGCGAATTGGGACGAATTGAAGGCAGCCGGCCAGGCGCTTCGCGACAAGACCGGTGAGCCGCGCATCAACATCCCTCCCGACTTCGCTCGCTACCTCGCGTTCCACTACGCCGGTGGCGCCTCGGTCATCAGCGAGGACGGTAGCCAGATCACCCTCGACAGTCCTGAGGCCGAGGCCGCCCTCACCTTCTACTACGGCCTGTACAAGGATGGCATCGCGACCACGCCGGCCGACGCTGGGGCCGGTTGGCCCGGCGACGCGTTCGCCAAGGACTTTGCCGACATCGTCTTCGAGGGGAACTGGATGTTTCCCTTCTTGGAAGACAATGCCCCGGACATCGAGTTCGGGGTCGCGGAGATGCCGGCTGGACCGGCCGGCAAGGCAACCCTCGCCTTCACCGTCTCCTTCTCGATCTATGCCAACACGAAAGTCTCCGACGCAGCGTGGGACGTCACCAACTACCTGACCGGGCCCGAAGGTATGGAGAAGTGGACCTCGCTCGGTTTGGCGATGCCGGCGCGCCCGGCCCTGGCCGATGCCTGGCTCGCGAAGTTCCCCGAGCGCGAGGCGTTCCTCAAGACCGGGGAGTATGCCAAGCCGTGGCAACTCGGCGTCGGCGGGCAGGCGTTCTTCAACGACGCGAACGCCGAACTCCAGAATCTCTTCGCCGGCGGTCAGGACGTTAAGACGACACTACAGAACATGGCCAAGGCGGCTCAGAATCGCATCCAGCTCCAGCCCAAGTAGCATCCGGTCCCGGTTCCCGGGCGGCGATGACAACGCACCCGGGAACCGGCGATCGCGGCACCGCTCACGCCGTCGGATGAGGGAGGAGCACCATGGCAGCGGTAGCGGCACGTTCGCCGCGCGGTCGCAACCCGATCGTCGCCGAGGATCGACGCGCAGGTTGGGTCTTTGTCCTCCCCGCGATGGTGATATTCGGGGTCTTCATCTTCGGGGCCGTCCTCTTTGCCTTTTACATAAGCCTGCATGACTATAAGTTGCTCCAGAAGGGCGGCATCTGGCAGATCTTCGTTCACCCCGGCCGGACCTGGATCGGGGTCGACAACTACCGCGACATCTTCAACAGCGGCGACTTCTGGATCGCGTTCCGCAATACGTCCTGGTACGCGCTCGGGGTGGTGCCGGCGCAGACGCTCACCGGTCTCGTGCTGGCGGTTCTCGCGAACCGCAAGATTCGTGGCAAGACGTTTTTCCGCACGGCGTTCTACTTCCCCTCGATCAGCTCTTCCGTCGTCATTTCCGTGATCTTTTTGTGGATGTACTCCGCCCGTGGTCCGATCAACTACGCCTTGATCCAGCTGGGCTTCCCGACTCCGAGACCGGTCTGGCTTGCCAATCCTCGCGGCGTGATCGCGATGGCGCTGGAAAAGGTCGGTATCGACAGCGTCTCGGTCTGGCTCGAGGGTCCAAGCGTCGCGCTTCTCTCGATCATGATGCTCAACGTTTGGACGACGACCGGCACGATGATGGTCATTTTCCTGGCCGGTCTGCAAAACGTTCCCGGCGACGTCTACGAAGCCGCCGCCCTGGACGGCGCCTCCCGATTCCGGATGTTCCGGGACATCACGGTTCCGTTGCTCAAACCGGTGACCGCCTTCGTCATCACGATTGGCTTGATCGGCACCTTCCAAGTCTTCGACCAGATTTGGGTCATGAGCGAGGGCGGCCCGGCGAAGAAGACGACGACTCTCGCGTACCTCGTCTATCTCGAAGGCTTCAGGCAAGGCCGCGGACTCGGCTACGCCTCCGCAATCGCCGTCGTCCTCTTCCTCATCATTCTCCTGCTGTACCTCATCCAGCGGCGAATCACCGAGGAGGAGACGACGCGATGAGGACGTTCAACTCGCTTGCGCCGCCAGCCTGGCGACAATTGGAGGTGTGACGATGGCCGTTGCGACTCGGCAAATTGCCCAGCCTCGCTCCGCGGCGGCCGGCGAGGAGAGGTCGTCTCCGCTTGACGTCGTGCTCCAGATCGTGGCCTATCTCGTGCTCACCCTGGTCGCCATCGCGATGTTCGTTCCGTTCATCTTTTCGCTGACAACGTCCGTGAAGACCCCACGAGAGGCCAACCTTCCCCTGACGCTGAGACGCTTGTTCTGGCCGGAGCACCTGGACTTCACTGCGTACCAGAAGGTTTTCGATGCCGACATCGGCCGGTGGTTTTTCAACAGCGCGTTCGTCGCCGTCATCTGGGTCATCGGCCGGGCCTTTGCCGACTCGGCCGCCGGCTACGCCTTCGCCAGGATGCAGTTCCCCGGAAAGAATCTCCTCTTTGTCGCCGTCATCAGCACGATGATGATTCCGGGGATGGTCACGATTGTGCCCAAGTTCCTCATTCTGAAGCAGCTCCACCTGCTCGATACCTACGGGGCCTTGACCCTGCCGTTTCTGGCCGATGCCTTTGGCATCTTTCTGATGAGGCAGTTCTTTGAATCGATCCCGGTCGAGTTGGAAGAGGCGGCGCGGGTCGACGGTGCCAGTAGGTACCGGATGTTCGCGCAAATCATCCTCCCGAATGCGATGCCGGCACTGACCGCGCTCGCCATCTTTAGCTTCCAGGGGTCGTGGAACGCCTTCCTCGAACCGTTGATCTTCACAAACAGCCCGGATGTCCGAACGCTCCCGCTCGGACTCGCCTACTTCCGACAGCAGAACTACACGGAATGGACGATCCTAATGGCGATGGCCGTCATAACCACGTTGCCGATGGCCATCTTCTATCTCTTCTTCCAACGCTGGTTCGTCGAGGGGCAGGTAAGCAGCGGCATCAAGGGGTAAGCGACTGGCGAGAGGGACGAATCTAGATCGCCCCAATACCTGGACAACTCGTGGTGGTGAGCAGCGGCCGGCAGCCGTTCTTGTCCCCTATCGCGTCTGGCCTAAGGCCCAAACCGCTTCCGCTCCTTGGAGGCCAGTTCCTCGATGCGCCGCTCGTCGGTGGGCGCCAGCGGGTCTGTGATGGGGATCTTCAGGCCGTCCAGCACCAGACGGTTGATCGTGGTCGCGATCGTTCCCGGGAGGAATATGAACAGCGGTACGACGAGCAGGACGCCGATGACGATCAGCACCCACAGGAGCAGTCCAACCACGAGGGCATTCCAGAGTCGCGCGCCGGTCAGCACCGTCGCTATGCGCAAGGCCGGCAGCGGCGTCTCGTCGAGTAGGGCGGCGAGGGAGAAGGCCGAGAGCGAGATCAGCGATCCGACGAGGAGCAGGGCGAGCCAGGCGGGGGTTAGGAGCGAGAGGCGGCTGTCCGCCGCACCGTAGAACCAGAGGTTGTAGGTCAGCAGCGCGAGGATCGGGACGGTGATGAGCGCGATTTTCCAGCCGCGCCGCAGGTGACGAACGGATTCGCCGATGAATTGCCGCGGACCGGGACGATCGAAGCTGGAGCTGGTCCGCGGGTCGGCCGCCGCGAAGAGCGCAACCAGTGCCCCCGGTCCGAGCACAATCGTGAAACAGCAAAACCACCAGCAGAGGCTGAAGACGGCGAAGTGCAGGAGGTTCTCCAGCGTGTCTGAGAGTCCACGAAAAAAGATCCGCACGCCGCGCGTCATTCGCCATTTCCTTTACAGACCGAACACCTGCCGTCACGCATCGGTGCCGATTTCGCTGTGACGACGTCTCGGGATGGATCATACTCTCCCGGTGACCGCGGTCGTGTTGGGGACGTCCGCGCGCATCCCCCTCCCTGAACTAGATCTGGAGTCTGCTTCGTGCTTGACCATAACCTTGTCCTCAAAAGCGACGAGCTCTACCTCGTCGGCGACATTTCGACCGACGGCAGCGGTGAACGCGCCACCGGTCTCTATCTGCGCGACACCCGGCATCTGAGCCGGTTCAGAGTCAAAGTCAATGACATCGAACCGGATCGACTCTCCACAACGATCCATAGCGCGACAAGCGCAACCGTAACCACGACCAACCCACTTGTCCGGCTGCCCGATGGCTCGCTGTTTAACCCCCATCAGGTGGTGCTCGAACAGCGGGTTGGACTCGATACGAGTCTCCACGCGACATTCGTTTTCCAGAATTTCTCGGGCCAGCCACTCACCTTTTCGCTCGGGCTCGAGTTCGGCGTCGATTTCCGCGATCTCTTCGACATTCGGGGATTCCGACGCGATCGGCGTGGCTGCTTCCTCGCACCGCGCCTCGAGGAGCGAACGGTTGTCCTTGGCTACTGCGGGCTGGACGATCAGGTCGTCGAGACCGCGATCACGTTCGATCGGAATCCCTCGATCCGGCTCCTCCGGGTTGGTTCCACCCGACCCGACGAGACCGTGCCGCTCTTGCCCGGATTCGACGCCGTCAATCTCGAACCCGCACCGGGCGGGATACCCGGTGCGCTGGCGACCTTCGAGATCTCCCTCGATCCGGGAGAGCGTTGGGAGCTACGCACCGTCGTCTCGCCACGACCGGCCGGAGGAGGAGCTGACTCGACGGCGCCCACGGCTTTGCGGCGCGTTCTGACCGACCACGCCAGCATCTCAACCGACAACCCCTTCTTCGATCGCGTCATGGAGCGAGGCGACCTCGACCTGAACGCGCTTTTGACGAGCTTCCCGGAGGGCGCCCTGCCCGCGGCCGGCATTCCGTGGTTCGTCGCGCCCTTTGGGCGTGACAGCCTGATCGTCGGACTGCAGACGTACCATCTCGTCCCGCTACGCGCGGCCGAGACCTTGCGAGTTCTTGCTGCTCTGCAAGGGAGAACAATCGACAAGGTGCGGGCGGAGGAACCAGGAAAGATCCACCATGAGGTGCGCTACGGCGAGATGGCGCGCTGCGACGAGATCCCGCACACCCCGTACTACGGCACGGCCGACGCCACGCCGCTGTTCGTCTGGCTCTTTGCGGAGACGGTCGCCTGGACGGCAGACGACGGGCTCTACAACGACCTCCTCCCCAACGTACGCCGCGCCCTGGAGTGGATCGAGCAGTACGGGGACAAGGACGGCGACGGCCTGGTCGAATATCGGACGGATGGCGATCAGGTCGGCCACATCAACCACCAGGTCTGGAAGGACAGCAACGACTCGCTGAACTATTCGGATGGACGACCTGTGACCGGTCGGGTGGCAGCGGTCGAGGTACAGGGGTACGTCTACGCCGCCTATGCGCGACTGGCAGACGTCGTCGCGGCATACGGAGACACTGCCTGGGCGACGGCGCTCCGTAGCAAGGCGGAGGCGATTCGCCAGAAGGTCGAAGACGCCTTCTGGCTGGAAGCGGAGGGCTACTACGCGCAGGCACTCGACGGCGACAAGGAGCCGGTGGGCGCGATTTCCTCCAATCCCGGTCATCTCCTGCTCTGCGGACTGCCGTCGCCGGAGCGGGCGGCGCTCATCGCGGCCCGCCTGCGGCACCCGGACCTCGATTCCGGATGGGGGATCCGCACCCTCAGCTCCGCCGCAGCGACGTACAACCCGATGAGCTACCACAACGGCTCGGTCTGGCCCCACGACAATAGCCTGATCGCCGCAGGGCTGTACCGCTACGGTCACGCGGTGCCGGCGCACGCGATCGCCGAGGCCCTCTTCGCGGCGGCGGGAACCTTTCCCCTCGACCGCTTGCCGGAGCTCTACTGCGGGTTCTCGCGGAGGGGGGGCACGGGCGATGCGCCGGTGCACTATCCGGTCAGCTGCAGTCCTCAGGCCTGGGCGGCGGGCGCGATGCCGCTCATCGTCCGCGCGTCGCTTGGACTCCACGCCGACATCGGCTCCCGCTGTCTCGCCGTCGCACCGGCACTGCCGGAATGGCTGGGCGAGATCACGATCAGGGATCTCGACTTTCAGGGCCGGCATGGCTCGTTGACCGTCCGCCGAGAGGAAGGCGGCTACGTCGTCCGCTCGGACGGTCTCCCGGTTGAAGTCCGTCTTCCCGACCTGGAAAGCTGACGGACACGCCGCGCAGCGATCCATCGACACCCTCTCAGCCAAACTCGCCTTGCCGTACTATGCGCACGCCTTGAACGTTCAGCGTGCCGCTCACCGTACGGTGGCGGCCGGCTTCCGAAGGAGCGACGCGTGAGTGATCGGTTCGGTTCGGCGCGGATTCTGGATGGGGTCGATCGGGTGTTGGTCGACTTCCCCGGCGTCCTGGGGTTCTACGCCAAGAATCTTACGACCGGCGAAGAGGTGGGGCACCGGTCAGACGCGGTGATGCCGACCGCCAGCGTAATCAAGGTTGGGATCATGGCTGAGCTCTACCGACAGGCGGACGGAGGCGAGGTCGATCTGAATCGTCGGTTGAAGGTAACGAAGGACGACTTCTACGGAGGAACCGGTGTCCTCAAGGAGTTCGAGCCGGGCGTCGAGCCGACAGTCAAGGACCTGTGCCGGATGATGATCGTCGTCAGCGACAACGTCGCCACCGGGATGATTGTTCGACTGCTCGGGAAGGACCGGATCAACCGCTCGTTCGACGAATGGGGACTTTCGCAGACCGAGCTTGTCTGGAACATTCGATTGGGCGAGGACATCCGGAAGTACGCGGTGTCGACACCGCGCGATCTCGGCCGCCTGATGGAGCTGATCGCGACCGACGGTTTTCTTACGGCGGAATCGACGAAGGCGATGCGCGACCACTTGAGTCGCCAGCAGCACCTGGAGCAGATTCCGCGCTATCTCCCGTACGGG
Source organism: Thermomicrobiales bacterium (assembly GCA_034667245.1). GTDB lineage: Bacteria > Chloroflexota > Chloroflexia > Thermomicrobiales > UBA6265 > DATBFX01. The sequence continues at coordinate 30,548 of JAXDKI010000008.1, read as the reverse complement.
CAGTTCGCCAGCGAAGTCGGGATCGAGCAGCCGGTCTCGGTGATGAACAAGATCGGGAACTACATGGGGATGCGGGCCGACGCGGCGATTATCAATGCGCCCGGCGTCTCTTTTGTTCTGGCTACGATGAATGAGGGCAGCCCGGACCCGAACTTCCACGTGGATCACGAAGGCAACGTCCTCAACGGTCGCGTCGCGAAGACGGTCTTCGACGCCTGGGTTCCGGCCGGAGCGATTCCGCCGGGTCGATAACTGCGGATCACCGGCTCGCCAGTTTGCCCCTCTCCTTCGGAGTACGACGCATGCCACACCGACCGCTCGCGCCGGATCTGATCCTGGTCAATGGCACGGTCCATACCGTCGATGCCAACGACCTGACGGCGACGGCGGTCGCGATCAAGGACGGCCGCTTCGTCGCGGTCGGCGGCGACGACGACGTCAGCGCGCTGGCCGGCTTTGGCACGACGGTCGAGGACCTTGGCGGTGCGACCGTCGTTCCCGGGTTGATCGACGCTCACAACCATCTCTTGATGACGGGTCAGGTCCTCAACCAGATCCAGCTCTACGACTGCCGGACGATCGACGCGATCCTGGACAGGGTTGGCGAGCGCGCGAGGCAGGTGCAACCCGGCCAGTGGATTCTCGGGCGGGGCTGGGATGAGAGTCTGCTGGTCGAGCGACGACATCCGACCCGCCACGACCTCGACCGCGTCGCTCCAAATCACCCGGTCGTGATCCACCGCGTCTGGAACAAACTGGTTGCCAACACCGCCGCCCTCCGCGCCGCCAGCATCAGCCGCGAGACGCCGAACCCGCCGGCCAATGTCCTCTATGCCGGCTCTTTCGAGCGCGACGGCGACGGCGAACCGACGGGGCTCTTTCGCGACCGCGCGAAGGATTTGATCCTCGGCCACGTTCCCGCACCGACTGAAGAGGAACTCGTGCACGCAATCGGGACGGCGTGTCGGGCCTACAACACGGTCGGTCTCACAGGGGTTGCCGAACCGGGTCTCTCGCCCCACGAGATCAAAGCCTTTCACCGTGCCAGGCGCGAAGACCAGCTGAGCGTTCGTGTCGAGATGTTGATGGCCGGTTGGGGATTCGGTCGGGCGGAAGACGAGGGGACGCTCAAGGACCGTTTCACGGCCGTCGGCGTCGAGGGCGGATTTGGCGACGATCTGCTCCGACTGGAAGGGATCAAGTTCATGCCGGACGGCGGCGTCGGCGACCGAACGGCGCGGATGTTCACACCCTATCTTGAGGAGCCGGACAATCGCGGTACCTGGGTGGTCGAGCCGGACCGACTGACAGAGCTGATCCGCTGGGTTCACGACCTCGGTTGGTCGATCGACACCCATACCTGCGGCGACGAAGCGCAGGAGACGGTCGTGCGCGCTTACGCCGCCGCCCAGGACGCGAACCCGAAACCCTGGCTCCGCCACCGGGTCCACCACGCGTACTTTCCAACGAAACAGACGCTTCGCTTGATGGCGGAGCACCGCATACCGGCGGTCGTTTCCAACCCGTTCATCGTCAATCTCGGCGAGAGCTTCGTCCTCTCGCTCGGTGAAGAGCGGGCCGCTCGCGCGATGCCGATGCGCTCGTACCTCGACGCCGGCGTTGCGCTCGCCGGTTCGTCCGACTCCTCGGTCTCCGACTACAACCCGTGGGTCGGCATGTACGGAGCAGTGGCGCGGACAACGGTGGCCGGGCGGGTGCTCGGGGCGGAGGAGCGCATCTCGCCTCGGGAGGCGCTCCGCTCCTACACCATCGGCGGCGCCTATGCGACCGGTCAGGAGCGGATCAAGGGCTCGATCGAGCCGGGCAAACTCGCCGACCTCGTCGTGCTGCCGCACGACCCACTGACCGTTTCCGCGGAGGACCTGAAGGCGACGCGGCCGCTTGCGACGATGCTGGGTGGGCGGTGGGTGTTCGACGTTCGCTAAGGCAACACTTCTTAGAGCGACCGGCAATAGGCTGGGGAGTCAGCTTCCTCTGGAGACGATAACCCCGAAATTCGGGCGTGCAACCGCGACCCGTGGGACGCGGTATCCACGGGCCAGGAATCCGCAGCGCGCCTATTGCCGGTCGCTCTTACTTCTGCAACGTTCTCCCGTTGTGGGCAAGGGTCATTCAATCACGAGAAGAGGGATTGCGAGGTGCACTGCTTCGAAGCACCACGCGACCGTAACGGAGCCGTCGAGCACGAATGCCACTATATTCGGCCCTCTTCGCGCATCCCCCGAATCGAAAGTCCATTAAGTGTCAACTTTTCGCGCGTGCGGAATGCGCGCAATGCTTCGACTGCCTCTTTTGGATGGGGGCGCGGTCGATCGGACTACGGCCGCAACTGAGGGGGTCGAAGCTCGGCGACTGGCTCGCCTCGCCTCGTGATGGTGATCGTTTCGCCCTTGGCTACGTCATCGAGGAGCTGGGACCAATTTGCCTGGGCATCCTGGAATGTGACCGCCCTCACCGATGTCTCCTCCCGCAGCTGATCGTCACCACGCCGTAGTTGACGTCAGCGTCTCGCGCTTCGGCTGTGCGTCAGACGAGCGGCTGCGCTCCGTTGAGGTGTGTCGCCTGGTGTCGATGTCCCCCGATAAGACTGCCAAGACGGCGTACGCCTTCCTCGATTCTTGGCGCGGGGACGCTGGAGAAGCAGAGGCGGAGCTCGTTTGCGCCGGCACCGTCGGGATAGAAATGGTCACCAGCAACGTATGCGACGCCGGCAGCGGCGGCGGTTTGGAAGAGGTCACGAGCGTCGAGCCCGGCGTGTAGACGGCACCAGAGATAGAGTCCCCCGTTCACCGGGCGGCAATTGAGCGCACCGGTCGGGACGTGGCGTCGCAAGGCGGCGAGCATCGTCTGGTGACGACGGGAATGCTCAGCCCGGAGCTCGGCGAGATGGCGGTCAAAGCGGCCGGAGGTGAGCAGCTCGGCGATTACGAGTTGGGTCAGGCTGGCGGTGGAGACGTCGTCCCGCAGCTTGACGAGTGCCAATTGGTCGACGATTGCCTCGTTGGCGGTCACCCAGCCGAGGCGGAGACCGCCCGCGAGCGTTTTCGAGAAGGTTCCGACGTGGATCACGGAGCGCCCGCCGTCGAGGGCAAAGAGCGACGGCGGCGGCGCGGCGCCGAACGAGAGATCGCGATACGGCTCGTCCTCCACGACCGGGAGGCGGTAGCGCGCCGTAAGCTCCAACAGGTCGCGGCGAAGTGGCAGTGGCCAGGTGAGGCCGGTCGGGTTCTGGAAGGTCGTCGTCGTATAGAGGAGTTTCGGGCGGTAGCGGAGGAGGAGGTCTTCCAGTTCGTCGAGGTCTCCCTGACCGGCATCCCAGCCGACGAGGTGGGCACCGGCCGCGCGGAAGGCCTGGATGGCACCCAGGTATCCCGGGCGGTCGATCACGACGGCGTCCCCCGGATCGAGAAGGCAACGCGCAACGAGATCCAGCCCCTGCTGCGCACCGGCAACGATCAGCACCTGCTCCGGGCGGATGCTGGCCCGGGAGGCAATCGCCCGGCGGAGGGCGGGCTGTCCGTCAGTCGGTGCCAGCCCGACTGCCGTTCGGGCTCCTCGTCGAAGCACGCGGTCGGTGATCTCCCGGAAGGCCTCGGTCGGAAAGCACTCCAGTGCCGGGATTCCTGCGGCGAACGAGATGACGGCAGGGTCGGATGCAGCGCGGACGATCGACCGCAAGGTTGGATCGAGCGTCCGTTGTGCGCCGACCGCGAGCTTGCCTCGCCAGGCGAAGGGGGCGCCGGCGGGTTCGGAACTCGAGGCGGCACAGACAAATGTGCCGCGCCCGACGTAACCGCGGATGAGACCGCGCGCCTCGAGTTCGCGGTAGGCGTTCACCGCCGTCGTCCGGCTGACGCCGAGCGCCATGGCGAGGTCGCGCTCGGAGGGGAGGCGATCGCCGGCTGCGAGCTCGCCCCGTCCGATCGCGTCGGCCAACTGGTCACTCAGCTGCCGGTAGAGCACCGGTGAGGCGCCCCTGTCGAGCGCGAGCGTCGCGAAGTCCATCGGTCCATTCTCATCCCGAGGAGGGGTGTCGCCAAGGACCATTCGCGAATTGGTCCTTTGTGCCGGGTCGTCTCCGCGGATAATGGACTCGTCTGGGCACCGTTTCCAGCCGCGCCAAGAAGGGAGACTACCGATGGATAGGACTCGCACCGACCGCGACGAGCGCAACGCTGCATCCCTCGCGAGAATGCGCTCCTTCGTGGAACGCCTCACCGACGAAGATCTCGGTCGTCCGCTCGCCAACGGTTGGACGGCCGCCGCTGATATCGCGCATCTGGCCTTCTGGGATCGCCGGGCCTCGGTCATCCTGGACAGGTGGGCACGTGACGGTGTCTCGCCATCGGGCGCGGACTATGACGCGATCAACGACGCGATGCTGCCGCAGTGGTTGCTGATCTCGCCCCGGGCCGCAGTGGCCGATGCCCTCGCCGCAGGCGAGGAGATCAACGGCAAGATCGCGGCCCTCACCGACGATCTTGCGGCCACGATCAAGGACGGTGAGGTGATCCGCCTCGATCGCTCGCTCCATCGGGCCGACCACCTCGACGAGCTGGAACGTTCCTTCTCGTGATGGAGACGAGGCTCGACCGTCGGGAGTACGCCGGGGCTTTGTGGCGCTATTGCCGCTTTGGCTCGGCGTCGTCCCGTTCGCGATCGCGTTTGCCGTCCTGGCGAGAACCAGTGGGCTCTCGGCCTTCGAAACCGGGGCGCTGAGTCTGTTTGTCTTCGCCGGCAGCGCTCAACTCGCCTTTGTGAACCTGGCGAAGGACGGGTCAGGGGGAGCGGCGATCTTGGTGACGGTACTGCTCCTCAACCTGCGGCACGTCCTCTACGGTCTCTCCCTGAATGCGCACCTGCCGGCGCGGACACGACCGCCACGATCGATCCTCGCGGCGGGAATGACCGACGAGTCGTACGGTCTGACGATCCGCGCCTTCCGTAGCGGTCAAGGCAGCGACGGCTTCTTCTTCGGTGCCAACCTCAGCCTCCTGGTCAGTTTTACGACCGCGACGCTGATCGGCGTGCTACTCGGGTCGAGATTGCCCGATCCCGGCCGTCTCGGTCTGCACGTCGTCTTTCCGCTGTCGTTCCTGGCGCTGCTCTTGCCGCTGCTGCGGACTCGCCTCGACGTGACGGTGGCTATCATCGCCGGCGGTTTGGCGCTGTCGACGAGTTGGTGGTTCAGCGGCGGAGTCGTCGTGCTTGTCGCCACACTCGCCGGGGCGACGATCGGGACGATCCTCGATCGAAGCTCCGAGCAGGCGTGAGTGGGATGGACCTCGGCTACCTTCCACTGATTGCGGCCGCCGCACTGATCACCTACGGGACACGGGTGACGGGTCTCAGTCTTGGCAATCGCTCCGTCCCCGCTTCGATGCGGCGCTTCCTCGCGTACGTCCCCATTGCCGCTTTTGCCGCGCTCGCCGCACCGGGGATTGGTGGCACGGATGACGAGCTGATCCCGCGGCTCGCGGCCGCGACCGTCGCCGCCCTGGTCGTGATCCGCGTCCGCGTCCTTTGGGCATGTCTGGCCGTCGGGATGATCGTCTTTTGGCTCACGAGATGGGCGTTGTGACCTTTATCGTCGAGCGTCTCGCCGCGTTAACCGACGAACTGAGCGGCGCTTCCTCGGCTGCGTTGCTGGTGGGTAGCCTCGACCTCGGAACCGTGACTCGGTAGTCTCCTCGGATCGAAGCCTCATTATTAGTGGCACTGCGTGTGCGTAATAGGCGTGACAGATACGCGACTCCATTGGAGGAGTCCGGCGTGTTCATGTCGGCGGGAACCAGCGTAAAGGAGAACACCATGAGCGATCAGCAGGACATGGGACGCGGGAGCCAGGTGGGCGACGCGGTCGTCGGGTCTACCTCGAGTTGGGACACGCAGAGCTTCGGAAGCAGCACCAGTGGCGGGGCAACGCAGGACTACTCGCCCTCCTTCGGCGGCCAGCCTTTTGAACAGGGCAGCGGGAGCCCGGGACAGGGGCAGGACCAGGACGCCGGGGCGATGGCGACGGCGAAGGACAAGGCGTCGCAGATGACGGAGCAGGCCGGCGCGGCATTTGACACCGTCAAGGACAAAGCTTCGCAGGTGACCGACCAAGCCTCGACCGCGGCCGACGCCGGTATGGACAAGGCGGCGACCGGTCTCGACACGCTGGCCGGCACGCTACGCGACCGGGGAGAGTCGATGGGCGGCGGCTCCGTCGGGTCCATCGCGACAACGGCAGCCGACAAGCTGGAATCGGGCGCGCAGATGCTGCGCAGCACGGACACCGAGCAACTCATGACCGATCTTGAGGCGCTGGTTCGGCGCAAGCCGATGGAGTCCGTCCTCGTCGCCGCCGGAATCGGCTTCGTACTCTCCAAGATCGTCCGATAGGGCGACGTGTCAGGGGGAACTCCCATGGGTCACAGCGACGCCCGCGGGTTCGGCGGAGCCGACGATGCTTTCAGGGGCCAGGGTTTCCGTTCGTCCGATCCGGGTGAGCGCGGGCGACCCCAGGACAGCGAAGGCGTTGGCGCGCTGATCTCGGGTTTGATCAAGGACATGCAGGACTTGGTCCGTGGCGAGATCAAGCTCGCCACGACCGAGTTGAAGGAGGATGCGAGCGCCGCCGGCAAGGGGATCGGCTTCCTTGTCGCCGGCGGTCTCATCGGTTTGATCGCCCTCGTGTTCGTGGCGCTCGCGGCGTCTGCGCTGCTCGACAAGTGGATGCAGACGTGGATCGCCGTCGGGATCGTGGCGGTCGTGCTGGCGGTCATCGCGGCCATCCTCGCGATGAGCGGCAAGAACAAGCTGAGCGCAAGCAACATGAAGCCGGAGCAGACGATCGACTCGTTGAAGGAGGACAGGGAATGGGCGAAACAGCAGATCAACTCCGTCAAGAGGTAGACCAGAAGCGCGAAGACGCGGCGCAGAAGATCGACCAGATCCAAACCATGGTCGAGGGCGCGACGCAACAGGTGAAAGACACCGTGGAAGACGCCAAGCAGCAGGTCAAGGACACGTTCGACCTTCGCAAGCAGATTGAGGAGAAGCCGCTTCTGGCACTCGGCGCGGCGCTGGCCGGCGGGTTCGTCCTCGGCGGGATCCTCGGCGGCGACGATGACGACAGGCGCCAGTATCCACGCTACGATCAACAGCATGGCGGGCAGGCATACAGGCCACAGTCCTCGTCCGGCATCATGGAGAACGTCCGCAAGGCCGCGAAGAGTAGCGGGATCGAGGACACGCTGAACACGATGGTCGCCTCGTTCATGGGGTCCATCGGCGAGCGGGTTAAGGTCATCGGCGAGCAGAGCTTCCCTGGCCTGATGTCGCAAGGCCATGACGGCGACGGGCAGCAGCGCTCGTCCATGAGCGGCACGACTGGAACTTCGTCGAGTGTCGGTCAGCCGCGGCCAATGGCGACGACATCCACCGTCATCCCGCAGACAGACGATTCGCCGGCCGGCGCGAGCTTTTAGCTCGACGAGGGCAAGGCGGCGTTGCCAAAAGGAATCGGGGATGCCTGCTCAGGCATCCCCGATTTTTTGCTCGCTATTCGACGGGAGTTGGTCGCTACATCCCCATGATGTGATAGCCATTGTCGACGAAGACCGTCTCGCCGGTGACGGCCGTTGAGAGGTCGCTGGCAAGAAAGACGGCCACACCGCCGACGTGCGTCGCCTTGAACTCCTCTTTGATCGGCGCCCGCTCCGTCAGGTACTTGTGCATATCCATGAAGCCGGGGATGCCGCGAGCCGCCGCCGACTTGATCGGCCCGGCCGAGAGGGCATTGACGCGGATCCGCTGCTCGCCGAGGTCGGCCGCCAGATAGCGAACCGTTGCTTCAAGAGACGCCTTGGCCACGCCCATGACGTTGTAGCGCGGGAAGGCGCGGTCCGCGCCCAGGTACGTCAGCGTGATGATGCTGCCGCCGTCCGTCATCAGGGGCACGACGCGTTGCGCAGCCGCGATCAGCGAGTAAACGCTGACGCTGTGGGCGATCTTGAAGCCCTCACGTGACGTCTCCAGGAACCGCCCCTTGAGCTCGCCGGCGGGAGCGTACCCGATGCTGTGGACCAGGCAGTCGACGCGCCCAAAGTCTTCCTTGAGCGCGTTGCCAAATGCGTCGAGACTCTCGTCTGATTCGACGTCGGCCTGGTAGGCGCGACTCCCCTCGTGCTCAGCGACGAAGGAGTCGACTTCGCGCTTGGAGCGTTCGTCGAGGTAGCTGACCCCAACCCGCGCTCCTTGTTGCGCCATCGCCTCGGCAATCGCCCAGCCGATGCTCCACTTGTTGAGGACGCCCATCACGACGCAGTTCTTGCCCGCGAGCAACCCGGTTCCCTCTGCTGCCACCGTGCTTCCTCCTGTCAGCCCTCACCCCGCCCCCTCTCCCGCGGTCGGGAGAGGGGAGGTCCTCACCGTCGTGGCATCCTCCCCGTTCGTTTCGGAACACCAGGAGACTGGGCGGGGATTCAATAACGAGCCCTGCCTGAGTACCGCCACTTGGTGCATGATACCCAGACGAACGGTCGGCGACGAAGTCGAAATGGAAGCGGAGGCGGTGTGGGCGAGCAGAACGGCAGGGCGGTTCCGATCTTCGATGGGCACAACGACACGGTGTTGAGTCTTCGGCACACGGGTCGGTCGTTCTTCGAGCGCAGCGAGACGGGTCACGTCGATCTGCCGCGCGCGAAGGAGGGGGGCATGGCGGGGGGATTCTTCGCCGTCTGGATCCCCGATCCGAGCCACACCCCGCCGCCGGGCCAGCAGCCCGATCCCGACGTCTCTGCCTACTCCGACGTATCTCGGATGCCACCGCAGATGGGGGTCGAATACGCACAGAACAACGCGCTCGGATCGCTTGCGATCCTGATTCGGCAGGTGCAAGCCTCCCAAGGCGAGGTCGAGATCGTGACGACCGCGGCCGACCTGCGTCGGTGCGTCGAGAACGGCACGTTCGCGATCGAGCTCCACCTCGAAGGCGCCGAGCCGATCGACCAGGGACTCGACGCGCTCGAGGTCTACGCGCGGGCCGGGGTGCGCTCGGTCGGGATCGTCTGGTCGCGGTCGAACGCGTTTGGTCACGGCGTCCCGTTCAAGTTTGGGCAGTCGCCCGACACCGGTCCGGGACTAACAGACGCCGGTAAGGAACTGGTGCGCAACTGCAATCGTCTCGGCGTCCTCGTCGACGTCTCGCATCTGAACGAGGCCGGGTTTTGGGATGTGGCGGGTCTGACGGAAGATCCCATCGTCGCCACGCACTCCGGGGTCCACGCCCTCTGCCCGTCCACGCGCAACCTGACCAACAAGCAACTCGACGCCATCCACGACTCCGAAGGCATCGTCGGCGTCAACTTCCATGTCGGCTTCCTCCGACCGGATGGCAAGGAACTGCCGGCGGAGACGACTGTCGCGGCCATCGCTGACCACGTCGATTACCTCGCCAATCGGCTCGGTATCGACAAGGTCGCCCTTGGTTCCGATTTCGATGGCGCGACGATGCCCGGCGATCTCCGCGACGTTGCCGGATTGCCACTCCTCATTGCCGAACTGCGTACCCGCGGCTACGACGACGATGCCCTATGTAAGATCGGATACGAGAACTGGCTGCGGATTTTCGAACGGACGTGGAACGCGTAGCCGGCGAGGGACGCCAAGGGAGTTTGGAGAGGCAAGGGGATGCTCCACGTCACCAACGGCGATAGCGCAGCGGAACTGATCGCCGGCAGTGGTCTGTCGGGAACCGTCTTGCCGTGGCGCGACGTGCTCCACGAGGGGCCGATTCCGGCGGGGCTCAGCCTCGACGAGTTGCGAGACGTCCGCGCCCGTTTTATCGCCGATCGCGGCTGGGGGACCCATGCGCGGGTGCTCGCCGATCTCGCGCAACGAGACGAGACCCTGGCGGCGTTTCGCGAGCACGAGGAGGTCGTCCTCTGGTTCGAGCACGACCTCTACGACCAACTCCAACTCCTCCAGATCCTGGACTGGTTTGCCGGACAAACGAGAGGAGCGACGGCCCTTTCGTTGATCTGCATCGGCACCTTCCCCGACGTCGCGCCGTTCCACGGTCTTGGCCAGCTCACCGCAGCGCAGATAGCCTCGCTCTTTCCGACCCGGCGGCCGGTCTCCACCGAACAGCTCAACCTGGCGCGCGCTGCCTGGACCGCGATTCGCTCCTCTGACCCGACGGACGTGGAGCGCATCATCAGAGGAGACACGCGTTCATTGCCCTTCCTCCGACAGGCGCTGATTCGGTTCCTTGAGGAGTACCCCGGACTGCGCGGCGGGCTGTCGCGGACGGAACGGCAAGCGCTGGAGGAACTCTGCACCGACAGCCGGACACCCGTTGAACTGTTCCGCGCCAGTGTCGATCGTGAGGAACGTCCGTTCCTGGGCGACCTCACCTTCTGGACGCAGCTGCGTGGACTGGCCGCAGGGTCGTTTCCGCTCCTCGCTCCGCTCGATGGGACGCGGCTGGTCGGGCATCCGAAGGACCAGGATCCGGCGCATTTCGCACATCAACCGCTCGCGGTCAGCGATCAAGGGCGCGCGGTTGTCGCCGGTGAGGCCGACCAGGTCATGCTCAACGGTATCGATCGCTGGCTCGGCGGGGTTCACCTCGAGGGTCACATCGTTTCGTGGCGATGGGATGACTCGGTCACCCCGGCTCGACTGCTCCGTGTCGCGTAACCTTGACACCGGATCCGGCAGATTGGTTGACGCTGAACCCGGACTTTCACCTTAGACGGTCTTGTTGACGAGTTTGGCACGAGGAGTACGTTTGTACCGGAGGCCCTACATCTTCGGCGCAGCCGAGATCGGGGTTACCGTCATGCTGGTCGACAGCACCTCAGCACACCGAAGGGTCGTCGTTCTAAATGGCTTCCAATGGCGCCACACACGCGCGGGTCGGGTTCTTCATGGCACGCCACTGCTTGCTCGGCGAGCTCAACACTGGACCCCGTCGGGTGAGCGACGTGCTCAACGACCCATCCCGTCAGCAGTTGGTCTTGGAGCGGGTACGGGTCAGTCGCCCCGACCGGCCTGGCGAGCCGTTCGCCGAGTACGAGCGCATGATCGTGCGGAGACCGGCGATTCAGGCGGTGCTGGTCATGTCCGAACCACCAAGACCACCTGAGAAGCGTTTCTCCCAGTATGTCGCAAAGACGCCCGTTCGCCTCACCATCGCTCTGCCGGCAATGGACGTCACAGGTTTGTTCTACGTCGCCGGCAAGACAGGAGATCCCCTGGTCTTGCTTTTCGACGCGGCAGAGACATTCGTCGCGATCAGTGACGCACAGGTCTCCTGGCCGAACCGACCCGGCGGGCCGCTTGCTGTCCCGGTCGTTCTGGTGAACAGGGCGCATGTCGAAGCAGCGGCTGCGGTTCCTTGATCTGGCTTTCTGACAGCCGTCAGTCAGTTCTTTTGGTTCCCGCTGGGCGTCGCCACGGGGGTCGCAGGGACCTGCAGCAGTATCCCTGGATGCCGTGTAGTCGGATACCGCGCCAACCTGCGGTACGGGTAGTCCACCGGCTCTGCAATCAGCGCTAGTAGACGATCAAGCTTCGAACGTCGTATCCCTGCAGCAATCGACGGCCGTCGAGAAACGCCAACTCCGCCAGCACGCTGATCCCCGCCACCTCTGCGCCAAGTCGTTCAACGAGGTTGGCTGCGGCGCGGACGGTCCCACCGGTCGCGAGGAGGTCATCTACGATCAGGACGCGCTCGCCGGGGCGGATGGCGTCGCTATGGACCTCGACGACGTTGCTGCCGTATTCAAGGGCGTACTCCTCGCGTATCGTGGCGGCCGGCAGCCGCCCGGCCTTACGCACCGGGACCAGGCCGGCGCCGAGTTCGTAGGCAACCGGGGCACCGAGAATGAAGCCGCGACTCTCGATGGCGACGACGACCGACACGCCCGCGAACGGCGCGGCCATCGCATCAACGACGGCGCGGAACGACGGGGGGTCGGCGAGGAGCGGTGTGATGTCCCGGAAGAGGATGCCGGGTTGGGGAAAGTCCGGAATGTCGCGCACTTTAGCGCGAAGAGCCTCGATATCGATCTGCTGAGTCAACTCGCCCACGCTATCCTCCGCTCCGGTTCCCACGCTGTTGACTGTTCGCGCCAGGGGCGAGTCTACTCCACGCCAACCTCTTACGGAATGCACCGTGGCCACATCAAACGGGGGAAGCCATCGAGGAGTTCCTGCCAGAGGACGCATCAGTCCTGGTTGGAGTGCGTCTTCAAATAGGTGACGATGCCGCACCGGTAGATCGCCCCGGGGGTGGGGGCGCCATTGGGTTCCGCTCGGTCACCGCGGCGAGGTTCGGGAAGCAATCACACGACCGGCGGGGTCGACCGCATGCACGCGAAAACCCTGGTTGCCGCGATCGACACCCAGGACAAGTCCTTTCTCAGCCATCGGCCGTCAGGCGGCATTGGTTGGGTAGAGACACGTCTCTGTCTGGCGGTCGAACACGAAGACGTTGGACCAATCTAGCCCGACCCGCACCGGGCTGCCGACGTCGAACAACCGCGCCGTCGGCGTCACCGCGCGCAGGATGTGGTCTCCCGCCTTGATCTCGTAGAGGATGTCGGTGCCGAGGATCTGCCGCGTGTACACCTCGCCAGACAGCTCGTTGACGGGTGCTGCCGCGCCTGAATCGACGATCTGGTGCTCCGGTCGGATCCCCACGGTGATCTCCGGATGGGTGATGCGAGACCGGATCGCGGCCATGACGTCCGCGGGAACAGTCACCGGCCAGCGGTCGCCTGGCAACAGGAAAGCCCGGTCTCCCTCACCGGCGAGACGCGCGTCGTAGAGATTGATCGGGTGGGCGCCGATGAAGCGCGCGACCCACCGGTTGCGGGGCGCCTGGTAAAGATCGAGCGGCGGTCCGAGCTGCACGACCTCGCCGGCGTTCATCACCGCGATCCGGTCGGCGATCGCCATGGCCTCTTCCTGATCGTGGGTGACGAACACCATCGTCGTTTCCACCTCGCGGTGGATGCGGATCAACTCCGAGCGCATCTGCCGGCGCAACTCCGCGTCCAGACTGGAAAACGGCTCGTCGAGCAGGAAGAGTCGCGGCCGGCGTACGAGCGCCTTGGCGATCGCCACCCGCTGCCGCTGGCCGCCGGAGAGTTGATGGATGCGCCTATCGAGGAGTCGATCGATGTCGAGAATCTTGCTCACCTCGGCAACGCGGCGCGCCGTCTCCTGTTTGGCAACCTTCTGCGTCCGCAGGGCGAACCCGATGTTGTCCCGGACGTTGAGGTGGGGATAGAGTGCGATCGACTGGAACACCATGGCGATGTCCCGCTCTTCGGGCGGCACGTCGTTCATCACGCGCTCGCCGAAGAGGAGCCGGCCGGACGTCGGTTTCTCCAACCCGGCCAGCATATTGAGGGTCGTCGTCTTGCCGCACCCGGACGGCCCGAGCAGCACCAACAGTTCACCGTCGCGAATTTCGAGATTGAGCCCACGCACCGCGTGGAACGTCTCGAACCGCTTGTCGACGTCGACGAGTTGGATCGATGCCGGCGAGTCGGTCAGGCGGCGATGCGGCGGTGAAGCCGTTCCTGTCGCGTCCGCGGCCAAGGTCTCAACCACAGTGCACTCCTCGTCCTTTCCTCGTCCCGTGCCGCCTACCCGACTTCATTACAGCGGATCGACCAGATTCAGACTCCGAATTCGGCGCTGGAAGAGATACGCCAGCACCGCCGGCGGGATGATCCCGACGATCGACGCGGCCGCCATCTCGGTCGGCATCGAGATCTGAAAGAACATCGCCGGGAGCACCGGGGGAAACGTCTGCGCCTCGGACCCGGCGGTCAAAAACGAGGCGAACGCGAACTCGTTCCAACAGACCATGAAACAGATGGCCGTCGCCACCGCGATCCCCGGCCACGACATCGGCAAGATGACCCGGTAGAACGCCTGCCAGCGCGTGTTGCCGTCAATCCGCGCGGCCGCCTCAACCGTCCGCGGGAGCGACGAAAAGAAGCCGGTCATCACCCAGACGACGAAAGGAATCGTCAGCGTGAAGTAGATCAGGATCAACCCCCTGAGCGTCCCTTGGAGCTTCCAGTCGATGTAGAGATAGGCGAACGGAATCACGATGGCGATCGGTGGGTAGGAGCGCGTCGTGATGATCGCGAACAACATCGGCGTCCGGCCACGAAAGTTAAGCCGACCCAGCGCGTAAGCGACCGGCAATGCCACCAGCATCGTAAAAGCCGTCACCACGCCCGCTACGATCAAGCTGTTGACGAGCCCACGCTTCAGCGCCGGTGCTTGCCCGACCGGGAGAAGTGCATCGCCGCTCGGCGATGTCGCGGTACCGCCGAACAGGCGGATGTAGTTGCTGAATGTTGGTTCGTGGGGAATGAGGTGCGTCGGCACCGACAGCAGCTCCGACTTCACCATGAACGACATGTTCAGCAGCCAGTAGATCGGCACCAACGTCCAGACCACAAGCAGCAGCGCGAGTGCATACGTTAGAACCCGGCGGGTGTTCACGCGCACTTCCCCCGATCCGTCATACCGCCGCTCCCTCACCGTCGGTGGAGACGCGCTGCTTCCGCCGATAGAACAGCAGCAGGAAATAGACCGTCGTGATCACCGTCGTCAGCAAGACGAGCAACCACCCGATCGCCGCGCCCTGCCCGTAGTCGCGCTTTTGGAACGTCTCGCGATAGACGACCCAAGCCAGCGTCGTCGAGACGTCACCCGGCCCGCCGTTGGTCAAAAAGAAGATGGTGTCGAAGACCCGCGCCGCCTCGACCGTGATCAAGACCATCACGATGAGAAGGGGCGTCTTGATGTAGGGAAAGATGACGTGCCGGAACCGACCCAGCATGCCGAGGCGGTCGACGCGGGCCATCTTGTAGAGGTCTTCCGGGATCACCTGCAGCGTCGCGAGGATGAAATAGATCCCGAGCGGCGAGATCTGCCAGGCATGAGCAAGCGCCACCGCCGGCACGGCCAAACTCTCCGAGAGGAAATTGATCGGCCGATCGATCACATGCAGCTTTAGCAGGAGGGCGTTGAACAATCCCCATTCGGGGCTGTAGAGGTATTTCCAGACGACGGAGGTCGCGTAAAGCGACACCGCCCACGGCAGAATCACGATCGTCATCACGAAGGGGCGGCCGCGGAACTTCTCGTTGAGCAGCAGCGCCCCGCCGACCGCGATCACGAGGCTGATTCCCGTCATCACCACCGTGTAGTAGAGCGTCACCCGCAGCGCGTGCCGCACCTCTGCCGACCCGAGCGCATCTCGATAGTTCTGGAACCCGACCGACTCGTTGCGCTTGAAGATGATGTCGATGTCGCGAAAACTGAGCCACATGGAATACCCGATCGGATATCCCACCACGGCCACCAACACCGCGATCAGCGGCAGCGTCAGCAACGCCGCGAATTGCCCGTCGCTCAGCCGCGAGGAGCTCCACCGGCGCCGCAGCGCGACCGTCTCTGCGTCAGGGGCCAATCCCGCGGTTGCCACGTCGCCTCTCCGTCAAGCACCGGCCAAACGGCCTCGCGCCCCAGTTCGCCCCCTCTCCCGAGTCGGGGAGAGGGGGCGAGGGGTGTGAGCCGTGGTTTCCGGACCTAGAACTGGTATCGCTCCGCCAACTCCTGGGCCAGCTTCTTCAGACTGGCGTGGACCTCTTCCACCGGAGTTTGACCGAGGATCGCCTTCGGCAACTCGGTCATCGCTTGGGCGTTCCACTCTTCCCACCAGAAAGTCTGCCAGACCTTCGGGAAGGTACCGGCATTGAGGACGCCGTTCAGCGTGTCCAGCATCGCCGGATCGGGCAGCCACGAGTTGTAGGCGGCAATGACCTCGGGGTCCTCGAGGATCGCGGTGTAGCCGGAATTGAGCGCGGCTTCGATCGCCCACCGTTTGGCGACGTAGAGATTGCCGCTCTCCTCCGCGTCGCGGTAGCCGAAGAACCCGGCCAACCGATACTTGCGGGCCAGTTTCTCGTCGGTGTCGTCGCGGGCGGGAACGGTGTAGATACCCTCGTCGATGATGCCCCACGGTTGGCTGCTGACGGGAACGACACCGACCTGACCGGCAACCTGAGAGACCGCGGGATCGTTGAAGACCTTCAAATCGTAGATCTGCTGCGGGCTGTAGGCGTACTTTCCTTGTGCGAAGGCGTCGATCCAGTCCGCCTCGCCCATCGTGAAGACGCTCTCCGGCACGATCCCTTCCTCGAGCAGCTTGCGCCATTCGACCAATAGCGCCAGCGACGCGTCGTCGAAGACCGGGAGGTTGGCGTCGTCGAAGAGGACGGCGCCGGTGTTCATGCACTCTAGGAGATAGCCCCAGGAGACGCCAAACCAGACGCCGGCGGCGAACCAGTGAGGCAGGAATGGCGGTCCTTCGGTGACACCATCGGCCTTCATCTGCCGGAGTTGGGCGTACAGCTCGGCCCACGTCTTCGGATAGAGATCCGGGGTGATGCCAGCCTTGGAGAGGACGGCGTTGTTCGCCATCATCGTGCCGCGGATCGAGACGAAGTACGGCAACCCGTACAGCTTGCCGTCGATCGTTAGGGAGTCGCGGACACCGTCGTACATTTCGCCGCGCGCATCGTCGACGTTCCACCATCGCTCGTAGTCGTGGACCCAGCCGGGAATCGACCAGCGGTAGAGCGTGGCCGGGTTGGCGTAGGCCATATCAAGCGGCTGATTGGCGACGTGGAAGTTCTCCATGATCGAAATGTAGTCGCCCGTAATCGTCTGGTAGTCGACGTTCTCGCTGTACTGGGTGTTGAACTTGCTCGTGTTGTCCTGGACGACCTCGGTGCGGTAGTTCCAGCCGCGGAAGATGAGCTGCTCGGAGGTATCGCTGCCGGCAGCCGGAGGTGTCAGCCTGGCACCATCCTGCGCCATAGCGCGCGTCAGGGAAAAGTGCCGTCTGGGCGCTGCGAGCGCGGCGTCGGGGGTGTTGAGGTAGTTGACGATGAGGGGAGTCGCGGCGCCTGCCGCGGCGGACCGCCGGAGAAAGTCACGCCGCGAAATGCGGCCCTTCATCAGGTCGTCGTAATGCTCGTGAATGGGCTTGGCCACCGGTCACACTCCTCTTCAGTTCGCGAACGGAGATCCCGCGACGACAACGCGCATGAAATGGGGCCTGCGACGAGCGATAGATCCGCACCTCCTTCGGCGCCGATCGCGCCGCCTTTTCTGCACTTCGCGACAATGGTCGCACGATTCGGATGTCGTGGCTCCCACCCTGGTTCCGGGAGACCATGGATCGCATTTGCAGGTCGGAAGTCGTTGAGCGCTTGTGAGGCAATCTAACATAGCGTTGTGAGTGCGTCGAGATAGTGCACCGACGGCGTTTGGACTGGTACTTCAGCCAGAGTTCGCTGTGGAGCACCGGATTTACGCAGATTCTCCAACTGAGGAGAGGAGAATCTACTCATACGCGGGAGCACGAAACTGGGCAAAAGTTGAAGGACAGGGCCTTACGGAATGCGCCGGGACCAAATCGAATCGGGGAAGCGGTCGAGGAGATCCTGCCAGACTGAATAGAGTTCCTGGTTGGAGTGCGTCTTCAGATAGGTCGCGATGCCGCGCTGGTAGATCGCCTCAGGGGCGAGGGGTGCATCTGGATTTCGATCGGTCACGGCAGTGAGGAGCGTGATGGCGCGGTCGTGCTCGCCCCAGCGCAGCCGGACATTCGCCTCGCCGATGTCGAGCAGGTCGAGGAAATCGGCAGGCGGCAAGAAGTTCAGCGAGCGGTAGTGAACGGTGCCGCGACGATCTGCGAAGAGTAGCGTCGGCGTCCAGATCACGTTGAGCGGACGCACCACGTCGCGATCGCGGAAGAGATCGAGGCGAAGCGGCACAAAACGCTCGCTCACGGCGGCGGCGACGGTGGGGTCCGGATACGTCACGGCATCCAGCTTGGCGCAGCCGCGTCAGGGATCCTTCCAGACATCGATCAACACAACTCGCCGCGTCGCCCGTGCCTCGGCAAGTGCCGTGTCCCAATCGGTGAGCCAGACGATCGGTATCGAGTGTTCCCAGGTTGGCCCCATCAGCGATTGGCAGCCGCGTCAACGGTAACAACTTCCCCGTGGTGAGCCAGTTCCCGTGCCCAAGGCGGGCCGTCACTGCCCCAATAGAGAACGTCAGGACAGATGTCCGTTCCATTAGGCCAGACAACTGTTTGGAGCTCTGGGTCGACGGCCGCTTGGGCAAAGTTAGCTGGGTCGCGCAAAGGCTCGAACATCTCGCCCCATAGATCGGGTTCCATGTCGACTTCGCGCACCGTACCATCGGCGAAGGTGACGTGGAGAACGTATGGTCGCAAAACGCTGACCGAAACAACCGCTTCCATATGGGTCTCCTGGCAGCCGTGTCAGTCGAGAGGCTAGATACGATGGGGTGCCCGGTGGCACTTAAGCCGTTCCCAATTCTCGACAAGCTCCTGCTGGTGCATGCGCGCCCACTCCACAACGAGTGATGCTGCCCGTCCTGTCAGCCGGCCGGCAAGCGTGACAACAGGGTCTGCGCCGAACGTGGCACCGAACTCGCCGTAGCGAGCATGGAAATGACGGAGGTCCGTGTTCAGACGAGTACATCGTGATGGTGATCCCGTAGAACTCGCTGATGCGCGGCACAGATTCCCCTCGGTCATCCCTATCGGGTTCTCTTCCCACCAAGTATAGTGCGCGTTCTGAGTGCATCCCTAATCCCGCCGCGCTAACGATCAATGGAGTTGTCGAAGCAAACGCTCGTGCATCTCTACTTGACCGGGCGGCCTGCGCGATTGGTCTGTCGATGAAGACGCTTCTTGTTCTGCGTCACGCGAAGGCGCAACCCGATTCGCCGCTCGGCGACTGGGCTCGTGAACTTGCCGGGCGTGGTCGTCGCGACGCACCGGTGATGGGGGAGCTGATTCGGCAGCGGATCGGCCGGCCGGATGCGATCGTCTCCTCGGACGCCCACCGCGCCAGACAGACGGCCGAGCTCGCGGCCGAAGCAATGGGCTTTACTTTGCCCATCGCGCTGGTTCATGACGTCTACAACGCCGATCTGGACAGCCTGCTCGGGGTGGTCCGTTCACTGCCAGAGCATGCCAGGACAATTCTCCTCGTCGGGCACAATCCGGGCATGGAGGCTCTGGTCGCTGCCCTGGCCGGAATCGAGGCGAGCGACGTTCGCTTGCCGACGGCTGGACTCGCCCACCTCGAACTCGGCGTCGATCGATGGCTCGATGTCGGACCGAAGACGGGTCGACTGCTCGGCCTGGATACGCCCAAGGAAGCCGGCGGGTAACCGGATGGCAACCGGATGGCATGCGTCAGGGTGCGTATAATCTTGCCTCATGTCCCGCCAGGCCGCGCGCACACACGAATCTGTCGATGACGCGGCTTCCAGCAATCGCGACGGCGGGCTGGTTCCCTCGCGCCGGCAATACCTCGATCTCAAGGCACTCCATCCCCAGGCGATTCTGCTGTACCGGATGGGCGACTTCTACGAGACGTTCGACGACGACGCGAAGGCGGTCGCCCGGGACGCCCGGATCACCCTGACCTCGCGCTCCTTCGGTCGCAACGGTCGCGTGCCGATGGCCGGTATTCCCTACCATGCGCTGAACCACTACCTGGGTCGCCTCCTTGCCGCAGGACACACGATCGCGATTGCCGAGCAGGTCAGCGAACCGGGACACGGCCTCGTAGAGCGCGCCGTCACTCGCGTGCTGACCCCTGGCACCGTCGCGGATCCGGCCCTGCTACCGGCGGGCGAGAACCGCTATCTCGCCGCAGTGCAGTCGGTCGGAGAACGGATCGGACTTGCCTGGGTCGACGTCAGCACCGGCGAGTTCGCCG
Organism: Thermomicrobiales bacterium; assembly: GCA_034667245.1. Taxonomy (GTDB): domain Bacteria; phylum Chloroflexota; class Chloroflexia; order Thermomicrobiales; family UBA6265; genus DATBFX01. The sequence continues at coordinate 10,668 of JAXDKI010000008.1, read as the reverse complement.
CTGTCGAGCTCGATGGGCCTCGGGCCGGCCCGCGCCTCGCCGATGAGCTGACACGCCTGAACCCTTCCGAGTGCCTCGTGCCCGACGCCGGCCTGTCGATCACCGTCGCTGTTGGGCACCGGACGCGTCTCGAGCACTGGCACTTCGAGCCGGAGCGCGCCCGGACGGCGCTCTGCCATCAGTTCGGCGCTCGCTCGCTGGCGCCGTACGGGTGTGAGGAGTTGCCGGCCGCGACGGGTGCCGCCGGGGCCATCCTCGCCTACCTGACGCGAACGAACCCGGCGCTCTTGCCGCTCCTGACCGGGCTCCGGACGGAGACGACCGGTGCCTGGGTCGGACTCGACGCCGCCACCCGGCGCAACCTGGAGCTGACCCGCAGCCACCGGACAGCCGGCACCCGGGGCAGTCTCCTCGGCGTCCTCGACGAGACGCGCACCGCGATGGGCGCTCGTGCCCTGCGCCGCCTCGTCGGTCAGCCGCTCCGCGATCTCTGCGAGCTCCGTCGTAGGCAGGAGATCATCGCCGCGCTCGTCGAGCGGCCCGGTGTCCGGGCGGCACTCGCCAACTCACTCTCCGGGGTTGGTGATCTCGAACGTCTGACCGGGCGGGTCAGTCAGGGACAGGGGACGATTCGCGAGTTCCTGGCGCTCGCGGGGGCTTTGCGGACCGTTGGTCGGCTGACGGAGGATCTGGTGGATGGGTCAACGCCCGAACTCGCGAGTTTTGGGGCCGGGATCGATGCGTGTCCAGAGGTCGTCGCCCTCGTCGAGGTTGCGGTCGAGGAGGACGAGGACGGAGGTAGTCGCATCTGCCGGGGTTTCGACCGCGCCTTAGATGAAGCAAACGATGGAGTCCACGAGACGCGGCGGTGGCTGGCTGGACTTGAACGCTGCGAGCGCGAACGGACGGGCATCCGTTCGCTCAAGGTCGGATTCAACAAGGTCTTTGGCTACTACATCGAGGTCACGAAGTCGAACCTCTCGCTCGTACCGGCCAACTATGCGCGGAAGCAAACGATCGCCAACGGGGAGCGGTACATCACCAGCGAGCTCAAAGACGCGGAGGCACGCGTCCTCGCCGCCGACGAGGAGATCGCGATCCTCGAGCGCACGGCACTGGCTCGCCTGGGCGCTCAGGTCACTGCTTTCGCGTCGCGGCTTGTCGCGGCGGCCGGGAGACTCGCTCACCTGGATGCGCTCCTCTCCCTTGCCGAAGTCGCTGCGCGCAACCGCTGGGTCCGCCCCGAGCTGGAGGAGAGCGATCTGCTTGCGATCTCTGGCGGGCGTCATCCGATCGTCGAGGCGGGGCTCGGCGGGGAGCCTTTCATTGCGAACGACTGCGTCCTTGGTGGCAGTGGCCCGTGCAGCCTCGTTGTCACCGGGCCGAACATGGGGGGCAAAAGCACCTACCTCCGACAAGTCGCGGTCATCGTCTTGCTCGCCCAGATAGGCTCGTTCGTCCCGGCATCACAAGCGCGGATCGGGCTCGTCGATCGCATCTTCACGCGCGTCGGCGCCCACGACGACCTCGCCGGCGGGGCCAGCACCTTCATGGTCGAGATGGTCGAAACGGCGACGATCCTTCACCAGGCGACCCGGCGCAGTCTCGTCATCCTCGATGAGGTCGGACGGGGCACCGCGACGGACGACGGACTTGCCATCGCCCGTGCCGTCCTCGAAGACCTTCACGCCCGCATCGGCGCCCGCACCCTCTTTGCGACGCACTATCTAGAGTTGACGGCGCTCGCCGAGACGTCTCCCGGGCTCGCCAACGTCCACGTCGCGGCGCTGGAGCGCGGTGGGCGAGTCGTGTTCCTCTACGCCGTCCGGCCGGGTCCGGCCGACCGCGCCTACGGCATCCACGTCGCCCGCATAGCTGGTCTCCCACCCTGGGTTGCCGACCGCGCCCAATCGCTCTTGGACGAACTCACGGTCGATCGACCGATCGTCAAGCCCGAGGAGACGTCGGCGGAAGATGGAAGGGCTCATGGCTTCCGTGTCGCAGAGTCGATCGACGGGACGTACCAATTGACACTCGACGGGTTTCCGCTCGGTCCACCGGTGGCCGAATCGCTCGCTCGCGAGCTCCGCGAATTGGATCTGTCGAAACTCACACCCCGAGAGGCCATCGACTGGCTGTTCGAACAGCAGGCACGGCTGTGAACACTTGCTGTCAGCAGCGCTTTTCGAGTGATGGACCCGGTCGAGTTGATGGACATTGGGGCGACCGCGACACGACCTTCGACGGGGTCTCGTCTGGACTGTGATGCCATGAGTGATTCCCAAGAACCCGCCGTTCAAGAGTCGGCAGCGCAAGGAGGTGCAGCACTTCCAGCTGAGTTCGCCGCGTCGATTACGCGCCGGCCGATTCGGCTTTTGCCCACCCCTGTTGCCGCCCGGATCGCGGCGGGCGAAGTAATCGAGCGACCAGCCTCCGTGGTCAAGGAGTTGGTCGAGAATGCACTTGATGCGGGCGCATCGAGTGTGCGGATCGACGTGCGGGGTGGTGGTCTCGGTCTGATACGAGTGGGAGATGACGGGGTCGGCATTCCCGCGGACGAGCTCTGGCTCGCCTGCCAGCGTCACGCGACGAGCAAACTCTCATCGGACCGCCTGGACGCTGTGCGCACCCTTGGTTTCCGGGGCGAGGCGCTCCCGAGCATCGCGACCGTCGCCGAGTTGACGATTGTTAGCGCGACCGCTGAGGATGGCGTTGGCAGGCGGGTTACTCTCCGCGACGGTCACCTCGTCGTCGACGAGCCGGCGCCGCGCCCGCGCGGGACCACCGTCACCGCCCGGTCGCTCTTCCACTCGATGCCGGCCCGGCTCGCCGCTGCGGGCCGGGCGCAGACCGAGATCGCACAGATCGGCCAGACGGCTCGCCGGCTGGCGCTGGCTGCGCCGGGTGTGCGGTTCGCCCTCTTCGTCGAGGATCGGCTGCTCTTTCAGACCAGCGGCTCCGGCGACCTTGCCACGGCACTGGTCGAGGTCTATAGCCCGTCGTTTGCCGGGAGCATCCTGCCACTCGGCCCGACGAAGGTTGCCGGCGCCCGGCTGCACGGTGTGATTGGCGGGCCCGAGATCACGCGACCGGGACGAGGGCAGGTTCACCTTATCGTCAACGGGCGGTGGGTCCAACCGCGGGGCCTGCTCTCGAAGTTGGAAAGCGCCTATCGGCCTCTCCTCCCACGCGGGCGCCACCCGGTGGCCCTCCTCGCGGTAGAAGTCGCCCCAGATCGGGTCGACATCAACATCCACCCCGCCAAGTTGGAGGTACGCCTTCTCGACGAGCGCGCGATCGGTGCCGCGCTCGGTGAACTCGTGCGTGGCGCGCTCGGGCGCCGCCCCGTCCCGCTTGCGACCGGATTCCTCACGGGTGTCGATGCGATCGGTCCTCCCAGTGTGCTGGCCGAGGACCCGGCGGAATACGACGACCAATCGCCGATCTTGACTCCCGCACTGCCGCCGCTCCGTCTGATCGGGCAGGTACAGTCGCGGCTCCTCCTACTCGAGGGGGAGGCGGGTCTCTACCTCGTCGATCAGCACCGCGCTCATGAGCGCATCCTCTACGAGCGGATGTCGGCGGCACATGGGCAGGATGGATCGGAGCCGGTTGCTCTTCCCGATCCTCTGCTACTCGAACTGCGACCGTCTCAAGTGGCAGCCTTCTCCCATCGTCTTGCCGAGCTCGCCACCCTTGGTTTCGACTGCGAGGTGTTCGGCGGTCGGACCTTCCTCCTCCGCGCCGCCCCCATGCTCCCCGGCGTCCTCGCTGCGAGCACCAGTGGTTCTCTCGACGGTCTCGGCCAACCGGACGAGCTCGTGCCGACGCTCCTTGCGCTGGCGGACGAAGATGCCGCGGATGGCGAGACCTGGCGAGAGCGGCTCCTCGTGCGTCTCGCCTGCCGCACCGCGGTCCGCCGCGGGCGTCCGCTCGATCGCTCCCAGATGCGGGGTCTCGTCGAGGGATTGGGGCAGACAGGCGCGCCGGCCGTCTGCCCACACGGATCGCCGCTCCTGATGCACGTCAGCGGCGATCTCTTAGAGCGCGAGTTCGATTGGCGCTGACGGCTGCAGGCCGCCACGATCAGTTGGCCACGGCTAACGAGTCGGCGTGTGAATGCCGACTTGCAATCAGGCGGTTGTACGGGTGGCAGAGTCGACCGCCTACTCATCGAAGCGCTTGTCTCCTTGCCACCGCGTCAACCGGGATGCTACCTTGAACTTGTACCCGCCACGTTCAATCCCCGTCTCGTTCTGAGGAAAAGGAGTTGTCACGATGGCCACAGCGCATGGCCTCGATCGTCGTTTGTTCCTGCGGCTCGTCGGGGGTGGGATTGCGGGCGGCCTTTTGGTTCCCCTCGGTGCCGGAGTTGCGACTGCGGCCCAGGATGACACCAAGCCGGCCGACCTCGAGACACTGACGGTGGTCGTCGGCGGTCTCGATACCCGCCGACCCGGCGAGCCGGAGAATTCCGACGTCATCATCCTCGCGCGCGCCGATTTCTCACGTCAGTCGGTCCGCGCGATCAGCATCCCTCGTGATCTCTATCTCGAGATTCCAGGCTTTGGCTACGACAAGATCACCCGCGCCTACGACTTCGGCTCGAAGGCCGACAACGGCGCCTTCAAGGGTGGTGCCGCGACGGTGTCGGCAACGATCGCCGCCAACTTCGGCGTTGAGCTTGATGGCGTCGTGATGACAACCTTTGAAGGGTTCGTCAAGGTTGTCGATGCGCTCGGCGGCGTCGACGTCGTGAATCCCTACGACCTCTATGACGGCGAGTATCCGACGCTGGATTACGGATACACCGAGATCTTCTTCCCAGCCGGTCCGATCCACCTCAACGGCGAGGAGGCGCTGCAATTTGTTCGCACACGCCACCAGGACGGTGACGACGCCCGCGTGATGCGGCAACAACTCGTCATCCGGGCGCTCCTTGAGCGGGCCCGCGACCCTGAGATCGCACCGAAATTGCCGAGCATCGTCAAGAAGCTTCGGAAGGCCGTGCGCACCGACCTGAACGCGTCGGAACAACTTGCTCTCGCCCTCGCCGCGCCGTCGTTCACCAACGACGGGGTGAGCTTCGCAACACTCAACGGACTTGTTTACCCGGACACCGCGCCCGGCGGCATGTGGATCTACTCCGGAGATTGGTCGCAAATCCCCGACTACGTGCAGGGCTTCCTCAACGGCGAGATTTAGCCGCACAGGCCCAAACCCATCCGCCCGCACATGCGTTGTCGCGTGCGACAACGCATGTGCGGGCGGATCCTTATGCGGCGGCGTTCTCAGAGGGAGTTAGCGCGAGCTTGCGTCGCCGGTGCCGCCAAGCGGGGCCAGTGGCGGAGGGATGGCCGCTCGCTGCTTGGGCGTGGTGGCGAGGCGCCGAAGGAGATCGAGCTTCGGTCCTTCCTCGCTCCGGGCCATCGCCCAGTGGTGGTTGAAGGCGAAGATCGGTTTGAGCAGCGGCGAGAGGTAGCGGAGCAAGGGCTTGTCGGCGGAAATCCGACAGTCGAAGTGGATATCGACCAGCGGGCCATCATGGACGAACGTCCAAACACCGCGGCCGGCGAAGTCGCCGCAGGTTTCGATTGACAACCGACATCGCGCTCCCCTTCGCCGTCTTACGCTTCGCTTCAACGAGCGTGCACTCTCGAGCACCCACCATCGATACGAAGGCGCGGCGAACCTGGCCCCGCGACGCCGCCTTGACAGCCGGCCTCGGCACCCGTAGCGTATTCGTCGATGAAATGCACGCATGTGGGGGTGACACACCAGCAGCTTGCGACCGGCCGGTTTCCGGACGGCGCCGGCTGCTGCGCCTACGCCGACTCCGAGGCGCATGTCCCCAGAGACCCAGCGCGACGGCGCTGAACCGCACTTTCGGGGACAGTCGCGCCGGTAGCCGAGGCGATGGCCTCGGTTTTTTCTTGCCGGTCACTCGCTCTAAACGACACGCCCAGAGAAGGAGCCTTCGCGCCATGAGCGCCACCATCACTCAAGACGCCGCCCAGTTGGCCCGTGACGCCGGGGTCAATCCGGTCGATTACCTGCGTCGCCGTGGTTATGTCTACGACCTGACCGACGAGCCGGAACTCCGCGCCGCCTTTGACCGCGGCGTGGTCACCGCCTACGTCGGCTTCGACCCGACTGCGCCGTCACTCCACGTGGGGCATCTCCTCGGGATCATGATGCTCGCCTCGCTCCAGCGCTTCGGCCACCGCCCGATCGCGCTCGGCGGCGGGGGGACCGCTCTGGTCGGCGATCCGAGCGGCAAGACGTCGACACGCGCTCTGCTGACGGAGGAGGAGATCCGCTCCAACCTTCGCCACATCCTCACCCAGTTCGACCGATACCTCGACTTCACCGGCGATCGCTTTCGGGAGAACCCGGCGTCGTTGCTGATGAACAACGCCGACTGGTTGCTGCACCTGCGCTACATCGAGTTCCTCCGTGACATCGGCCGCCATTTTTCGGTGAACGAGATGCTGGCCGCAGAGACCTACAAGCTGCGGCTCGAGGGCTCGGGGTTGAACTTCGTCGAGTTCAACTACCGGATCGTCCAGGCCTACGACTTTCTCCATCTCTACCGGACGACCGGTTGCACGCTGCAGATGGGCGGCTCCGACCAGTGGGGCAACATCGTCGCCGGCGTCGACCTGATCCGCCGCGCCGAGGCCGGCCAGGCGTTCGGTCTTGTTTGCCCGCTCCTGACGACCGCCTCGGGTCAGAAGATGGGCAAAACCGAGGGGAACTCCGTCTGGCTCGATCCGAGCTTGACCACACCCTTCGACTACTACCAGTACTGGATCAACGTCGACGACGCGGACGTGGAGAAGCTGCTCAAGCTCTACACGTTCCTGCCAGACGAGCAGATCGCCGAGCTCACCGACGTCGAAGGCGCCGCCTTACGCGAAGCCAAACGTGTTCTCGCCTACGAGTCGACGAAGTTGACGCACGGGGAGGAAGCCGCCGCGCGAGCCGCGGGGACCGCAAGAACCCTCTTCGGTCGGGGCTCGGACGTGTCGTCCGATGCCCCAGCCGCGGAGATACCAACGGTCGAGATTTCCGCCGGCGAGCTGCGCGATGGGTTCACGATCGCGGAGGCATTCGTCCGGGCTGGACTCGTTACCTCACGCGGCGAGGCACGTCGCTTGGCCGCTCAGGGCGGGTTGAGGATCGAAGAGGAGCGGATCGAGGACGTGGACCGGCCGTTCTCGCTGCAAGGGGAGGCGGCCATGCTGCGCGTTGGCAAGAAACGCCACATGCGTATCGTGCTTAGCTAAGTCGTCAGCCAGAGCCGGAGACGGTCGACAGCCCCAATCGGGGCCGAGTCCGTCGTTGGATGAGCGGCTTCTCAGCGCTGGCGGGTTTGGAGTTCTATGAGACGATCCTGGAGCACTCCAATCCAGTCCAGAAGCAACGCCGAAACCACGACGGCCAGGACGGCGCACGAGACCGTCAGGAACACCTGAGCGATACCGTGCCCGTATCGCCCGCGCACGATATTGAATACCCCGATAAGCACGCCGACGGGTGCAAAGACCAGCGGAGAAAGGAGAAAGGCTGCAACCGCACAGAGATAGCCGGCCTTAATCGCCCAACTCGACCCACCGTGCGACGTCCGAGTCGATACTCCTTGCGGTTGATCGAACAGTGACTTAGAGTTCGCGTCCCTCCATGCGAAGTACCGTTGCGCCTGCTCCTGTTCCCAGGCCGGCAACCGGTCCCAGTTGTCGCGGACATGTCGTTCGTAGGCTTCGGCCTGCTGCTCGAGCGTCGAACTGGTTGTAGCCATCTGCACCGCTCCTGCACGTCGGCGCGGCGGGAGCTGCCGCTGTCCTCCATTTTCTCGGGGCACGGCGGTTCGGCAATGGCCAATTAGTAAGAGTGGCGCTTGAGTTGGGAAAACTCTCCAGCAGCGCTTCGATTCGTCAGCCGTAGGTGGCGGACGAGGTCAGCCCGTCGGGGACGGCACCGGCACGGGGCGGTACTTGGTGAGTGCCGCAACCGCCCCGACTGCCATCAACGCGGCGATCGCGACGGCGACGCGCTCGACGCCGAAGAGGTCGGCTGCGATGCCGGCGATGAGCGTCGGGATCAGCGCACCGACGTTCTGGATGAGCGACTGGGTGGCGATCACCTGTCCGCGAGACCCGGCCGGCGTCCGCGCCAGCAAGACGGCGCGCGACGACACGCTGACCACCGACGAGGCAAAGCCGGCCGGGATTGAGATCATCATCACGATCAGGATCAGCGCCGGGATGTGGAGGGTCTCCGCGATGCGGTCGATGGGGAGCCGCAACCCGCGGGTCAGGAAGTCGTGGATCGAGCCGACGAATCCCAGCGACGCGATACAGGCGGCGAAGAGCATCAGGCCCCAGGTCGCGACCCGCCGCGGGCCGACCATGCGCCCGATCCAGGGCGAGAGCCGGAGGCCGAGCACGAGCCCGAGTGCGCCCGGGGCGAAGACGAAGACGGTGTTCTCCGCAGAGGTATTCAGCACCCCCTTCAGGTAGAGCGGGGTGATGACGACGAGCGCACTCCCGCCGATTCCAACCACGATGTCGTCGGTCAGCACCTCGTAGACGATGTGATCGTTGCGCACGGTTCGCCAACCGGTCACCAGCGCTTCCCGCAGCCGCCGCGCCGGCTGCCGGATGGCGCGAGACGAGAGGTGGTCTTCAACGGCCGGCAAGAGACCGACCAAGACTGACGAGACGACGAAGAGCGCGGCGCAGAGGGCGAACAGCGAAGTCGGCCCGGTCGTCTTCAGGAGCAACGGGGCGAGCAGGACAAGTCCGAGCGCCTGTGCCAGCGTCAGGGCGAGATTTGAGAGCGCTTGAGCACTCGTCAATCGCCCGCGGGGCACAAGGGTTGGGAGGAGCGACGACTCGGCCGGCGAGTAGAACTGATGGATCGTCCAGATGCCGAGCGAGGCGGCGAAGATACCCGGGAGCGACGGCTCTCGCGCCACCAGCGCCAATGCGAACGCGAAGCGTAGGAGATTCAATCCGACGAGGAGCGGCCGCCGCGGCACCGAATCGACGACGATCCCAGCAGGCAGCCCAAAGGCAAGGGAGGGCAGGATCGCGGTGACGACGAAGAGCGAGTTGAAAAACGAGGCGTCGGTCCGATCGACGACGATGATGAGGAGAGCATAGACAAGCGCACCCTGCGCGGTCTGCGTGACCAATCGGGAGAGCCAGAACAGCAGATACGACTCATCCCGAAGCAGAGACGGCTGTCTGGAGACCTCGGCCACCCTTTTCACCGGCCTCCCGGTTGATCCGGACAGCGGCAGGCCGGACGCGGTACCAGGGAGGGCAATCGAGGCGGCACCGAAGTCCGCCACCGGCGTCGCAGATTGGATTTCCCGCTTTGCTTTGGCGCGTTCGCCGTCGCTCATGAACCGACTTTCACCTGGGACATCGCGCTTGCTGGTTGCCTCCAGAGCCTAGCCGTCCGAGAGATCGCATGCCACCTGCCACCGACACCGAATCGTCCCGTGCTGCTGCGCCGTTGGTCAGGCGCGCCACCACCCGGCGGTGAGTATCGGGACCGCGTCGCGCACTTCCTGGACGGTCGGCCGGATGTCGAGGAATGCGATGAGGAGCAAGAGGTCGCCGAAGAGGAGCACGCCGAGCAGCGCAATCGGTGCGACCGGGCCGACCGTCGCCAGATAGCGCCGCACCGGCAACCGATCGGAGCTGGCGAGGAGGAAGATGACCCAACCGATCCCGACGAAGATGCTCCCGAGCACCTGCGTCTCCGTATGATCCAATTCTCGCCAGACCAAAACGCCAAGAATCAAGATTTCGAGAAGCGCCCCCGGCAGCACGAGGAGCGCGACGTACCCCCAGATCGCGTGGGCGGAGCGCTCTCGTGGCAGCATTCGCGTGGGCCGACGCTGGTGTGGCCAAGTCCCTTCGACCGCCGCCTCGACCGCCTGGATCGTCATGACCATAGCGAGACAGACGCCGATGAGCAACCAAAGCAATCGGTTTTCGGCATGAAGAAAGCTCGGCAAGTCGGGCATGGCTCTTCGTCGCAGATCGCGTAGTCCAATGTTTCAGCCCGCCCGAAGCATCGCCCGGTCGGCGCCCTGAGGGTAGCACAACCAGCCTCGTGAGGAAGTCCGGCGAACCCGTGCGAGCGCACCCGCGCAACCCCATTTTCCTCATCGCGTTCTCGTCTCGGCCCGCGTTGACCCGGTAACCGCTCGAACCTCGCCGCGACAGGTGATACGATTTCGGGGTGCCGCGCGTATAAAGAGGTTGAGGGCGCGGGCGACCCGTTACCAACACTCGACGCCACCGGGGCGACGCTCGTGGGTCGCCGATCGGACAGAGTGCATCAAGCGAGCCAGCACGAGAAACGGGGAGGAAAAATGGAGATGACGCCGGTGAACAGCTCTGGCTCACGTCGCGTGACGCGCCGTGCCGGCCTTCTAGGGGTCGCATCGCTGACGCTCGCCTTGCTGCCCGGCATGGTCACCTCGGCGACGGCGCAGGAGCAGATCGTCTCGACCAAACGCGGCGAGATGCCGACGACGGGCGGGCAACGACCTGGCCCAATCGGCGGTGAGCCGGCTGCGCCACAGGCGCAGGGCGTGCTCCCGATCTCGATCGCGATCGAGACGATCAGCCTCACCGCCCAGATAGA
>JAXDKI010000007.1:0-7155 GCA_034667245.1 Thermomicrobiales bacterium | reverse complement strand
GCGTTGTCGTAGGTGAAGCGCTCGGCATAGTCGGAAAGGGCGGCGAAGAACGCGTCGTCGCCGATCTCTTGCCGGATCGCCAGGAAGCCAAGCGCCGCCTTGCCGTAGTCGAGTACGCCGCTGGACGGGCCCTCACGCGGTACGCTGATCGGCAGATCGACGATCCCGTCTCCGACACTGTCGAGCGCCGCCAGGTAGCGGTCGGCGAGCTGGATCTGGATCTGCCTCCGAGCCGCCTCTTTACCCTGCGTGTCCTCCACGTAGACCGTCGCCAGCGCGTTCGTCACCCCCTCGTTCATGAACGTATGGTCGTTGGAGTTGGTCCCAATCAAGGAGCCCCACCACTGGTGTCCCACCTCGTGTGCCACCGTGAATTCGAGCCGTGACGAGTCCTCGCCGGCGAAGACGGGACTGGCGAGGAAGTTCGGCCCTTCCAGGAAGATCAGTCCCGACCACGCCACGGCCAACACCGAGGACGAGAGATCGGTTTCGACCAGATCGAGCTCCTCATACGGATACGGCCCATACCGCTCCGAGTAGGCGCGCAGTGCGCTCGCCGCCGTCTCCAGCGCGATCCGCGCCCCCTCCGCAGTGTTCGAATCCGGATTCACATAAACTGTGACAGTCGTCCCATCGACCGTTGTCGAGGTCGCCTCGTAATCCTCGTCGGCGACGAGGGTGAACTCTCGTACCGGTCCCGAAGTGAATCGTCTCGTTGTCTCGTCGCCGGCATCGTCGATCTCGACGACACTACCAGTCCCGATGACCGCGTAACCGCTCGGGGCGGCAACGCTCACGTCATAGAGCGCGGCGTCGGAGAACGTCGGGTCACCGAGCTCGGTCGGCACGTCGAGTCGCCAGCCCGATTCCGGCTCGTATCCCGCGACGATCGGATACCAGTCGGCAAGGATCCAGGTACCGTGACCGGTGTCGTGGCTGAAGATCCCGAACGTCCCTCTTGAGTCGGTCGGGATCACCGTCTGAAACCGAAACGAGAGTTTGACCGACTCACCCGGCTCGACCGGCTCCGCCAGCGGAACGCGAAGCACCGTCTCTCCGACCTCGAGCGAGCCCATCGCCGGCTCACCCGCCACCCGGACATCGTCGATCGTGGTCCCGCCCTCCTCATAGTAAAAGGCGTTCGGGTAGAGCCGAAACGCGACGTCGGCAAGCGGCTCGTCGAACCGATTCACAAACGTCAGCCGCTCTCGCCCCCCGATCGTGCTCGCCACCGGATCGAACCGCACGTCCAGCGTATACGTGCTGAGCTCGCCCTTCGTCTGCTGTTCAACCGAATCGCGCAAATCGGGGAGAACGGCGGCGTAGAGGTCAGGCGCGGCTAGGGACGTGGAAGGGGGGCAGGCCGTAGGCAGGATCAGGATGATGAGGAGGAGGAGCGCAGCAATGAGACGTCCAGGTCGCCTAAGCATCGGCATCTCCAACCGGGTAGTCCCCGATCCACCGGACCCAGGGCGCTATGGATTCCAACGTGTTGAACATGCGACGGTCCCCTGTCCAAAACTCGGCGCCCAGCCAGTCCGCCAGGGCGACGTGGTGGCTGTTGTCCACATGTGCCAGCCGGTGGCGACGGACGAATTCGTAGGACCGGAGTGTCAGATGCTCGGGCGGATGGATCTAAATGGGCAACCTCGGAAACTGGCGTGCGGCGAGATCTGTCTCGATTGAGGCGAGTTCCTTGCGACGAATCGGCTGATAGATGGCATCGGTTACTTCGAAGCGTTGGTGGGAGCGTTCTTCCCGCTCGTTCCTGATAAGCTCGGCCGATTCGCTGAGCGGTATACCTCCGCGCCAGGCAGCGAAACGGCCACCCAGCACCACCAGTTCCCGCAACGCCTGACAGCCCCGTTCGAGATCGGCATCTGTCACCATGGCGGCAGCCGAATTCGCCGAGCCTTGACCTCCACGGGCAGGCACGTCGGTCAGCGCCTGCGACGACAAGGGCTCCATCAACCGTTCGGCGTCGCTCCGTCTCACTCGCACCGCCCATGGCCCAACGCGATACGCCCGCAGCCGTCCCGGCTTGACCCAGCGTGCCACCGTCACCTCGGTGACTCTCGAGATCGCCGCCGCTTCGCGCGTCGTCAGCAAATCACGTTCAGGTGCGCCGCGCGTGAGGTCTTCTCCGACCTACGGGAATTGCCGCTTACCGTCAAATCCTATCACGCGCTTTCACACCAACTCCCGACGCTGCCTACCTTCGGGCCTCTGGACCGGTCTCCTCGGCAACGCGCTGTTCACAATGGTTTCACTTGGAGCCCTTGCCCGTGGCGACCTCTTGTCTGCTACACTCCAACCAGTCTCGACAACTCATAACGAGCGAAAACCCGCGTCGCGTGCGTAGGAGGAGCCAGGGATGATTAACGTCCTTCAGCAGGCACTCAACCGACGACGATTGCTCCAGGGAGGCGCCGCCCTCGGCAGTGCCGCGGCACTCGGCGGGCTCCGGCTCCCCGCTGCCTTCGCCCAGGACGCGCCGCCGCTCCCCGCCGACGCTTCCGACATGGAGGCCCTGATTGCCGGTGCCCAAAAGGAGAACAAGATCGTCTCCTATGGCATGCCGAGGGAGTGGGCGAATCTCGGCGAGATGTGGGACACCTTCAAGGCCAAGTACAACATCAAAGACTGGGAAGACACCGACATGGGCTCCGCGACCGAGATCGCGAAGTTCCTTGCCGAGAAGGACAATCCCGTCGCCGACATCGGCGACATCGGCATCCTTTTCGCACCTACCGCCGTCCAGTTCGGCGTCGCCGCTCCATTCAAGAACGACACCTGGGCCGAGATCCCCGATTGGGCCAAGCACCCCGACGGTCTCTGGGCCACCCAGTACTACGGCAGCCTCTCCTTCTGGGTGAATACCGACCTCGTCGATCCCGTCCCGCGCACCTGGCAGGACCTGCTCAAGTCGGACTACAAGGGACTCGTCTCGATCGACGACCCGCGCACCGCGGCCCAGGGTAACTTCACCGTCATCGGTGCCGCCTTCGCCAACGGTGGCGACGAAACCAATGTCCAACCCGGCCTGGATTACTTCAAGCAGATGAATGCGGCCGGCAACTTCGGCCCGACCGGTCTCGACCTCGCCAAACTCCAGAAGGGCGAGATCGTCCTCGCCATTGGCTGGGACTACCTCGGCCTCGGTTACCGCGACTCCCTCGAAGGTCAGGTCAACATCGAGGTCGTCATCCCTGAGGACGGCAGCACCGTCGGCCCCTACGTCTCCATCATCAACCAGTGGGCGCCGCACCCGTACGCCGCTCGCCTGATGCGCAACTACATCCTCTCGCCGGAAGGTCAGCTCATCTACGCCAAGGGCTACGCGTCGCCGATCCTCCCCTCTGTCGAGATTCCTGCCGACCTCCAGGCCAAGCGACCGCCGCAGGAGGCCTACGCCTCTGTCAAACCGATCAAGGACTGGGCCCAGGCCGTCGCTTCGTTCCAGAAGATCGCCGACACCTGGGGCAACGAAGTCCTCGGCCAGTAGATCGTCTCCGTTGTGAGGATGTCGCCCGGGGACGATCTCCCGTCTCCGGGCGACACGCAGCGCGAGCGAACACAGCCACCTTCGAGGTTCTGACCCGTGGCAACACCGATCGGAGCCAGAGGCACCACAATCGACGGAGCGGCCGAAAGCGCCCGGACGGCCGCGACCGCCCTGCCGCAATTCCGTCGGCCGCGCCTCTGGAGCATCCCCTATCCGCTCCTGCCCTTCCTCGTCTTCTGCATCGCCCTCGAGATCATCCCGCTCGCGATGCTGATCCGGGACAGCCTGCGCGTCCAGGGGAGCGGCGACTTTACCTGGGCCAATTACGGCTCGATCGGCGAGCCGCTCTACTGGCACTCCCTCCGCAACAGCGTCATCCTGTCCGCCGCCACCGCCGTCGCCGGCGCCGTCTGGGGCGCCCTCGTTGCTGGGGCTATCCTGCGCGTCGACGGCCGCCTCCGCCGCTGGCTGATCGGCGTGGTCGCGGCCACCTCGAACTTCTCCGGCATCCCGCTGGCGTTGGCCTTCATCTCCATCCTCGGTGCCAACGGCCTCATCACCCTCTTTCTGCGCGAGGCCTTCGACTATCGACTCTATCCCCACAAGTTCACGCTCTATTCCTGGACCGGTCTCTTCCTCATCTACCTCTACTTCCAGCTCCCGCTGATGGTCCTCCTCTTCACCCCTGCCATCGCTCGTCTCAAACCGCAGTGGCAAGAGGCCGCCGCCACCCTCGGCGCTCCGACCTGGGTCTATTGGCGCCGGGTCGGTCTGCCGGTCATGGCCGCCCCCTTCGCCGCCGCCACTGCTCTCCTTTTCGCCAACGCCCTCGGTGCTTACGCCACGGCTTGGGCGATGACGGGAGGCAGGTTCAGTCTGCTCACCATCCAGATCGCCTTCGAGGTCAACGGTGACATCAGCTTCGACCCTGGCAAGGCGAGCGCCCTCTCCCTCATTCTCGCCGCGATCATGGCCGTCAGCATCCTGGCCGCCCAGCTCCTGGCCCGGAGGGCGCAACGATGGCTCAGCTAGCCGTGTCCCGCCCCGCCGATTTCCGCAGGACCCGCGCCTCCGCCCGCGGTCGCGCCGCCCGACGTGGCCGCGGCCTGCTGATGACCATCCTCCTCCTCATCGCCCTCGTCTACATGATCCTGCCCCTGATCGCCACCCTCGGTTTCTCGCTCGCCACCATCTGGAGCCGGACCGTCCTGCCGGAGGGGTACACGCTCCACTGGTACCGCGAAGCGATCGCCGACGAACGCTTTCAGCCGACCGTCACCCGCTCCCTCAAGGTCGTCCTCGCCTCGTCGATCTTGAGTCCACTCCTCGTCACGCCGGCTCTCCTCTACGTCCACCTCAAGGCGCCGAAGTACAAACCGTGGCTCGAATTCCTCTCGATCGTCCCCTGGGCGCTCCCCGGTGTCGTCCTCGCGTTGGCGATGATCCGCGCCTACATCAGTCCCTACAACGTCAACCGGCCGCTCCTCCTCGTCCTCACCTACGTGCTCCTCTCGTTGCCCTTCATGTTTCGAGCGATCGACGCCGGACTCTCCTCGATCAGTGCCCGCACCCTCGTCGATGCCGCGCAGGTCCTCGGCGCCGGCTGGTTCGACGTCACCCGCCGTGTCCTCATCCCGAACATCATCTCCGGCATCCTCAGCGGCGCCCTCCTCGTCGCCGCCCTTGCCGCCGGCGAGTACGCCCTCGCTTCCCTGATGGTCGGCTCCGGCTGGAAAACCTTCCCCATCTACCAGGCGCAGACCCAAAACATCGACGGCCGCATCGCCAGTGCCCTCGCCGTGCTCGGCATCCTCTTCACCTTCGTCATCTCGATGGCCCTGATCTTCCTCTCCACCCGTGGTCGCCGCGGCCGCAACGCCACCGTCACGCCAATGGCGAATAAGTAGACGAGGACTGAGGACGGAGAGAACGCAAAAACCGACGGCTGATGGCTGACGGCAGAGGGCTCCAAATGGGCGCAAGTCTCACGGCAAGAAATCTCGTCAAGCAATTCGGTGAAACGGCCGCCGTCGATGGCGTCGACCTCGACGTCCGGCCTGGCGAGTTCGTCTCGCTTCTCGGTCCCTCCGGCTGCGGCAAGACGACCACCCTGCGGATGATCGCCGGTCTCGAATCGGTCGATCACGGCGAGATCTTCATCGACGGCCGCGACGTCACCGACCTCCCACCGCAGCGCCGGGATCTCGGTATGGTCTTTCAGCAGTACGCCCTCTTCCCCAACCTCTCCGCCTTCGAGAACATCGCCTTCGCCCTCCGCGTCCGCCGCCGCCCGAAACACGAGATCCAGCGGCGGGTCGAGGAACTTCTCGACACCGTCCATCTCCGCGACGCCGCCGACAAGTATCCCCACGAGCTCTCCGGCGGCATGCAGCAGCGCGTCGCCCTCGCCCGCGCCCTCGCTATCGCCCCGCCTCTCCTGCTGCTCGACGAACCCCTCTCCGCCCTCGACGCCGCCATCCGTGACGCCCTTCGCACCGAGCTCCGACGGCTCCAGCGCCAGCTCAACGTCACCGTCGTCTACGTCACCCACGACCAGGCCGAAGCGATGGCGCTCTCCGACACCATCGTCGTCATGGAGCAGGGCAAGGTCAGCCAGGTCGGCTCCCCCCGAGACCTCTACAGTCGCCCGGCCACCCGCTTCACCGCCGCGTTTGTCGGTGCTAGCAACCGCCGCGAGACGACCCTCGAAACCGCAAACGGCCGCCCCGCCGTCCGCTGGGCCAACACCCTCCTCCCCGTCGCCGCCAACGGCAATCTGCCGACCGGCCAGACCGTCACCGCCAGCTGGCGCCCCGAAGATGCTTCGCTCGACGCGCGAGACCGTGCAACCCCCAACTCCCTGACCGGCACCATTGAGCTCGTCACCTTCCTCGGTCCCATCACCCGCCTCGACGTCCGCCTCGACGGCGACCCCGAGCCCGTCATCGTCGACCTCTCCTCCAACGACGCCCGCGACCTCACCCCCGGCCAACCCATCTCCCTCACCATCCCCCCCGAAGCCATCCGCCTCTACGCGTGACCGGACGGAGAGACGGACAGGCGGAGGGGCGGACAGGCGGAGAGACGGAAAGGCGGAAACGTGCCCTAAAACTCAGTCCTCAGTCCTCAGTCCTCAGTCCTCTCTCAAACCCGACCCACAGGAGAAATCATGCCTCTCCCAACCGGCCCGATCCCCCCCTTCGACAACACCCCCGGCGTCTGGCTCCGCTGCGCCTTCCACGTCCATACCACTGAGTCCGACGGCTGGCTCACTCCCGTCATGCAGCGCCGCTACCACGCCTGGGCCGGCTACGACGTCCTCGCCATTACCGACCACGATCGCCACACCCCCGAACGCCCCGGTGAAGACGAGCTCCTCATCGTCGGCGGCACCGAGCTCAGCCTCTACGCGCCCTTATCCGGCGGCCCCCTCCACCTCGTCGGCATCGGCATCGCCGAGCAACCGCACGTCCGCCGCGACGCCACCCTCGCCGAAGCCGCCGCCGCCGTCCGCCAGGTCGGTGGTCTCCCCTACGTCGCACACCCCGTCTGGAGCGGTCTCCGCACCGACGAGGTCGACGGCATCGAGTCCTGCGCCGGCGTCGAGATCTACAACGCCAGCTGCGAAGTCGAGCAAGACCGCGCCCACG
>JAXDKI010000006.1:0-7850 GCA_034667245.1 Thermomicrobiales bacterium | reverse complement strand
ACGATCGAGGATGCCTTTTTGGGCGCGGCGCCGACCTCTATGCCGAGACGGGAGAAGAGGATGCGCGTCTGGTTACCGCGAGAGGGATGATCCACCTGGCAAGAGGTGCGGGTCAGCGATGTTGCGGATTGCGTGCTTGACGGCTTGAACGGGTGACGTGTGGTTCGGCGGGTGCCGACGGGATCCGTGCGTGCGGTCCCGCCGAGAACGACCCTCCCCCCCGACCCCTCCCCGCTCCTGCGGAGCGGGGAGGGTTGCTCTGGGGGTGGGCGCCTGCTGGTGGCGCCCCTGGTGGGGCGGTGGGGACGGACGGATCGCTCCGGGTGGTGGTGATCGGTGACCATCCGGGAACGGGTAGGCCCTGCCCAGGCCCGCACTCCGGCCGAGTGTGCCACTTGGAAACAAGTATAGAACATGTGATCTATTCTTGTCAAGATCCTCGCAGAGGCGTTTCGGGGCTTCTTTGTCCCCGTCATCGGAATGGTCCAGAGGCATGGCATCAGTGGGAGACGCGCCGACCGGCGCTGAGCATCAGGTTGGTAGAACCTGAACGCCCTTTTCATAATGCGGTTGCCGTAACGGGGGCAGAACCGGTTGTTGTCCACATGGGGATGAGCCGGGACAATGCGACGAGCTTCGCGCAAACCGCGGTGAGAGTCGCGAAGGTCCGCGTCAAGGAGGGGAGGATCGGCATGTGGACGATGCAGGCATTCGAGTTGGCCGAGCTCCGGGCACGGCAGGCAGCGGGCGAGAAACTTTACCTGGAATTTCTGCGCGTTCCCGCGCTGAGCACGGGCCTTTACGTCTTGCCAACCGGCGGCACCGACCCCCAAAAGCCGCACACCGAGGACGAGGTCTACTACGTGATCGCCGGTCGCGCCCGCTTCAGCTGCGAAGGCCAAGTGATACCGGTGCAGGCTGGCACGACGATCTACGTCGCGGCAGGCGACGAGCACCGGTTTCACGACATCGAGGAAGAGCTCACGATCCTGGTCTTCTTTGCGCCAGCGGAGGCCGAATGACGTTTCGCAGCAGCCCAACATTGGTCAGCCCTGTCTGCTTCGGTTACTCATGCGTCGCGGATTTGCCTGCGCGGATGTGAATCGGATGCCTGGCAGCGCCTGCAATGCGCGATGACGCACCAGTCTTTACCGAGAACGTGCGTGAACTGCGGGGTCAGGGCGCCGCTGTACCCGATCCACTGCCCAGTCCAGATCCGAACTTCCGCTGATCCGGAGAGATATCTCGTCTCTATTGAGAGAGCGGGCGGTCGACGACGCGCTTGATATGACCCGACCGCAATCTTATATTTCGGAGCTGTGTCAGGATTGACGTGGCTGCGCGGTGGATGGAGTTGCGATGCCATCCGGTGCGAATGCACCTGAATCTGCATCGGCGACCTTGCCGTGTCCGAAGCAGTCAGCAGGCGTGACCGGCAACACTGCAAAGGAACATGCCGCGAATGGATGACCGCATTCCCCTGCATGCACACCACCGCTACGGCGTCTTGAGAGTCCCAGGTCTTTCTGTCTTCGTCCTTATCGTTCTCGCGTTCGCCCTCGGTTACCCCCTCCACGCCGAAGCCCAGTTCGCCCGCTCGGTCGTTTGGGATCGCTACGACGTCACGCTTGACCTCAACCCGGACGGGTCGTACCACGTGGTGGAGCGGCAGGTAGTCGATTTCGAGGGGGGACCGTTCTCGTCAGGATTTGCTGACATCCCGATGGGGCGAATCGACGCGATCGAGAACGTCGTCGTCCGGGAAGTGACGCCGCAGGGCACCGTCACCTACCAGGCGTCAACCTGCTGTGACAATTGGCTCTCGCCCGGCCAATACACCTGGAGCCGGAGCGGAGGATTCATGTCCGTCCGGTGGGGATTCCGATCGACGTCCGATCAGACGCGAACATTCCTCCTGGAATACGACGTGATCGGCGCGCTACGCGTCTACCGCGAGAACGTGCCGCCGGTCCAGCAGATCTGGTGGACGGCGATCGGCAAGGAGGCGACGGAGGTCGCGCCGGTACGGGCGGCGTCGGTGACGATCAACCTCCCGGAAGCCGTCGACTCCGTCGACGTCGTGATGAGCGTCGACGATGTTAAAGTCGACCCGACCCAGTTGAGTCAGTACACCAGGGACGGACGGACGTGGACCTGGAGCAAGCAGGACCTGACGAAGGGCGACGAGTTCATCGTCCGATTGGAGTTTCCGCCGATCGTCCAGGCCGCCCCGCCGCGCTGGCAGCAAGCGGACGACGAGCGGCGCCGCAAAGCCGAGCAGGCCGAGGAGCGACGCGCAGTCTTGAATTCCATGTTTCTCGGCGCCGGACTGCTCGGGCTCGTCGGCGGGGGACTTGCCGTCTACGGGCTGTGGTATCTGCGGGGCCGAGATCCGCACGTCGGCATCATGGCGGACTTCCTCCCCCAGCCGCCGGACGATCTGCCCCCGGGCGCGGCCGGTGCACTGATCGACGAAGTAGTGCATGAACGAGACATCGTGGCAACCCTGGTCGATCTGTCGCGGCGCGGCGTAATCGAGATGAGCGCGAAGGAGGCGGCCGGGCTCGGCACTGACGTCCAGGTGAAGCTCGTCGATCCGACGGTCGCGCTGGCTCCTTTCGAGAAGGAGGCGTTGAATGCGCTCTTCAACTGGAAGCTGGAGGCCGGGACGACGGCCAACCTTTGGAAGGCATCGAACGCCTTCGGGCAGTCGGCAGGGGGAGTCCGGTCGCTGCTCTACGAGGAGGTCGTCAAGCGTGGCTATTTTGGGAGCTCGCCGGAGGAGACCCGGACGAACTGGCGCAACCGGGCACTTCGCCTGATCGTCCTCCTGCCGATCGGTGGCTTCCTTGCCTGGTTGATCTTCTTCCGGGGTGTCGGCTGGTTCTGGTTCCCGCTCGGCGCCCTGGTCGTCATGACCGTCGTCATCTACCTGATCAGCGGGGCGCTGCCGCGCAAGACGCGCGCGGGGGCGGAGGCGGCAGCGAAGTGGCGGGCGTTCCGGCGGTATCTTGAGGAGATCGAGAAGTACGAGAAGGTGACAGAGCGTCGAGAGATCTTTGACGCGTACCTCCCGTATGCGATCGCCTTCGGACTGGAGCAGTCGTGGGTCGGAGCGTTCGCGAACGCAGGCACGCCCGCGCCGCGCTGGTACGCACCGGTCTGGCGAGGCGGGAACCTATCCGGAGATGAGGACGACTCCAAACGCTGGCGTCGAGACGAACGGGAGTGGGATTGGACCTCGACGACTCCGCGCACCTGGTGGGACGTCACCAGCGGCGATCGGCAGTCGGAGGAACGGGACGGTGGGGATGGAGGCGGCCTCGGCCTGCCCGACTGGCAGGGCACGAGCGACCACGCGGGCCGCGCACTGTCGCGGGTGAGCGACGGTATGCTTTCGATGTTCAGCACAACTGGCCGTGCGCTGTCCGCGATCGCCGACGCGGCGGCAGAGAGCGACTGGGGCAGCAGCTCCGGAGGCGGCGGGCGCAGCGGAGGTCGAAGCAGCTTCGGGGGCGGCGGGTCGCGCGGTGGGTCGTCGGGAGGAGGGGGGAGAGGGTTTCGGTAATCTTGCCGCGGGCAATCAGGGCCGGGCGGCCGGACGACTTTTGCATCGTCGGACCGCGACCACGACAACGGGAGAACAACGCATGCGCATGGTGTCACAGGTCGAGGTTTTGATCAGCGGCTACGAATCTCCAGAGGGTCCGGCGTTCGACCGGGACGGCAACCTCTTCTTCGTCAACTGGCTCGCGAGCTCGATCGTCAAGCTGACACCGGACGGTCAGGCCTCCGAGTTTTTCAACACCGGCGGCATCCCGGCCGGTCTCGCGTTCCATCCCGACGGTTCGCTCTACGTCGCCGACGAGGGCGACCAGATCCACGGCATTATGCGAATCACACCTCATGGAGAGGGATCGATCGTCGTCAACGAATACCAGGGTAGCCCCCTTAATGGCGCCAACGATCTCGTCTTTGACCCAAACGGTGTCCTCTATTTCTCCGACCCCTGGGGCTCCGCGGCCGACAATCCGGTCGGCGGTTTTTATCGTCTCTTCCCCGACGGCACCTTGGAGCAGATCGACACCGGTCTCGCTTTTCCGAACGGTGTCGCCCTGACCGCGGACGGCACGGCAGTCATCCTTGCCGAAACCTATCGCAACCGCTTACTCCGTTATCCTATTCGTCCCGACGGTTCGATTGGTCCGCGCGAGCACTGGGCTGACACCCATCTCCCGCCCGGCCCGGACGGCATGGCGTTCGACGCCAACGGTGACCTCTACGTTGCGCACTTCAGCGCCGGCTGCGTCGACATCTTCGACCCGACAGGCGCCCGCGTCGATCAGATCGCGGTCCCGGGCGAGAAGCCGACCAACCTCGCCTTCGCTCCCGACGGCGCGACCCTGGTCATCACCGAGGTTGCGACCGCCTCGCTCTACCAGGTCCGGCTGAATGTCGCCGGTCAACGGCTCCATGACGGACGCTGAGCGAGCTCATTCGGCGCAGGCGCAGAATCCGGGGAAGGCACCGAGCTGCTGCAGCAGACCGACGCGGTCGTACTGGACCCAGCGCTCGACCATCTTGCCGTCGCAGAAGCGGTCGATGCCGATACCGTCGACGCGGACGCGGCGGCCCGTTGGGGCGACGCCCATGAACGGTCCGTCGTGGGTTCCTCGGGCGGTGAACCGGTAGACAACCGTCTCGCTGGTCTCGATCACGTCGTCGAGGACGAGTTTGAGATCGGGGAACGCCGCACGGAAGCCGGCGATGTCGATGCGGACCCCTTCGGGTCCGTAGTGGTCACCGGTCGGTAGGTGACTGATGTGCTCCGGCGCGATCAGCTCCGGCAGAATACGAATGTTGCCCGCATTGAACGCCTCCTCGAAAAAGCGTTGCACCGCGAGTCGTTGCTCCTCTCCCATACTCATTGCCTCTCTGAAGCTCACATCCGCCTCGTCTCCTTGTAGGCGGTTCTCGACCTCGGCAGTCAGACCTTGACGACTGCCCGCCGGCCACCCTGGCCGACGAATCTATGGTCGGCGTTCGGCGAGGGCGCGACATCAGTCAGACGACGTATTTCCGTCGAGATCGGCTGCGTCGGCCTACGCATTGTCTATCGCGATGGGGCGATCACGAGTGACGGTCGGACATTCGCCTCGATCAAGCAATACATCTTCGCGGGCGGGCTTGGCGGCCGGGGAGCCACGGACGGGGGAAGCCCTTGTTCGTTGTCCCACCTTTGCCACGCCTATTGCTGTCGCGGTCCGCGCATTAGGCCGGAGATGCCCGGACTAGCGAGACCTCGCGGAGACGGAGACGCAGCCGGCGCTGATTGGCGTCCAGCAAGGTCAGCCGCTCGACGCCGCCGACGACGACCTTGAGTGGCGTGCCGTCGGCATCGACCGTGAGTTGGATAGAAGGACCCTCGAAGATAATCTGCTCGACGGTGCCCTCGACGACACCGGGCTCGTCGCGTCCCTCGCCGTCGCGCAGGATCTCGATGTTCTCGGGGCGGACGAAGGCAAGGACGCGATCACCGGCAGCAACGCCGGCTGGCGCAAAGGCGGACAGCATGACGCGACCCGCCTGAACAGCCGCTCGGTGCTGCCCGTCCCCATCGTCGCGGACCTGCAGGACCGTCCCCGGCAGGACGTTGTTGTCGCCGACGAAGTTGGCGACGAACTCGGTTGCAGGACGCAGGTAGATGTCGAGCTGGCTGCCGGCCTGCTCGACTTTCCCCATGTTCATGACGAAGATGCGGTCGGAGATGGCGAAGGCCTCGGACTGGTCGTGGGTCACGTAGATGGCCGTCTTTCGGGTTCGCCGTTGTAGCGCGAGGATGGAGTATTTGAGGGTATCCCGGAGGTTCCGGTCGAGCGCGGAGAGGGGCTCGTCGAAGAGGAGGACGCGGGGATCGGTCGCCAGCATCCGGGCGAGGGCGACGCGCTGCTGCTGCCCACCGGAGAGTTGGGCGGGCATCCGAGATTCGTAGCCCTGGAGCTCGATCATCTCCAACATCTCGGCGACGCGCCGCTCGATCTCCTGCTTCGGCCGGCGCTTGACGGAAAGCCCGAAGGCGATGTTCTTGGCGACGCTTTGGTGCGGAAAGAGGGCGTGGCTCTGGAAGGCGAGTCCGATGTTCCGTTTGTGGGTCGGGACGTTGTTGACGATCTGATCGTCGAAGAAGATCCGCCCCTCGGTCGGCTCGACCAACCCCGCGACCATCCGCAACGTCGTCGTCTTGCCGCACCCCGACGGTCCGAGCAGCGTAACGAACTCGCCCTCGGCGATATCTGCGCTGACGCGATCGACGGCAACCGTCGAGCCGTCGCGCTTGGTGACGTCGACGAGTCG
Source organism: Thermomicrobiales bacterium (assembly GCA_034667245.1). Taxonomy (GTDB): domain Bacteria; phylum Chloroflexota; class Chloroflexia; order Thermomicrobiales; family UBA6265; genus DATBFX01. The sequence goes on along the minus strand of JAXDKI010000006.1, from coordinate 1,496 downwards.
GACACGTGACATTCTGTAGCCCTCAGCCGTCAGCCGTCAGCTCTCAGCCGTCAGCTCTCAGCCGTCAGCTCTTAGCCGTCAGCCGTCAGCCGTCAGCCGTCAGCCGGTCCACTGAGTCCTGCGGCTCCAGGTTGAATGCCGTCAAAAGCTGACGGCTGACAGCTGAGAGCTGACGGCTGAGGGCTCAGATCAGATACGTCCCCTTCAGGTAACGGGAGCCGAATGCCTTGAAGAAGAAGAGGACGACGAGGAAGGAGACAAGCTGCATGGTTGCGGCGACGGCTGCGGTGGTCGGGAGGAAGCCGGTGCGGGTGAGGCCGTAGACGCGGAGTGCGGCCGTCGTCGTACCGGGGCCGGCGATGAACAACGTGACCAGGAACTCGTTGAAGACGATGACGAAGGTGAGGAGGATACCGGCGCTGATGCCGGGTCCGAGCAGCGGCAATTCGATGCGAAAGAAGCTCTGGAGTCGATTGGCGCCGAGGGTCCGCGCCGCTTCTTCGTAGGTCGTCGAAAGGTCGCGGAGCGCGACGATGATCGGCACGAGCATCAACGGGTAGGTGCCGACGACGTACGCGGCGATCAACCCGGTGTAGCTGTGCGGGATATGGAAGAGGAAGGCGTAGGTGATCGCCAGGCTGATCCCCATCACGGCACCGGGCGTGTAGAGCGCCAGGTTGAGCGTCGAGAGAATGATCCGCTTGCCCGGAATGGCGTGGCGAACGATCGCGTAGGCCGCCGGAATCCCGATCAGGAGATTGATGACGATCGTCGCGATCGTCATTTCCAGGGAGAGGATCAGGTACCCCTTGAACGAACCGTAGACGGCGCGGTACGAGACGAGCGAGTGCCCTCCGTCCGCTGACTCAAGGGAGCGAACGATGGTCGTGACAAAGGGCAACACGAAGAGCAGCAACCAGACCCAGATGTAGGCATGCTGCAGCACGATCGTGAACCGGGCGGGTCGCAGATCCCATCCGCGTCGGGTCGCCATCATTGCTGCGCTCATCGGGCAACCTCGTGCTTCATTGCCGTCACGCTCCCAAGGCGCCGCGCGAGAACTTCAGCGATAACCAGGTGACGCCAAAGGCCAGGACCATCAGGACGATGCCCATGGCGGAGGCGAGACCATAATCGAACTGAGTCAGGCCCTTTTGATAGAGGGTCAGCGACAGGACCCGTTGTTGCGGGATGCCGCCGAGCAGGAGCGGGACGACGAACACCCCGAGATTCCAGCCGAAGCACATCAGGAAACCGGCCAGGATGCCGCTCGCGCTCAACGGGAACAAAATCCGGGTAAAGACCTGCCAGGGCCGCGCCCCGAGGGTGCGCGCCGCTTCCTCTAGTGTCGGATCGACGTTGGCGAGCGCGGTGCCGACGTTCATCACCATGAAGGGGAAGGTGAACATCGCCATGCCGAAGATGGTCATCGGGTCGGAGAAGAGGAGCGACGTGGCGCGGATGTGGAGGAAGTCGAGCACCGGCGCCAGCGGACC
>JAXDKI010000005.1:0-17010 GCA_034667245.1 Thermomicrobiales bacterium | reverse complement strand
GCCCCCTCCGTCCTCGACGCGTTGCTTCGGATCGAGGCGAACCTCGGGCGTACCCGCTCGTTTCGGAACGCGCCGCGCACGCTCGATCTCGATTTGCTTCTCTACGACGACCTGGTCCTCGACGATCCCGAGCTGACCCTGCCGCATCCGCGCTTACACGAGCGGGCGTTTGTCCTCGTGCCGCTCGCCGAGATTGCCCCCGAGGTGGTGCATCCCGTTTTGCGTCGGACGATTTCCCAGTTGCTGGGAGATCTCGAAGGTACCGAAGGGGCCCGACCCTGGCGATCCTATCCTATGCACCCGTGTGATGGGTGATGGGCGGACAACTGCTGGACGAGGGCGCGGTTAGGATGTCCCGCCGACCGGTCGGAGCAAGCCTTCCTCGGTGACGACATCGAGCGAGAGCGTGCGGTAGCCGGCATCCTCGAATAAGACGACGATCTTGTGATCCTCGTACCGAATTACCTGACCTTCGCCCCAGGCCGCATGGTCGACGAGGCTGCCGATCGGGTACGGCGTCGCCGCGACGTCTAACGACGTGTGAACGCCACCTGCCTCGCAGCTGTCGCAGTTTCCGCAGGGAGGCTCGATGATCTGCCCGAAGTACGACAAGATGAATTCGCGCCGGCACGTTTGCGTCTCCGCATACTGTCGCATCATCTCAACGCGCGTGCGCTCGATCGTCTGCCGACGCTCGTGAGCTTCCGTGAGCCGACTCACGACCTCATCTACACCGACTCCTTTCGATGCGGTCGTGATCTTTCCCTCCGCACTCAGGCGCAACACCCCGATGTCCTCGAGTTGGGTGACCAGGCGCGATACGGTTCGTGGCGAGAGGTCGAGGGTCGGAGCGAGATCCGCAATGTTGGGATCGGTCGGGTTGTCTCGAACCGCTGCTAATAGTTCTTCAATAACCTTCTCTTCGGGAGCACCGCCGGATGCCTGAAAGCGGCGAAGGTTGAGATCGTTCGGGTGGTAGAAGAGTTTGGCCTCGGCCGGCAGACCGTCGCGACCGGCACGGCCGATCTCCTGGTAGTAGGCGTCGATCGAATCGCTGACGTCGTGGTGGACCACGAAGCGAACGTTCGGCTTGTCGATCCCCATGCCGAACGCGATGGTCGCCACCATCACGTCCGCCTCGTCGGACATGAACGACGTTTGTGCGGCGTCGCGCTCGACCGCGGGCAGGCCGGCGTGGTAGGGCACCGCGCGGACGCCCCGCGCTGTGAGCTCGGCCGCGGCCTCTTCCACGGCGCGTCGTGTCGCCGCGTAGACGATGCCAGGTTTTTCGGCGGCGGCAACCCAGTCGAGCGCGGCCTGCCGCTTCTCGTCCTGGTCGACGTGGCGTTCGACGGTGAGGTGGAGATTCGGTCGGTCGAACCCCTGAACGATCACGGCCGGGCTCCGCATGCCGAGGCGCTCGACGATCTCGCTGCGGACCGGCGGTGCGGCGGTGGCGGTGAGTGCGATCGTCGTTGGGTGACCGAGTTCCTCGATCGCGGCTCCCAGTCGGAGGTAGTCGGGTCGGAAGTCATGCCCCCAGTCGCTGATGCAATGCGCCTCGTCGACGATGAAGAGGGTCGGACACGCGTCCCGAACCCGTGAGAATGTCTCCTCGTTCGCGAGTTGCTCGGGGGCCAGGAAGATGAACTCCAGCTCGGCTTGTTCGAGGTGCGCGAGGACCTCTTCGCGCTTGCGTGCGCCGACGGCAGAGTTGATCTGGGCGGCACCTCCGAGCTCCAGGTCCTCGATCGACTCCACTTGATCCTGCTGGAGCGCGATCAACGGCGATACTACGACGGTTGCACCGGGTGTCAACGTGCCCGCGATCTGGAAGATTGCCGACTTGCCACTCCCGGTCGGCATCACGACGAGAGTATCGCGTCCGCTGAGGACCGCTTCGATTGCCTCTCGCTGACCTGGTCTTAACCGCTCGAATCCGAACGACTTCGCGGCTACTTGATCGATCTTCGATGGCGCAGGTTCGTCCTTGTCTTTAGGCGTTTCGCTCACTCGTACACCTCTGTATATGGACTTCGATCGTTCGAACTTCGCGGCATGCGCGCAGGCCCTTCAAAGGCACGGGACGTGCCATCTCTCTGCGGTGGGGCGACGAGTTGTGGTTCTCGTTTCAGGTGCGAATGCGGAGGCGGATGGCGGGGTGAAGGAGCAGCAGGCGTGGCGAGAAGGTGCTGGGCACAAAACGGGGGCCGCCTGCGCAGGCGACCCCCGAGGAGGGAGAGGAGATGACCCGCGAGCCCCGATTGCTCGCGTCTGGTGCATCAGCATCGTAGATCGATCCGCGGGAAATGCCATCCCCCGACGATACCCATGAGGGTTGATACGATTGGCACCCCACCGCGCGAACGTGACACCTTGGACCAGCGCAACCTCGTACACTACTTGGATGGACGAGCAGGGCGTCGATGTGGCGGTTGACATACGACAGGTTGGACAAGAGCCCGGCGATTCCGTCACGGAGGAGCTTTCCGCGGGCCGCCAATCGCGTGGAGCGGCTCTGTCTCGGAAGGCGTTTTTCGATCGCGTCGTCGTCCGGGTCCGTGGCTCTGTCTCATCCGAGTTGCGGTCATTCCAGGCCCGCGCGCATGGGCATTTGCTCAAGGTCCACTTCGACAACGAGCGTGTGCACTTCGAGGTCTGGCCGAACAGCCATCGTGGGACGATCGAGATCGGACTCCATTTCGAAGACGGTCCGACGAGTACCGCCGCCTACCTCCAGTTCTTCGACGCGCGCATCGTCGAGCTGAAGCATCGGCTCGGGGCGGAGGTCGAGCTCGAACGCTGGACTGCGTCGTGGGGCCATTTCTTCTACTTGCTCCCTCTTGAGCCCCTCGACGCCGCGAAGGCAAATCAGACTGCCGGACTGCTGGCGTCGCTCATCGGCGTGTTGCAACCGCTCGTGCAGGAGGCCTCAGTCCCCCGCGAGCGCGTCGACGAGCCGACCGAACGACGGCGGTTCAGGCGGCGGGCCGGATCCTAGCCGGCGTCGCGCAACGTCGAACTTTGATCCTATTTGTGAGAGAATCTAGGGAAAGCTCCAGGTTCCGCGGGAATACTGCTACGACCGACTTGTGCCGACGGGCAGGAGGTTCGCAACATGGACGAGCTGGACGTTGCGCGAAAAACGAAGCCGCTGGCGGGATCGACGACGAGACGGAGGGCGCTCGGCAAGATTGCCGGCGGGACGTTGGCGGCGGCGCTGGCAGCGGGTGCCGGAGCGGCCGGTAGGTCGGCCTCGGCCCAGCAGGGGACGCCGACGGCCGGGGGTGCCGGCTGCGGCGATCCAGCACCGGGGACGGCGGTCTCGGTTCTCAGTGTCGAAGGCGTTGAAGTTGGCACAGTCACGGTTGCCAAGGTCACTGACCCGTTCACGGGATACCGTCCGAACTCTCCGCCCGCACGAGGGAACCGCTTCGTCCTGCTCAGCGTCAGCGTGGAGAACACCGGGACTAACCCCTGGCAATTCGATCCCGGGCGAATCTTCCTCCAGGATGCCGACGGGTTCGCGACGTATGCGACAGGAGTCGATCTCGGCGATCCGCCGGTCGAACCCGGCTTCGCTTACCAGGAGATCCCGCCGGCGACAACAGCCGGTGGGGCAGTCGGGTTCGTTCTTCTCAAGGGCGTCGACCCGGTCCGAGCGTTCTACAGTCCGAGCAGCGACCGGTTGATACTCCTCGCCGATCTGAGGTAGTCCGCGCCCAGAGCGACCGCGCTGGTTACCAGGGTAGGCGCGTCACCCCTCAGGCCGCCAGCGTGGGGCCGCGTCTCGGGATGCGGCCCCGCCCGGGCGCGCCCAGCACCTGTCCCTGCTCGAGCACGATCTCTCCTCGACTGATGGTGACCTCGGGCCAACCCGTGATCTCCCACCCCTCGTAGGGCGAGTAATCCGCATTCGATTGGAACTCGGCCGCTCGAATCGGCTTGGTGCGGCTCGGATCCCAGATCGCCAGGTCGGCGTCGGCACCGACGGCGATGGTCCCTTTGCGGGGAAACAGACCGAAGAGCTTGGCCGCGTTCGTCGCGGTGACCGCGACGAAGCGCTGAAGGGTGATCTTTTCCTTCACCACGCCCTCGGAGAAGAGCATCGGCATCAGCGTCTCGAGGTCGGCGACGCCGGGACGGACGGTGGCGACCGTCATGCCGGGAACGACCTTGTCCGCGTAGTGCCACGCGGCGTGGTCGGTGCAGACGGTGTCGATCTCTCCGGCGGCGAGGCCGCGCCAAAGTGCCTCGACGTCGGCGGTCGTGCGGAGCGGCGGCTGACCGACGTACTTCGCCCCATCCGGCTCGGCGAACCGCTCCTCAGTCAGGTAGAGATAGAGCGGTCGCGTCTCGATCCAGAGTCCGGCGTGGCGTTCCCGTGCGCGACGAACTTCGTCGAGGGCGCCGGCGCAGGAGAGGTGAACGATGTAGGTCGGTGCGCCGGTCAGTTCCGCGAATGCGATTGCCCGCGCGGTCGCGCTCACCTCTGCCACGACCGGCCGTGACCTGGGGTAGTTCGCGATCGCACCGAAACCTTCCGCCAGGAGACGATCGAGCGCGTGCGCCATTACTGCCGCATCTTCGCAGTGGACGAGAGTAATCATGTCGGACTTGTGCGCCAGGCGCATAGCTTCGAGGTATGACGCGGGGTCGGTCGTAAAGCCACCGAAGCTCATGAAGTATTTCAGCGAGGTGTGACCCGCGGCGGCGAGCTTCGGAATGTCGGTGAGTGGTTGCGTTGCGGGATCGGTCAGCACCGGGTGCAAGATGACGTCGACCATCGCGGAGTGCTCGGCCTCCGCCGCCTCCCGCGCGATCGCCTCAACGAGCGACTCTCGCCCGCGGGGGAAGGTCATGTTGCCGACTGTCGTGATGCCGCCCGCGGCGGCGGCGCGCGTGCCCGAGATGAAGTCGTCGCACCAGCGCGGACCGGCAAGCATATCTTCGGACGGCGTCAGGTGAACGTGTGCGTCGACACCGCCCGGCAGCACCAGCTTGTCCCTGGCATCGATCTCCCTGGCGCCGATCATCTCCCCGCCGAGCTGGGCAATCGATTCGCCCCGAATCCCGATGTCTGCCGAGCAACTCGCGTCGGCCGTGACGACCGTGCCGTTGCGAATGACCAGATCGAACGACGCGGTCATACTTCATTCCTCCCGACAACAAAACGCGGCGGGAGGGATCATACCCCTCCCGCCGCGTCTTCGCTGCATGGGAACGACTCGCGACAGCGGCCCGTTTGCCTATTGTCTGTCTTCGGTCGTCGCTCGACTACTGGCCGCCAGCTCTGGAGTAGCGATCGGCGACCGCGTTCCAGTTGACCGTGTTCCACCAGGCATTGAGGTAATCGGGACGGCGGTTTTGGTACTTGAGATAGTAGGCGTGCTCCCAGACGTCGACGCCCAGGATCGGCGTGCCGGAGCCGTCCATCAGCGGGTTGTCCTGGTTCGGCGTGCTGGTCACCGAGAGCTTGCCGTCGTTGACGACGAGCCACGCCCAGCCAGACCCAAAGCGGCCGGCGCCTGCCTTGTTGACCGCCTCTTTGAGCGCATCGAATCCACCGAGGTCGCGGTCGATCGCCGCGGCGAGCGCACCAGTCGGGGCGCCGCCGCCGCCGGGACCCATGATCTCCCAGAACATGGTGTGGTTGACGTGGCCGCCGCCGTTGTTGCGGACGGCCGTCCGCTTGTCCTCGGGCACTCGTGAGAGGTTCTTGATCAGTTCCTCGGCGCTCAGGTTCTCGAGGTCGGCGTTACCCTGGATAGCGTTGTTGAGGTTGGTGACGTAGGTGGCGTGGTGCTTGTCGTGGTGGATCCGCATCGTCTGCTCGTCGATGTGCGGCTCCAGCGCGTTGTAGTCGTACGGAAGATCGGGCAGTTGGTGTGCCATGCTCTTCGTTCCCTCCTCTGAGTAGTGGCGGGGAACGGCCACGAACACTCCCGTGCCGGCCCCCAACGGGCGGCGTTCGCCGCGAACGCTGCGAGCAAGGTACCAAAAAACAGCGTTCGCTGCCGAAACTTACGAGACGGGAAGGGTCTCATCTTCTTGCCTTACGGTCAGGCCCAACTCTGATACGGGGCCGGCTCCGATTCCCAGTCGCCACTGGAAGCGCGCTCCTCGTCCGCTTCTGCCAGGCGGGTGAACTGCGCCTGGCGGAACCCAAACAGCGCGGCCGCGCGGCGATCACCGTCGAGCTCGGCGAGGCGGATTATCTCGTCAAATGCCGACTCCACCGCCTCGGCGTCGCTCGCGTGGTCGTCATGCCGGCGCCAGTTGAGGAAGTCGAGGTAGTACTCGGCGGCGGCGAGCGGATCGCCGTGGTCCTCGGCGATGGCCGCCAGATGGGAGGTGGCCTCGAAGATGAGGTCGGGGTCGTCGGATTCGAGCCCGGCGGCGAGAACGCCCTCCCACAGCGTATCGGCAACGAGATCGTCGTGCCCCTCCGCGATCTCGGCAATCTCGGAAAGGGCGAGTGCGCGTTCCTCGCTCTCGTCGCTCGAGAGGAGCGACTCGATGGTATCCCGGAGGTCGGCCTTCAGTGCCGGATTGCGCAACCGCTGGGCGAGCCAGGCGGTAACGCGCATGGGTCCCTCGGACCGCGCGGTGTCGTACCACGCCTCCCAGCCCGATTGGAGCGCGGCGTCCAGTTTGGGGTTGAGGGTAAAGCTGAGGAGTTGTCCTGGGTTGCTTTGCATGTCGTCGCGTCGCTCCAAAAGGGATGTGTGGGCGGGCACCTGGCCCGAGATTGACGTGAGTTTACCGCGCACCGGGGGTTGACAGGGGCGAGCTTAGCCGGTAGCGTATCGCGCATGGAAACGCGATGCGGTCTGGTGAAGTTGAACTTGGCTGAGGTGCCGGCGGCAGGAATGTCGTGGCAGTTCGGTTATTGGTTCTCCTTTACCTATTATGCACCCCCGGCGTTGCTGGCGGGGCGTGAGGCGCGCATGCGGTAGTCACGTTCCAAGCAAAGAACCAGCAACGTCGGGGACCGAGGCAAGCGCCTCGGTTTTTTTGTTGTCCAGAACACTGGTGCAACCGAGAGGAGATCCCGCCATGATCGTCACCGTCACGCCGGAAGCCCCACGTTCGACCACTGCCAGCTTGCTGGCGACGGCGGCAAGTCTCGGGCTCAGCGCCCGCACACTGGCCGACGATCGCGGCGGGGCCGTCGTCGGCATCGACGGCAGCCTGCCACCGGACGCGTTGACTCTTCCCGGTATCGACCAGGTCCACACGAAGCATCGACCATACATGCTCGCGAGCAACGAACACCGGCAGGGCACAGTCGTTCGCGTCGGGCACGTCGCGATCGGCGGCGGGCGACCGGTGCTGATGGCGGGTCCGTGTGTCGTCGAGGGGCGAGACGAGATCATCGAAGCCGCCCGCGCCGTGAAGGCGGCCGGCGCCGAGATCCTGCGCGGTGGCGCATTCAAACCGAGGACTTCCCCGTACGCATTCCAGGGACTTGGAGAGGAAGGTCTACGCTGCCTGGCGGCCGCTCGCGAGGCGACCGGCTTGCCGGTCGTGACGGAGGTCTTAGAGCCCGATCAGGTCGAGCTCGTCGCCGAGTACGCGGACATGCTTCAGATCGGGGCGCGGAACATGGCGAACTTCCCGCTGCTGCGCCGTGTCGGTAAGATCGACAAGCCGGTGCTGCTGAAGCGAGGCTTCTCCGCTACGGTCGAAGAGTGGCTGATGAGTGCCGAGTACATCCTGGCCGGGGGCAACGCGGACGTGGTCCTCTGCGAGCGCGGTATCCGCGGGTTCGATCCTGCCTTCCGATTCAACCTCGATCTCAACGCCGTGCCGCTGGCGAAAGAGCTCTCGCACCTCCCAGTCATCGTCGATCCGAGTCACGGTACCGGCCGGCGGTCCCTGGTGCACCGGATGTCGCTTGCCGGTCTCGCCGCCGGGGCGGACGGTCTGATCGTCGAGGTCCATCCGAACCCGGAAGCAGCAAGGTGTGACGCCTCGCAGACGATCACGCCGGCGGAGCTGGCACGTATCTACCGCCAAGGGCTGGCTTTACACGCCGCGCTCGCCGAGGAGGAGGCGGGGATCTACGCGCTGGACGAGGTCCTCTTGTCGGCGTAACGCCAGTCGGTGCGGCGGTATAGACTGTGGGGCGGACCGCAGTTCTTCTAGGGACGGGTCCGCCCTTCACTTCTCTTCACGACGGACTGACGTTTCACAATGATTGATTGGTCACGTAGCCCGCTTCGCCGTACAAATCAAGGGTCGACATCTCGGTCGGCCTCTGCGGCGATGAGACGCTCCGTTTTGGTCGGCGTTCCCCGATGACAGCTTCCCGCTCGTCTCAAACGTACGTCGTCGGCACGGCGGGGCACGTCGATCATGGCAAATCGACGCTGGTCAAAGCGCTGACGGGAATCGATCCCGACCGCCTCGCCGAGGAGAAGGCGCGGCAGATGACGATCGACCTTGGGTTCGCGCACCTCACACTCCCCAGTGGCCGACAAATCGGCATCGTCGACGTGCCGGGGCACGAGCGCTTCATCAAGAACATGCTGGCGGGCGTCGGCGGGATCGACGCGGCGATGCTCGTGATCGCCGCCGATGAGGGGCCGATGCCCCAGACTCGGGAGCATCTCGCGATCCTCGACCTGCTCGAAGTCGGTCTTGGCGTCGTCGTCCTCACGAAGACCGATGCGGTCGATGCCGAATGGCTCGACCTCGTCAGCGAAGAGGTGCGCGAGCAGCTTGCCGGTACGGTGCTGGCAGGCGCGCCGATCGTACCGGTGTCGGCACTGAGGGGAGAAGGGCTTCCGGAGCTGGTGGGAATCCTCGATAAGGTGCTGGAAAGCGCGACGCCATGGCCCGGCGGCGGCGCGGCGCGACTCCCGATCGACCGGGTTTTCTCGGTCGCCGGGTTTGGCACGGTGGTCACCGGCACATTGCTCGGTGGTGAACTGGCGGTTGGCCAGGAGCTGCGCCTCCTCCCGAGGGACGTGCCGACCCGGGTCCGCGGATTGCAGACACACGGCGCGAAGGTTGAGCGCGCCCAGCCCGGCAGCAGGTTGGCAGTTAACGTTGCGAATCTGTCAGTCGAAGAGTTGCGCCGTGGGGATCTCCTCACCGCCCCGGGCGTCGTGCGTGCGACGCAGCGGATCGACGTCCAGATCCGACTCCTCGACGATGCGCCGGTCGCGCTCAAGCAAAACGACCAGGTCGACTTCTTCGTCGGTGCCGCCGAGGTGCCGGCTTGGTTGACACTGCTCGACCGCGAGGAGATCGTCCCCGGCGAAAAAGCATGGGTGCAGCTTCGGTTTCGGGAGCCGGTGGCGGTGCTTCGCGGAGATCGATTCATCGTTCGCCGGCCCTCCCCGAGTGTGACGATCGGCGGTGGGCTGGTGATCGACCCGGCACCGCCGCGTCACAAGCGCTTCCGCCCCGAGGTGCTCAGCGCCCTGGAGACGCTGGCGGTTGGCAGTCCCGACGAGATCGTGCTTCAGGAGCTCGAAGAGGGGCCGCGCGAGGTTCGGGCCTTACGCGCCGCCCACCCGGCAGGGCTATCCGAGGAGCAGATCGACGCGGCTTTGGAGACGCTCAGCGCCGAAGGCGACATTCGGGTGTTGGGCGGCGGTGCCGGACTACCGAAGCCGGGCAGCTTCGTCGTGGCGACGACGACGTGGCTACGATTGAGCGTGGGGTTCCGCGAGGCGGTCGCGGCGTTCCACGCGGCGCAACCACTCCGCAGGGGGATGCCGAAGGAAGAGCTAAAGAGCCGCGTCAAGCTCCCGGGACCACCCCGTCTGTTCGACGACGTGCTCGCGACCGCGGTCCGGGACGGGGTCCTCGCCGATGATGGGCAGACGGTGCGGCTCCCCAATTTTTCGATCGTGCTTGATGCACGCCGTCGGGGTCTGGCCGACCGTTACCTGGCGGCGCTAACTGCCGAGCCCCACTCTCCGCCCGCCCCGACCGAATTCGGCGTCGACGGCGAGACGCTCGGGGCACTCGTCGACCGGGGAGAGGTCGTCAAGGTCGCCGAGGGCGTGATCTTCGCCCCGGACGCCTATGCGGCGATCGAGCGCGAGGTCCTGGCGCTGATCGATCGGGAGGGCAGCGTGACGTTGGCCGGGTTCCGCGATCACTTCGGCACGAGCCGGAAGTACGCCCAGGCGACGCTCGAGTATTTGGACCAGCGCCGGGTCACGCGGCGGGTGGGGGATGAGCGGGTTCGGTATGTCGGCGTGGGAAGCGCCGGGCGAGCGGGAGGGGGGCAATGAGCGGACGACACATGGCGGTCGAGGAGGTCACGGCGCCGGCGCGGCACATCTTCCTGTCGCCGCACTACGATGACATCGCGTTGTCGTGCGGCGGCACCGCCGCCCTGCTGTCGCAGGCGGGTTGCCGGCCCGAAATAGCGCTCATCTTCGGCGATTACCCCGATCCCGCGGTGCCCCTGACCGCATTTGCCGAGTCGATGCACCGCGGCTGGGGACTTGACGCCGCTCAGGTTATCGCAGGGCGGCGGGCCGAGGAAGCGGCGGCCGGGGCGATCCTTGGGACGAAGGACGTGTTCTTGCCGTTCCGCGACGCCATTTACCGCGGCGCGCGTTACACGAGCAACGACGTCCTATTCGGGACGCCGTCGGCCGATGAGGCTGAGGCAGCGCTGCCCAGCGAGATCATCGCCGAACTCGTTCTGGACGACGGCGAACGCGGTACAACGCGAATCTATGCGCCCCTTGCTATCGGTCAGCACGTCGATCACCAACAGGCGTTCGCGGCGGGTCTCACCCTCGCGCGAGGAGGCTGGGACGTCTGGTTCTACGAGGATCTGCCGTACGCGCTTCGTCCCAGAGCGCCGGAGCAGCGCGTGGCGTCGGCCGGCGTACCGCTCGTGGTCCGTGCCATCGTCGACGTGACGGCGACCTGGGAGGCGAAAATCGCGGCGATTCTTGCCTATCCGTCTCAGCTGGCGACAGTGTTCTCCTACGTCGATTCCGGGAGCTCACGAGAGGAGATCGAGGGGTTGCTGAGGGCCTACGCGATGGCGTCAGGTGGCGACGTCGCAGCCGAACGATTCTGGTCGCTGCAAGGGGCCTGAGCGGGTCTCGCAAACACCTTTAAAATTGACCGGCCGAGGGTATTGACAACCCGGCACAGCGCTGATAGAGTGTACGTACTGAAGCGACGGCGCTCGCGAAAGCGGGCGAATGCAGGAGCCGGAGCAATCCAAACCTGCAAGACTGGGCGGTAGGGCGGTCGAAAGACCCAACTCCAGCCCGAATCGGGAACCTGCTCAGCATCGCGCCAAGCCTGCTGAGCGAACGGCGACACCGGGTGAGGCGGCAACGCCTCGCACACGGAGCGTCGGGACGGACGACTCGGCCGCTCGCTGGTTCGTCCGGGGTTCACGTGGCGTCGGGAGCGAGCAATCGCGCCGTGCCACAACCGAGTCGTCCCGACTCCCTTGCGGAGTCGACATGGACGGACCGACGCTTCGGGCACGACGCCGACGACTGCGCAAGCGGTTGTCGGCGTCGCTGTTTCTCCGCGATCCTCTGACCTTTAGAGGCAGTCCGCCAGATTCGGAGTTTGGCGTCCGGGGAAGGGTCGGATGAACCGAAAACGACTGAACGACGTGGAGCCCGTGTATTTGGTGGTGGCGGGCACGACCGTGGTTCTGGTCCTCCTTCTCGTCTTCCTGCTGTTCTAAGGAACTCGGTTGCGCATCTCTCGACATTGGACTCGTCACCTTCGGACCGCTCCCCAGAACTCCGGTATGTGACATCGGTTACGTGCTCAGCAAGAGGTGGCACGGTTTCTGCGCTGGTATTGACGACTCCGCCGAGGGACGGGGAGTCTTGCGAATCAGGCGGACGTGACAATGCAAAGGAGGCAGCAATGTATATCGGTGGCGGAGCGCTTCTCCTGATCCTCATCATCCTCTTGCTGATCTGGGTGTTTTAGCAGCGATCGCAGAAGCGACGCTCGCGCGATGCGAGCCTGAACGACTTCTACCGACCAGGAAACCGCGACCATCGGCCCGGATAGTCCGTCGCCCCAACCCGCGGCAGCGGCCGCTGGAACCGAGCAACGAGAGGCGCGGCACAGAAGACCTGTGCCGCGCATTCATTGTCCGGTAATGTGTGTTTCGCCTATTGATAGACGCGGACGAGAATGTCCGTAGGGGCGCCGCCGTTGGTCGCGTTCTGGTCCTGGGGACAGGCCGAAACCGCGGCGACGATGTCCATGTGGGCGGTGAGGAGTACGTAGTCGTTTCGGTCGGCGAGAGACTCCCGAATCTCCAACTCACCCCGTTGCAGAATCGAGACGTTCATGAACCAGTTGATGGGGTCGGGGATCTGGTCGTAGCCGACGCCGTAGTCGGAGAGCGCGTTGGTCAGCGCCTCGCGGCAGTTCGGGTGGTCCTCGAGTCCAAAGTCGTCCTTGTACCGTCGGGGATCGCAAGCGGCGAAGAGCATGTCATGCCGTCCGACCGTATCCTCGACAAGCTCCAGCAACGCGTTTCGACGGTTGGAGTAGAGCTTCATCCCATTCTGAAGCATGATCGAATTGTTCTTTGCACGGGTGACCGCGGTTGAAAGCGCCTCGGCACGGTCGTCGAGGTTGAACGCGACGAAGTCGGCGACCTGTTTCCCTTTGACGGACGCGATCTGAAGAATCTGTCCGGTCTTGACTTCGACCGCGATGCCCTCCCCGGGGCGGAGTTGACGGGCTTTGACGGCCTTCCGGCCGAGCAGGAGCTGACTCACACGGTTCCTTTCTGCTCCGAAAGAACGCAACGTCTTCGCTCATTGTCGCAGGGGACGTGCCGGCGCTTCAACGCGGCGGTCCGTGCGATGGCGAGCGGGATGGTCGACCTTCCGGTAGGCTCTTGCGTCATGAAGCACGAAGACGGCCGGTTCGGATAGGGAGACGGATGCCCGGCGGCGAGCAAGACTCAGAGGAACGTGAAGATCGGCTGCGGTCCGTTGTCGGATTGTCGCTCAAACTAGGCATTACCGCGTTTGGCGGGCCCGCTGCGCACATCGCGATGCTTAGACACGAAGTCGTGGCGCGACGGGCGTGGCTGTCCGATCAGCACTTCCTCGATCTGCTGGGCGTCACGAATCTGATTCCCGGACCGAATTCCACCGAGATGGTGATGCACGTCGGTCAGAACCGCGCCGGCGGACGGGGTCTCGTGCTCGCCGGCATCGCGTTCATCGTTCCGGCGGCCACCATCACGATGTTCTTTGCCTGGCTGTACGTGCGGTACGGAACAACTCCTCGCGGTGAATGGCTCCTTGATGGCATCAAGCCGGTGATCATCGCCGTCGTGGGACAGGCCCTCTGGAGCCTCGGCCGGACGGCGATCAAAGACGTGACGAGCGGGTCGATCGCGGTCGGTGTGCTTGCGCTCTATCTAGCCGGCGCAAATGAGATCGTGCTGCTCTTCGGCGGGGCCCTACTGCTCGTCGGTCTGCGCCAGGCCGTCGGGGAATTCAAGCGACACGTGAGTGCGGTGAGAGGACTGGCCCCCGTCGCCGTGCCGTCGCTGATGGGTCTCGCAGCTGCCGCGGCTGACGCGAAAGTGCCCTACACGGCACTTCGGCTCTTTCTGACCTTCGTCAAGATCGGGTCCGTTTTGTATGGGTCCGGCTACGTACTCCTCGCCTTCCTCCGCAACGACTTTGTCGTGCGATACGGCTGGCTCACCGAGCAGCAGTTGCTGGACGCCGTCGCGGTCGGGCAGGTGACACCCGGTCCGGTGTTTACGACGGCGACCTTCGTCGGCTACGTCGTTGGCGGGTTCACCGGCGCCGTGCTCGCAACGATCGCCATCTTTCTGCCGGCGTTCGTGTTCGTGGCGATCGTCGGTCCGCTCGTGCCACGGTTGCGGCAGCGGGCCGTGCTGGGGCGACTGCTGGACGGCGTCAACGTCGCCGCGATCGGGTTGATGGCGGCGGTCACGATCGATCTCGGTCGCGACGCGATCGTCGATCTGCCGACCGCCCTGCTTGCCATTGGGTCGGCCTACCTCCTGATTCGACATAACGTCAATTCCGCTTGGCTCGTCGTCCTCGGTGGCGTCGCCGGTCTTTTGCTCCACTCCCTGCGGTAGCGATAACGGCCAGGACATCAGGCTTGCGCGCCGGCAGGTTCGGATTCACATAGGGCAAGCCACCAATCGGTGCCCAGCTTTTACACTAGCCGCCGATCCCCGTCCCAGTCCGCTGCGCAGAAGTCGAAGTCGCACCCGTCGTTGGCCTGAAGGACGTGGTTGGCGTACAGCCACCCGTAGCCGCGCTTCGCGGACGTGCCGTTGGCGAACTGCCGGGGCTCGGCCAACCGGCGAGCAATCTCTGCATCGGAAACGAGGAGCGACAGAGACCGCGCCGGCACGTCGAGAAGGATCTCGTCGCCGTCAGCCACGGCGGCGAGAGGGCCTCCCACCGCAGCCTCGGGCGCGACGTGGAGGACGACCGTTCCGTAGGCGGTCCCGCTCATGCGGGCGTCCGAAATCCGGACCATGTCTCGGATCCCTGCGGCCAGCAGTTTGGCGGGAATCGGAATCATTCCTGCCTCCGGCATGCCGGGACCCCCAACCGGCCCCGCATTCCGCAAGACCAGGACGCTCTTCTCCGTGACCGGCAACTCCGGGTCATTGATGCGTCGGGTCATCTCGTCCACCGAGTCGAAGACGATGGCGGTCCCCCTGTGCTGCAGGAGGTGCGGGGAGGCTGCGGCGTGCTTGATGATCGCTCCATCCGGCGCCAGGTTCCCGCGCAGGACCGCGATCCCGCCCTCTGGCGCGAAGGGCCTGTCGAGCGTTGCGACGACGTCACGCCGATTTGACTCTGCCGCCGCCCCGACGTTTTCCGCGACTGACTTGCCGGTCACGGTCATCGCCTGCCCGTGCAACAGTGGCAGGAGCTCGCGCATCACCGCGCGGATGCCGCCTGCCTCGTGCAACTCCTGCATCTGAAACTTTCCGGCCGGCCGTAGACTCGCTACCATCGGCGTTTCGCGACTCAGGTCGTCCCACAGGTCAAGCGGCACGTCGATGCCGGCACGGCGCGCGAGCGCGGCCAGATGCACGACCGCGTTCGTCGACCCGCCGATGGCGACGCAGACCCGGATGGCATTCTCGAACGCCTCACGGGTGAGAATCCGCGATGGTCGGAGATCCTCGTTCACCATCGCGACGATGCGGCGGCCGGTCTCCTCGGCAACGCGGAGGCGACCCGAATCGGGCGCTGGGATAGCCGCGGCGCCGGGCAGCATCATGCCGATCGCCTCCGCGATCGAGGCCATCGTGCTGGCGGTGCCCATGACCATGCAGTGACCGGCCGATCGAAAGAGGGCCTCCTCAAGTTCTCCCAGTTCCGACTCCCCGATCGTCCCGGCGCGGTACTCCGTCCAATACCGCCGGCAATCGGTGCATGCCCCGAGATCCTGACCTCGCCAGCGCCCGTTCAGCATCGGACCGCCGGTCAGCATGATCGCCGGCAGGTCGGCGCTCGCTGCTCCCATCAACTGGGCCGGCGTCGTCTTGTCACAGTTGGCGAGGAGCACGACGCCGTCGATCGGCTGGGCGCGAATCATCTCCTCGGTGTCCATCGCCATCAGGTTGCGGTAGAGCATGGCAGTCGGACTGATGAAGATCTCGCCGAGCGAGATGGTTGGGAACTCCAGCGGCCACCCGCCGGCCTGCCAGACCCCGCGTTTGACCGCTTCGGCGAGCGTCCGCAGGCTGCTGTTGCAATGGTTGAGCTCGCTCCACGAGTTGCAGATGCCGATGACCGGGCGCCGCAGGTCCTCGTCCGTGTAGCCCATGCCTTTGGCGAAGGAGCGGCGCATGAAGGTGCTGAAGCCCTCGTCGCCATAAGACGTTAGCCCGCTGCGTCGTCCGACCCGCCGCTCCCCCATCTGCTCCTCCTTAGCTATTCGTTCGATATGGTCCGCAGGACCGCAATCATAAGCGGACAGATGGCCCCTAGACTCTCCCGTGCAATGGTTGCCTGACGGGGTCGCCGTGCGCCCCACAAGACCGGAATGAGGACTCGTAGAGTCAATCGGGACCATCTGGTCGGTTTTAGCCACTAATTTGTCATTCGACCAGATAGTTCCCTCACCAAAACCAAATAGCGCATGCGAATGACTCAAGTATACGGGGACCGGTGCACTTGTGCCAGATGGTCACAGCATAGCACGGCAAGCGCTTTGCGAAGGGATGAACATGCCCCTGTAGATGACTGAGTGGTTACAGGAGCGACGAGAGGACGAAGAAAGTCACCGGCCCCCAGCCAAAGATCAACCATCCGCAGCAAATCAAGGCCCCGACCACCCCCGACATCGAGTCTCGTTTGGCTGCGCGGCGATGACTCAGGAGCTTTGCCGTCGCAACCGCAGCCGCTCGCCCTTTTGATCTTTTACCATGAATAAATCCATGGTTTGCCGGTCGTCTGAGACATAGGCATATCCCCTCTCAGCCGTTGTTTCACTGAAGTAACTGCCAGGAGCATTCCGATTAATCGATGAAATTTCGACACCGCTGCCGAGTACCTTACCGGTTAACGTATACTCCTTAGATGCATCAAACCATGTCGCTTTGATACTTGCGCCAATCAGGACAAAAGTAGCCACGAACTCTACAGGAAGTAAACAAGCACCTACAACTGGTGAACTAGAGTCTTGACTAAAAAACAGGCAATGTGCTCCGAGTACCCGCAGGTACTGCTGCTCTTGTCTGGCAAACGCAAGGACTTGTTCTTTGCGCTGATCTTCTTTGTCGTTTTGCTCTGCAATGCGGGCAGCAGCGCGGAATACGTTCGGGTGGGGATCCTCTTTTACTTTGGCCTTGTCAAGGAGCTTCGTGGCATCATCTTCAAACCCTACCTGCAAATAAAGGTAAGCCAGGTTCGCGGCTGCGAGAGTGTAATCCCCAGCATTTGCCCTTTGATAGTGCTCTACAGCACGGATTGGCATCTCTAAATCGCCGTATTGAACAGCAGCGTTGTTTAGGGC
>JAXDKI010000004.1:0-37166 GCA_034667245.1 Thermomicrobiales bacterium | reverse complement strand
CGACTCGATCAAGTACAAGCAGAGCGTCGCCTCACTGATCCAGAAGCGGATCGGTGTCTCGCTCTTCCTGATCGGCTATGCGACGGTGCTGACGATCGCGATTTCCCTACCCCTCGGCATCGCGGCGGCGCTGAAGAAGGACAGCATCTTCGACCAGATCGTCCGCTCGCTTTTGATGGTGACGATGGTGATGCCGGCTTTTTGGGTCGGGATTTTGCTGCTGATCTTCTTCAGTATCAAACTCGATTTCTTTCCCGTCTCCGGCTATGGCGAGGGCCTCGCCGATCACCTGCACCACCTCTTCTTGCCGGCCCTGACGATCTCGCTCAGCATCGCACCGATTCTGGTGCGTTCATTGCGCGGTAGCATTCTGGAGGCGATGAGCGCCGACTACGTCCGAACCGCGAGGGCGAAGGGACTCGGCGAGCAGGTCGTCGTGATGGCGCACGTCCTACGGAACGCTCTGATCCCGGCGGTGACCTTGCTCGGTCTGTCGGTTGGCTATCTGATGGGTGGGACCGTCATTGTCGAGCGGGTTTTCAGTTTGCCGGGCGCGGGCGCGCTCCTCGTCGATTCGATCGGTGCGCGCGATTACCCGGTGGTCCAATCGATGACACTGATCTTCGCGGCATTGGTGATCGTCGTCAATCTCGCGACCGATCTCACCTATACCTTCCTCGACCCCCGCGTGCGGCTGGGATGAGGTCATGACTGCCGCCTCAGTCGCAGAACGCGCGGGCGCTGAATCCGTCCTGGAAAGCGTCTCCAGGCGGCGCCGGTCTCGCTTCGCCGCCTTCCGACAACGCAACCTCCTGGCCGGAGGCGCGATCGTCTTCGCCATCGTCCTTGTCGCCATATTGGCACCCCTGGTCGCCCCCCGCGGAGCGCAGGAAACCGACTACAACGCGCGCCTGAAACCGCCGAGCCGGGAGCACGTCCTCGGTACGGACAATCTCGGTAAAGACATCTTCTCCCGTGTGATCTACGGCGCCCGGATCGATCTTCAGGTCGGCATCCTCAGCGTGCTTTCACCCTTCCTGATCGGCATCTTCCTGGGGTGCATTGCCGGTTACTACGGAGGGAAGATCGATACTCTCCTCATGCGCGTCGTCGACATCGTCCAGGCGTTTCCATTCCTGATTCTCGTCATCGCCATCGTCGCTGTCCTCGGACCGGGGCTGAGGAACATGTACATTGCCGTCGCGATGGTTGCCTGGGTCAGTTATGCACGACTCTTGCGCGGTGAGATCCTGGTCGCCAAACACCGGGAATACGTCGAGGCCGCGCAGGCGATGGGGATGCGTGACCCGCGCATCATCGGCCGCCATATCCTCCCCAACGTCATCTCCTCCGCGCTCGTCTACGCCATGGCCGACGTCATCCTCTATATCGTCCTCGCCGCTAGCCTCAGCTACCTGGGTCTCGGCGCCCGGCCGCCGGCGCCCGAGTGGGGTGCCATGATTACCGAAGGCCGAACCTTCATGGCCACCGCCTGGTGGATGAGCGTCTTCCCCGGACTGGCGATCGTGGTGACGGGCATCGGATTCTCCCTGCTCGGCGACGGACTCGCCGACGCGTTGCGCCCCTCACGTCGCTGATTGCGGCCCCGGTCGCGGTACACTGACCTGCCGGGCTCATCCGCCCGGGCTGACTCGCTCTTCGCCGGACAGCGCCTCCGTGGATCGATTCACCAATGCATGCGGCCGGGATCGCATCGACTGCCGGCACCTTTGTCTTGCCCTTACGCTTGGGCTCATAGTGCTGCTTGCCGGCTGCGGCGGTGACGACGCGGCGAACGATTTCACCCCCACTGCCCTCATTCCGATGAGTGGCGCCGATTCCTCGGCAACGGCGGGTGTCGTTGCGACATCCGCCGGACCGGCACTGACGCGGACTCCGCCAATGTCTCTCGAGATCGGCGCGGTGGTCTGGACGGCCGCGGTCGATGCCCGGACGAAGGCCCCGACGGGCGCGGTCGATTCCTTTCCGGCTGATGCACCGACGCTCTATGCCGCGCTGCCTGTCCGCAATCTCCCTCCGAACACGATCCTGATCGCGGAATGGACCTACAATTCAACCTCTCTTGACCGCCTGACCACCACTGCCGTTTCACCATACGGAATTGCGGCCGGCTGGGTCGAGTTCCATCTGACACGATCCGACGAGCCCTGGCCGGATGGGAGCTACGCTATTTCCATCAGCGTCGACGGACAGGTGATCCAGACGGCAGATATCGCGGTCGAGAATGGGTAAAACAGCGTCGAAACAGGCAAATCTGCGAAGACGAAGGTTTCGGCTGGGCTTCAACCTTGCAGGCGGTTGGGCACGAATGCTACGCTCTGCACCGGAGTGGTAGAGAGTTTCACGTTAGGCGTCGGGCGGACGCCCTAAAGCCCGCCAAGACGGCCCCCGGCGGCGATCAAGTTCGCCGGCGATTATTTCGTCCGTGTACGTGATGCCTGAAACATGGCTTACAGCCAACGATGAGGCCTCCTATGGCGCAGCGAACGCCTTCAATCGACGAACCGGGCGGCGCACGTGACGCGGAAGACGTCGATGGGACGTCGCGGACGCCGGACGGAGAAGAACCTGGCGGCGCGGAGCGTCGATCGACTGCAACCGTGGCGGAGACGGTGCATCGCGCACCGACACCCTTCGTCTGGCAGCACGGCCGGCGTCTGCTCTTGCTGGACGACGAGCAGCGAGGATGGGTGATGGCCGAACTGCGCTTCGACGTCGAGCGTTGTCGCTACGTCGAAGTCCGCCGCGCCACCTATCGCTGGCCGCGCGAGGCAGTCGGCGCCATCCTCAGTCGGGCCCTAGCCTCCGGGTATGACGCCGCCGAAGACTCGGCCTGCAGTCTCCGTCAGTGGCTCTCTCGATATTATGGCTTCGCCCTCTATGCCGATCCGTCTGGCCCCCCGAGCGCCGACGCCTCCGACCTTTCCCCCTAGCTCCTCACAACTTCACCCTTTTGTTGGAGTGGTTCACTCGACGGCACCGCTCTCCTCCCCTGAAGCTCCGAATGACCGCTCTCCCGCCTCGATTCTCACTGGGACCACGTTCTCCTCGGGAGGAATCGGACAGGACCAGCCGTCACCGTACGCACAGTACGGGTTGTAGGCGTAGTTGAAGTCCACGACCAAGGTGCCGTCGGGGCGCTCCCTCGGGTCCAGATAGCGGCCGAGCTGGTAGGTTTCCTCACCTGCCGTCGTGTCGCGGAACGGCAGAAAGTAGCGCCCGCGGTCCAGATCCTTGAGGACCGATAACTCGACCGGCTGCCCGATGATCGGCACGGTCACACGGGCGGCGCGGACAAATCGCATTGTCGTGCCGTCGGTCGTTTCCAACTCGACCCGCTCGCCGATCCCGGGCCCGTCCGTCTTGGGCGCCACAGTGAAGGAGAGTGCTGGGTCTTCGTCGAAGTACGCGAGGCCGGCGAACCTCTCCCGCTGGTCGGCCGAGAGCGGGGAGTGGTCACCGTGCGAGAAGTAGTGGTCCTTGTGCTCGCGAAACTGTGACAACCGACTGCTTGTCATGATGGGCTCCTGGATCAGGTTGCTGCAGCGTCTGGATGGACCAATGGGGCGATCCGTTGGTCGTGATGCTGCCGACATACCAGACTGGCACCTTTAGGTCGGTCGCTACCCAGTCGTGGTGCGCTACCATTCGCCGCACCCGGACGCGGCAGACTCGTCCAGGGTGGCAGAAGGAGAACGATCGGACAACCATGCGGATTCTGGTTACGGGCGGCGCCGGATTTGTTGGAAGTCATCTCGTCGACCGCCTGCTCGATCGCGGCGACGAAGTCGTCGCCGCCGACAATTTTCTCACCGGGAGCGCGGGAAATCTCGCGCACGTGGATGGACACCCGCGGCTCCGTCTGGTCCTCGTCGACGTCTCCGAGCCGCTCGTCGGGCCTGTCTTCAGCAATCCGTTCGACCGCGTCTATCACCTAGCCAGCCCGGCCAGCCCTGTCGGCTACCGTCGCTATCCGATCGAGACTCTCCTCACCAACTCCAAGGGCACCCTCCATTCGCTCGAGATCGCCCGCCGGGACGGGGCGCGCTACTTTCTGGCCTCGACCTCGGAGGTCTATGGCGAGCCGCTCGTCCATCCGCAGCGCGAGGACTACTGGGGCAACGTCAACCCCGTCGGCCTGCGGGCCTGCTATGACGAGGGTAAACGCTTTGCCGAGAGTCTAACGATGGAGTTCCACCGGCAGCACGGTGTGGATACGCGGATCGCCCGGATCTTCAATACCTATGGACCGCGCTCGCAGCCTGACGATGGCCGGGTGGTGCCGAACTTTTGCCTTCAGGCGCTCCGCGGCGAACCGATCACCATCTACGGCGACGGTTCCCAAACCCGGTCCTTCTGTTACATCAGCGACCTCGTAGACGGTATCCTGGCGATGTCCGACCTCGACGGTCTCGCCGGCGAGATCATCAACCTCGGTAATCCCGTGGAGATCTCGATCCGCGAGTTTGCCGAAACGGTGATTGCACTCGCCGGCTCCAGCTCCGCGTTGCGGTTCGAGCCTCTGCCGGTTGATGACCCGACGCGCCGACGACCCGACATCGCAAAAGCGCAACGCGTGCTCGGCTGGGACCCGCGTGTCGACCTCCGAGATGGACTCCTTAGGACACTCGCATCCTTTGCCGAGGCACTGCCCGAGGCTCGACCGGGTCGTCCTTTGCGGGCAAGGTGAGCACGACTCGCCCCCGAACATGCTCAACACGGTGAAATGCCCCTCGTTCGTCGAAATCCTCAACTCTGGTCTGGCGATTCAAGCCTCCTGAGGTTGTTATTGGATACGACCTGCTGGTAGCCTTCACTCGATCCGTTGACCCGCCGACAGCGATTTCGAACGCCACCGTTCGCAGACGGGGCCTCCTATCTGATCGGCGTCTGTCGGCCACTCGAGATCGTGGGAGACATCATCGTGTCGTTGTCGACTCGCACCCCGATCCTGATGGGGCCGGCACCTCGGAATGCCGATGCCCCGATTGGCATCTTTGATTCGGGGATCGGCGGCCTCAGCGTCATGCGCGAGGTGCGGGCTTTGATGCCCGCGGAGGACCTGATCTACTACGCGGATTGCGCCTTCTGTCCGTATGGAACGCGCCCAGCCGAGGAGATCAGCGTACGATGCCTCGCGATCGGCGAAGAGCTGGTCACTCAGGGGGCCAAGGCGCTGATCGTGGCCTGCAACACCGCCTGCGCCGTTGCGTTGCCAGAACTGCGGGATCGTTTCGACGTCCCGATTATCGGTCTCGAACCCGCGGTCAAGCCGGCGACGCTGTTGACGCGCACCCAACGTGTTGCGGTGCTCGCGACCCCGCGCACCGTTGCCAGCGAGCGGCTCGCTAATCTCATCCGAAACTACGCGCACGACGTAGTGGTAAAGACTGTGCCGGCTCCTGGTCTCGTCGAGCTTGTCGAGAACGGCCAAACCGACGGTCCTGAGGTGGAACGAACGCTACGCCATCTATTGGAGCCCCTGCTCGCCTGGGACATCGATGTCGTGGTACTTGGCTGCACCCACTATCCCTTTCTCAGGCGCGAGATTCAGCGACTGCTCGGTTCCAGCGTCCAGATCGTCGATAGCGGCGAGGCGATCGCTCGCCGCACGCGCGTCGTCCTGGACGAGCGCGGCCTTGGTCGCGATCGAGACGGCTCAATCGGCTCCCTGTCGGTCTTAACGAGCGGCGATGCCGATCAGGTGGGTACCGTGTCGAGCCAATTGCTCGGCCTCGACGTGGCGGCCACAGCGATGCGTGTCTGATCGACCGCTTGCAGCCAACCCCCGATTGGAACGAGGGGAGCAAGCGCATTCCGACGTAAGTTGCGCTACATTGAGGCAAGGAGGTCGGAATCTGGGCGATATTCCGTAAAGATTCGTAGACCTGCACACTACCGTCGGAAGTTCACCCTCGTTCTCCAGAGTCCAGCCATGCCGGGGCTGATGAACCGTGACCAATGAGCCAGTACGATGCGTCGCGCCGACGAACGAGACGCGGCATCGTAGGAGAAACAGAGCGGGATGCCTCCCGCATTGGCAAAAATTTCATGGCAAGGAGACCAGATGCGCGCGGACGTAGTGTACGTACGATCGGCTGCAATCGTGGTATCCTTGCCCGACCAGCGGCCGCATCGCCCGGAAACCGCTCGTCGCACATCCGCCCGTGCTTTATCATGGGGATGGCCATCGTGAGTCGAGGTTGGTCCCGCGGCGGTAGCACGGCCCTCACACCGGGGCACGGCTCACCACGGCAGTGCTTAGATAGGTGTTGTTGCATGCTACGACAAATGAGGATGGTGCGATGAGCCGTTACGAGCTATACGCGCCCCGGTATCCCCTTCTTCCACTGAAGAACGTTGTCATCTTCCCGCGCAATATCGTCACGCTCCTGGTTGGCAGGCCTCGATCGATTCAGGCGGTCGAGGATTCTCTGGCGCGTGACCGGCGCATCGTCGTAACTGCTCATCGCGACAGCGAAATCGAGGAACCGCGTCCTGAGGATCTCTATACGATTGGTGCCCTCGCCGAGATTGTGTCGGTCGAGCGGCAGCAGGGGAATAGCGTTCAGGTCGTCCTCGAGGGGATCTCTCGCGTCCGGGTCGGCCAATTCGATACCTCTCGCCCCTTTTTCACGGTTACCACCGATGAACTGCGTGAGCCCGTGCCGCCGATCGCCGAGAGCCGGGCGCTCCTCCTGCACGTGCAGGAGTTGGCGAGCAAGTACAACGAGGCCCGAAGCAAACTCTCGCCCGAAGTGCTGGACATGGTCCAGCGCGCGACCGAGCCGGGACACCTGGCGGACCTTCTGGCGACCCAGCTCCTCACAGACACGGCTCGTCGTCAGTCGCTGCTCGAACTCCTCGATCCGGTGAAGCGACTCGAGCAGATCGCGGTCCAGATGACCGGCGATCTCGACGTCGCGGCCTTGGAGCAAAAGATCAAGGACCGCGTTCGGGAGCAGGTCGAGAAGAATCAGCGCGAGTACTACCTACGCGAGCAGCTCAAGGCGATCCACGACGAGCTTTCCGGCGAGGGCGGCAACGAGATCGAGGCGCTTCGCCAGCGGATTTCCGCTCGGGGCGTGCCGGCCGAGGTCGAAGAGAAGCTGCTCCGGGAGTTGACCCGGCTTGAGCGGATGCCGTCGGTCTCCGCCGAGGCCACGGTCGTCCGCACCTATCTCGATACGATGCTCGGGATTCCCTGGCACGAGCAGTCCGAGGATCAGCTCGACCTCGACGAGGCGGAGCGAATCCTCAACGAGGACCACTACGGTCTGGAGCAGGTCAAGGAGCGGATCCTCGACTTCCTCGCCGTTCGCAAGCTGCGTGTGGATGCCGGAACCACCGATCCCGGCACCGCCCAGATCCTCTGCCTGATCGGCCCGCCCGGCGTCGGCAAGACGAGCTTGGGGCGGTCGATTGCGACGTCGATGGACCGCAAGTTCGTCCGTGTCAGTCTTGGTGGCGTCCGGGACGAGGCGGAGATCAGAGGGCACCGGCGCACCTACATCGGCGCGATGCCGGGCCGGGTCATCGGCGCGATGAAGACCGCCGGCACGGTTAACCCGCTGATCCTCCTCGACGAGATCGACAAGCTCTCATCCGACTTCCGGGGCGACCCGGCGGCGGCACTGCTCGAGGTCCTCGACCCCGAACAGAACCAGAACTTCACCGACCACTTCCTCGACGCGCCGTACGACCTGTCGAAGGTGCTCTTCATCACGACCGCGAACTACGGCCACCAGATCCCTCGGCCACTCCGCGACCGCATGGAGATCATCGAACTCTCCGGCTACACCGAGGAAGAGAAGACCGAGATCGGCAAGCGCTACCTGCTGCGGAAGCAATTGGCGGCGCACGGTCTGCCCAAGGAATCGCTTGAGATTCCCGCCAAAGTTTGGCAACGGATTGTCCGCGAATACACGCGCGAGGCGGGTGTCCGCGAGCTTGACCGCGAGGTGGCGGCGATCTGCCGAAAGGTGGCGCGCGACATCGTCAAGGGCAAGACGTCCAAGGTCAAGCTCACCGACCAACGCCTCGAAGAGATCCTGGGACCTCGCCGCTTCGGCTACGACCACGAGCTCGACGAGAGCCAGATCGGTCTCGCGATCGGCCTCGGCACGACCGAGGTCGGTGGCGAGTTGATCCCGGTCGAGGTGGCGACGATGCCGGGACGCGGTGGTCTGACGATCACCGGCCGCGCTGGCGACGTTATGCAGGAGTCGGCGCGGGCGGCACTCTCGTACGCGCGGTCGCGGGCCGATCAACTCAAGATTGATCGCGACTTCCAGGAGAAACTGGACCTCCACATCCACCTGCCGGAAGGTGCCACGCCGAAGGATGGTCCGTCGGCGGGGATCACGATGGCGACGGCGCTGATCTCGGCGCTGACGCGCTGCCCGGTGCGCAACGATACTGCCATGACCGGCGAGATCACGCTGCGCGGTCGCGTCCTCGCCATCGGCGGACTGAAGGACAAGACGCTCGCGGCTCACCGCCAGAACATCCGTCGACTGATCGCACCGGCAGATAACCGACGCGATCTGCAGAAGATCCCGGAAGCGATCCGGAAAGAGATGGAGTTCATCTTCGTCACGAACATGGACGAGGTGATCGCCGCGGCGATCCTGCTCGACGAATCGCAGGCCGGCAATCTGGTCGGCGCGGCGACCCCAAGCGAGGACGCGGAGTCGTCTGGCTCACGGGTGCCGCCGCCGGGTCAGGCCGTGCCCTTCGGCGACGTCGTCGTCACGGACGCCACCGGCCAATAACCTCTCTTTTCGCCCGCGCCAACAACGCCCGTCCCTCAACATGCGGGGGGCGGGCGTTCGACTTTCCCTCCGACTGTCGGTCACACTGGCAGGTTGGGTCCCACAGTAGGCATAGCCTTGATAGAATGACGGCGCCTTTGCGGAGTGACGTCGAGGAGATCGCATGCCGCGGTTTGACGCTGAATACCGGCCAGCCGATCGCGCCGCGGCGATCGACGCGTTTCATCCAACGCGATTTGGGTTCGAACAGTACGGCGAAGGCTGGATCAAACGGGACAGCCATGCCGGGGCAATGGTCATCACTCCCCTGTCGTGGCAACACGCACAGGTGCCATCGTTCGACGTCGTCGACGGCCGGCGTGTGCCGACCGATCCGCTGAACCTGCTGTGTGCGCTTCAAGCACTCACTTGGGGCATGCCGCCCGAGTTGCTCGTCCCGTCGAATGTGCTGGCGATCATGGCCGACACCGGGGGGGGCGTCCTCGCCGCCTACGATCCCGAACGCGGTTTCACTGCGGAAGGCTGGCTTGGCTTCATCATCGGACTCGGCTCCTCCTCGGGGACATTGGTCTCCCACATGCTCGGCGTGAGAGAGGACGTGCGCGGCGCCGCCGACATCGGTTGGTACATCAAACTGATCCAGGCGCACGAAGCGCTCCGGACCGGTCACCACGCCATGTCCTGGACGTTTGACCCAATGCGCGGAGCGAACGCGCGGTTGAACCTCGAAAAGCTCGGCGCTGTCGTCCACACCCTCACCATCGACAAATATGGCGTGCTGCCGAGCACCCTCTACGGTGACGTCCCGAGCGACCGTTTTACTGCCCACTGGGATTTGCTCGATCCCGCGACGGCAGAGCGCATCCGATCCGTTCACACCGGCCAATACCGTCCCCTCACGCCCGCCGCCGTTTCCGGTCTCCCGGAGGCCACCACGGCGACGCTGGGCGGCTTCTTGCGTGAGCGCCCTCCCAGAGCACGCTACCGTATCCCTGGAGACATCGACGCCCTGATGCGGACCGATCCGCAGGCGGCGGTGAGCTGGCGCCAGGACATGCGTCAGGTCCTGCCCGCGCTGTTGACCACCAAGCGCGCGGTTCTGTGTGACCCTGTAGCCGGCGACGTCGCGGCGGTCAGCGTCGAAGAGCGCGAGGGCGACTACGTCGTCAACGGTTTCGCAACCGGCCCCGACGCGGCCGGCGAGCGAGTGAGCTACTACATGTTGGAGCGAATGACTCAATGACGAATCCGTGGAGTGACGCACGCATCAGCTCGATCTCCGCCTACCTCCTGACCCTCGAACTCCGCGTTCCCTTTACAACGTCCTTCGGCACGTACAAGACGTTGACGCGGCCTTTTGTCGTCGTCACGACCGCAGACGGGCTGCGCGG
This sequence comes from Thermomicrobiales bacterium, assembly GCA_034667245.1. Taxonomy (GTDB): domain Bacteria; phylum Chloroflexota; class Chloroflexia; order Thermomicrobiales; family UBA6265; genus DATBFX01. The sequence continues at coordinate 26,980 of JAXDKI010000004.1, read as the reverse complement.
CGTCGGCGAGATCCCGACGCTGACCGATCCTGCCTACAAGGCCGAGGCCGACACCCCATCCGTCGTGACGTCGCTCAAGGAGTTCGTTCTCCCAAGCGTGGCTCGCCACCAGGCTGATCACGGGCCAATCACCGAGGTAGAAGAGCTGCACGCGAGTTACTCCTGGGTCAAGGGCGCGGTCTTCGCCAAGAGCGGCGTCGAGGCCGCCCTCTGGGACGTCATTGCCCAGCGCTCCGGGCAGCCCCTCTGGCAGCTCTGGGGCGGCACCCGGCGATCGATCCCGGTCGGCGTGAGCATTGGCGGCAAGACGATCGATCAGATCCTCGCCCTGGCCGAAAACGCCGTCGGGATGGGCTACGGGCGGCTCAAGGTCAAGATCTGGCCCGGCTTCGACGTCCAGGTCGCACGGGCCCTGCGCGAGCGATATCCCGACGTGCTCCTGCAGGTCGATGCCAATTCGGCCTACGATTTGGGCAACTGGACCCGCCTGAAGGAGTTGGATGCCTTCGACCTCCTCCTGATCGAGCAGCCTCTCTTCGACGACGACATCGTCCTTCACAGCGAGATCGCGCGTGAGCTCCGCACGCCGATCTGCCTCGACGAGAGTGTTCATTCGCTCCGCGACGCCGAAACCGCGATGACCCTCTGGCAGCGCAACGATGCGCTCGACCGTCTGATCATCAACATCAAGCCGCCGCGTGTCTCCGGCTTCTCTGAGGCCATTGCGATCGCCCAGACCTGCCACGCCGCGGGTGTGCGTACATGGATCGGCGGTATGCTCGACACTGCCTGGGGCAAGGCCTTCAATCTGAACCTGAACGCTCTCGACGCGATCGAACTCCCCGGCGACCACTTCTCCCCGAGCGGCGCCTACTTCGAGGAAGACATCGTCACCCAACCGCTCGTCGCCACAAGGGGCGTTTTCGCTCTCAGCGACGGCGTCTCGGCCGGAGTCACCCTCGATTGGCCGGTGTTCGAGCGTCTTGGCAAACGCGTCTACGAGCAAGCCTTGTAGCGCAGGTCGATGATCGACGCGGTCGGACGAGCGGCCGCCGGGAAAGCACCTCACGATCGTTCGACCGAGGCGAGGTGCTTCGCTGGCCTTCAGAATGGCCGGGGAGGCCCCACTCAATGTCATCCTGAGCGCAGCGAAGGACCTCTCGCTCGTCGTTCCACCAGCTGGAATCGACAATTCGGCAGCGCTCCTGACCCGTAGTCAAGTCAGTCAACAGGCGCTTCCGTCAAGGCCACCATTCGCAATCTCTTACCAAGCACCAAACGCGCCGCGTCTCCTCCGGCCAGGCGAGCCTGATGACCGACAGCATCGGCGAGGAATACAACCGGCGGACGCTCCCCAAGTCGATGCTCGTGGACCGCGATCGCGCCAGCATCGTCGATGCCTCCGCCGACAAAGAGATCGGAATGAGTCGCCGCGTAGCGCGCGAGCTCAATTGCCGCGTCCTCTCCGACGGTGCGCACAACCGGGACGCCCTCCTCCTCGCAACCGAGAAGGAACGCCTCGACGAGGACCGCGGGTGCACTCGCACTTGACGTAACAACGATGGCTGGCGCTGGGCTCACGAGTAGCGTCTCTTATGGCTTGAACGCGCCGAGAAGAAGTCCGGTCGCTACGGCATTACGTGGACCTTCCACCCCTCGGACATTGGCTGTACCGACAACGATGCCGAATTCGGCGAATTGTGCGGCCAGGAGCGTGGGGAGCTCGAAGTCGAGCGCTGACCCCCCAATCAATGCCACAAAGCCGAGCGCTCGGAGGTTTCCGCCCGGCGCGAGTTCTCGCAGCGCGCGGTCGGCATTCGCGCCAACGACCCGCGTTTTGGCCCGGCGGCGCGTATCGACCAATCGCTCCACCGCGGGATCTCCCGGAACGGCAGCGATCTCGTCGCCGGCGATCGTCACAGTGCGGCCGAGGAGATGTCCAGGTAAGGGTTCCGCAACGAACTGGAGAGACCGGTCTTCGTGACGGAGTGTGAAGAGACTTTCGACACGAGCGACGCGGTGCCGTTTGAGGTCCTCCCGCCAGTTCTCGTCGGCAACAGCCAACTCTTCGCCAAGGACCAGATTGACCATCGCTCCGCCGCCGGCGAGATGCAGCACCTTGCAGTCGCCCGTCGCGTCGATCCGCGCCGCATTCGTCGACCCCGAGCCAAGATCGAGAATGACGAGCGGCTTGGCGGTCCCAGGTGTCGTCAGCGCTCCGAGAATTCCCGCCTGCCCCTCGCTCCCGCCAGATTCCACCTTGGTGCCAAGTTCGTCCGACAGCGTTGCCGCCAGTCCGCGGGAAACCGAGGCATCCGCTTCCACCATCGCCGCGAGGGCAACCGCGCGCTCCGACGCCACTTCGCGACTCAATCCTCCCGCGACCGGCTGCGGAGCCTGGAGGTCGACAGCAAGCAGGTCTCGCACGCCGATCAGCTGGGCTGGCCGACCGGTCGCCGCGCCGAGACGTTGCCTGAGCTCCTGAAACATCGCACCCGCGATCGTGCCGGGGTCTCCAGCTACGTCATTGAGATGCCCAACGCTGTTGCGCGCTGCCATGACGGCCGCAGCGCCTGCCGTGAGGTCGATACGTCGGCTTCCGCGCGCGCCCGAGACCGTGATGGCACCGGCCTGGATTCGCCTCTCGCGCACCGCAGCATCGGGCGTGCGGATCACGACGGCCGAGCGAACACCCATGAGCGCCCGAGCCGCCGGAGCGAGACGGGCCGTGGTTGCCGCATCGAGCCCGAAGATCGTGGCAAGACCATACGGATTCGAGAGTGTTTCGATCGACGCGCCGGGCGCCGCGACCTCAACCGCCGCCCGCTGTCCGAGCGGGACCGCTTCGATCGCCCCGACTTCGTCGACGATCGGGATCGAGCGACCCGGGAGGCGATTCGCAATCAAGACCCCGTCGTCCGCTTCGACGATTATCCCAACGACGGCGACTCCCGTCGCGATCGCGGCGGTGATCAACTTTGCCGCCTGCTCGAAGGAGATGGTCTTGGGGACGACAGCGATCTGCGCGTCGTGGCACCGACCGATCAACTCGGAAACGAGTGTGGTCGTGCCGACGCCCAAGCCCTGGCCGCCCGGCGTCGCCGGGTTGTGGCCGACTAGAGTCGAGTCGGTCAGGATGGTCTCGGTGATGGCCTGCATCGCCACACCGGCGACCACCGGTGCCGCCTCGTTGATCCGGACCTGCGCGATCTCGCCGAGATCGCGCCCTGCCTGGTTGCAGGCACGTGCCAGTGCCGCACGCACGCCAGGGACATTGGCGACGGTCCCTTTGATTCCCGTGGTCGGCACGAGTGACGAGGCGAGGAACCGGGGTGCCCCGTCTCGCGAGACAAACGCCAGCGCCGCCTCGGTCGTCTGGTTACCAACATCCACGCCGGCGACGAGCATGGGGATCAGAGACCTGATGAATCGCGGCCGTGTGTCGCTCGGCTCACGATCAGCGCGGCGACGCGCGCAGGGAGGAGCAGCACGTCGGGAACTTGTGAAACCGGCATCCAGACTGGAGCGTACGAGCCTGAGGGAGAGGTGGCGTCCGCGGCCATCTCGGCACCGGCACCAGTGCCAAACTCCCCATCGACCATCCGGGCCGCAAAGAAGTCATTGCGCTCCCCTTGGTAGATGTCCTCGGCGAGCAACTCACCGATCTCGACCGTCAGGCCCAACTCCTCTTCCGCCTCGCGGCGCGCTGCCTCGCGCGTCGATTCGCCGGGCTCGGCGCCACCGCCGGGAATCACGTAGTAGGTTCGGCCGTCGCGCTGTCGCTCGATCAGGGCGACCCTCCCCTCATGGATGATGACCACTCGCCCCCTCGCCATCAGCCTCCCCGCACCTCCGACGTGAGACCGCGCCGCGTGTAGGCTGCCGCTGCCTCCCGAACGAGTGAAGCGGTCAGGGGCGCCCGGTAAGTCTCCGTGAGCTCGTCCGCGATCCGTGCCAGCTCCTCAGGTGTCGAGCGACCGGGCCGGAGCGCTTCATAGATTGCCAGAAGGCGCTGGTCCGGAACCTGCGTCAATTCGGCCGCGCGGCGGAAGTTGGGCACCAGTGCGGGCCGTCCAGACGCCTCCGCGACGAGCGCCTGGCGTTCCAGCGACTCGGCAGTGATCTGGAGGTCGTCCGCGCCGATTTCCCCAGCCGCAACCGCGACGAGTGTGATCGACTCGAGCCCCTTGCCGGTCGCGGTTCGGATGAGATCCGGTCTGCGGTCGGCGATCGGATAGTCGGTGTGCGGATCGAATCGCTCGTCACCGAACGGCATTGACATACTCCCGATTCCCAGTTTTCAAAAGCACCGGATCGCTGGGACCGATCTCAGGTTCCCACTCGACCGCCAGCTCAACCGGCGCGGCGCCCGGCACGACTCGGCGCGTCTCGATCAAGTGCAGGGCGGCCGCCTTGGTGTGGTAACGGGACTCGATCGCCTGTCCGAAGTGGTCGACCAGGACGGGCTCGGGATGTTCTCCACGCGCGTAGCGGGCGGCGTTGCTGCCGATTCGCCGGTAATGCTCAGGCGTCATCAGCGGCGCGACCGAGAACAGCTCGAGGTTCGAGAGTGGCGCCAGCGCGCGATGGTGGATGACCGTCGTGCCCTTTGACTGGATCCCGACACCGATACCAGAACCGCTCAACCTGGCCGCCGCAAGCGCGACAAAGGCGACATCCGACGTGTGCCGGATCCGCACGAGGCGAATCTGCGCGCCCTGCTCCTCGAGACCCGCCAGGAGTTCCTTGAGCACCAGGCCATGGTCGATGCCCGCCAGTGTACGGTCCAACTCTGCCCCGAACGCGCCGCCCAGACCGATGACGACCTCGCCCGGCGTCACGCCCGGTTGGGCGGGGCCACACTCATGCAGCGCGAATGGCACCGCCGGCCAGCGCAGATCGACGGACGGCACCTTGCGAGGATCGACGGCCTGCCGGATTGCGGCGATCTCATCACGGCGAGATCCTTCGACGCGATACCCGCTACCCGGTCCGGCATAATCGTTGGCATCGTTGACCGCGCTGAGGACGTGGAAGTCGGGATCGAGAATCGCCGCCGTCTGGAGGTAGTCTCCGCTTAACCGCTGCTTCAGCATTCCCAGGACCCGCTCGGCGATGTCCGAATAGCCACGCCTGTCGAGTGCGCGCACGACGTCGACGCCGGTGATCCCGCGCTCCAGGATCAGGTCGGATGCTCGCGCGTTCGCGACCCCCGAGGCCGGCGGCGTGTCATAACTTCCATGCGCTACCGTCGCCGCCTGCACGACCTCGTCCGCGATCACCGGCAGGCCGAGTTCGTCGAACACGTCGCGGACGGCGCAAGCCGCACGGTAGCGTGCGGCAAGTGCGGCGTTCTCTGAGAACGGCGTCAGTCCGCCGTCGACCTCGAAGTCACGCTGCAGCACCAGCCAGTCGTCGAGGTCGTCGGCGTTCCAGTTCGACGGCCCGAACATGTTGTCGTAGCGCGGAATCGAGCCGAACCCGGAGCAGACGAAGTCGGTCCCCGCGAAGAATTGCGGCACCGTCCTCGCCGTACGACGCGCCTCGGATTCGGAGAACATCGCGTCGTTGCCGCTGGCGACCTCCAGACCCCAGAGCATCGCGAGCACGTTTTCCGCCATCAATTCGCGGGCGCCACCGGGGACTGAGCCGGTGATTGCCACCCCGTCGACGCCGCCGTTCTGGACGCCCTGGACTCCAGTGCCGCGCGTCATCGCCAGGCAGCGCGCCTCGAGGTAGAGCATCGACCGCCCTTCGGCGTTTGCCATCAACACCTCGACGCCAGAACCCGACGTGAATCGCAGTTTTAGACCGCGCGAAGTGTAGGCCGACGCCAGGAACGCCTTGGACCAGGGGGTGTCGTCGCCGTCGAGAAAAACGGCCTCGGTGCCGTAGTTGGAGACGGTCTCGGCGTAGGTCGTCAGCCCCCGCAGACCGAGTGTCAGCTCGGTCGCCTCCTCGACGGAGCATTGGGCGAGCGCTCCTCCGACGACCGACTGCGACCCGACGAGCAGCGCCAGGGCGTTCGACGCCGCCGCTCGTGCCACCGCAACCGTCGTTTCGACTTCCCGGAACCCCGCCAGCGTCGCGCTCGCGGCATCCGCCGCGATCAAGGCGGGCTCGTCCTTCGCGTTCGTGACGTGCGCTTGATTCGCGGGCGTGCGACGCGCCCGTAGCTTCTGCGCGGCCATCATCAACTCGACGATGTTCAGGTGATTCAGGACCTGGACCGCGCGTGCCGGGGTGATTCCGCCGGCGAGTCGTCGCAACTCGCCGGCCGGGCTAGCCGGATCGACCAGGCGACGTGCGAAGTCGAGCGCCGGAATCGCCATCGCCTCCTCGGCCACCGAGAGGTCGATGGCGTGGTCGGCGATGAAGAGATCGAGCAGGTCGAAGGACTCTCGGTGGCGTCCGTCGAGCTCGACGACGATGCCATCCATGACCCGCAGGCTTGCCGGTGGGTCTCCCGGCGAGCGCATAGCGGTGAACCCGAGCTCCGGCGCCTCGTGGACAAAACCGTCGAGGTTGACGAGGCGCTCGTCCAGGGCGCGGAATCGACCCGATTGGATGGACGGTGGCACTCCCTGCATCGACTCGCCATCGGAGCTCGACATGGCTTGTCCTCGCCCTCTTGATGTGGTCGATCTTCACCGCTGCGGATGCACGATAGGGGCGATGCCACGCGGCGTCAACTACCGTTGGAGCTTAATCGGGCACCTCGTAGCGTCCTGACCTGGCGGTGAGGCGGATGCGGTAGACGACCGTCTGCGCATCGAGGTCCGGTCGCGCGTCGGCGTTGGGGTAGATGATTGCCAGCGCACCCTCGCGAGCGGCTGTTTCGGAAAGTTCTTCGTAGACTCCCTCGGCGATCACACTCCGCCAACGGTCGGACGCGAGGGCCTCGTCGACTTCGACGGTAACCAATGGCTGAGCCCGCATCATCCGGATTTTTCGGCCCACGCCGCTGTGGGCGTAGATCGCCTCGCCGTCGTAGCCATAGGCGAGCGGGACCACGTACGGGCGTCCGTCGCCCCCGTCGGCTCCGTGGGCACAGCACGCGATCCGTCCGACGATCGCCGTCCGGAGAAGCTTCTCGATCTCGTCAGGGGGAAGTTCGAAGATGCGACCCATTGTTTCCTTCACCACTCATACCTTGCCACCGGCGTGTCTAGCGGATCGTCGCGCGGCGCCCACGACGGGAAAGCTGATGACGGGGCTACTCGACCCGCACGGTCACCTCGTGGATGGCGTTCATCAGGTAGCCCTTTTCGTTCCAGGCCGCCGTCACCGGCTGTGTCAGACCACGCTCGTCGGTCGCCCGCGCCCGCAGGCGCGCTTCGCCGGGAATGGCTGACCATCGGTGCTCGAATCGTACCCAGGAGAGCGGCCCGGCGCGCTCGGTTATCGATGCCTCAGCCCAGGTGTCGCCGCCGTCCGTGCTGACATCCACCCGCGCGATGCCGCCGTAGCCGGACCAGGCGTACCCGGTGATCGTCGTCGGGCCCGCGACCAGGGCCTGGCCGTCCATTGGCGTCGCGATCACCGACTTGACGGGCATCTCGCGAATGGGCAGGAGCTTCTCGCCGGAGGGCGACGTCAGGACGTAGAGCTCGCCCTGGAAATGGCCGACGAAGGGGCGGTCAAGCACCTCGAGCTCGACGAGCCACTTGGTCGAAGCGATGCCTCCCCAGCGCGGCACCAGCAATCGGACCGGTCCCCCGTGGACGATCGGCAACGGCTCACCGTTCATTTCCCACACCAGCAGCACGTCGGGGTCTTGCGACAGTGCCACCGGCAGCCCGCGCCGCATTTCGGGGAGATCCGCGCCCTGACTCACGACGTCAACCGCGCCGTCTCGGATGCCGGCTCGATCCAGCACGTTGCTCAGCGACGTTCCCGACCAGACCGCGTTGCCGATCGCGTCGTTGTGCCACGTCGTTCCTTCCGCCACGGGTTGATAACGGCTGCGTCCATTCCCCGCGCACTCGAGGAAAGACGTTACGGACCGGCGTGGTAGCGCCTGGAGGTCGGCGAGCGACAGCGACAGTTCCCGGTCGACAAGTCCTCGGATGTGGAGCCGCCAGGCCTCGGACTCGATGGCAGGTGTCGGGCCGTTGGAGCGGACGTAAAAGAGCTCGTTCGGCACCGCCAGACCATCGATCAGCTCAAGCGGCGTACCGAGATTGGTCGAGCCATAAGGGATCAGTCGAGGGTCTTTGCCGGGAATTGCCAACGATGTGCTCCTTCTAGGAACGGAGGGACGCAAGACGGCTCAGATGATATCCCGATCCTTGCCCGTCGTCTGCTAGGTTGTGAGACTGACCGGCCCGAGCTCAGCTACAACCACTCGGTCCCACCCGGCGAGATCCGGATGGACATCGACGCGGGCGCCCGGCAGAGCCGCACGCACTTCAGCGCGGACGGTTTCGGCCTGTGACGGATCGATCTCAAGGGCGACTGCTCCGTCTGTCGCCAGCACCCGAGGCAGATCGGCCAGGAGCCGGCGAACCTCGTCGAGACCATCGGCGCCACTCACCAGTGCATTGGCTGGCTCAGCGCGGAGGTCCGGATTGCTCGCGAGTTGCTCCGGCCGAAGGTACGGCAGGTTCGCCAGGACGAGATCGACGGGTGCTTTGAACCAGGTGAGTAGGTCCCCACGCACGAGATGAACCGCGTCGGCCAAACCCAACCTGCGCCGGTTCTCGGCCGCGTAGCGCAGTGCGGCCTCCGAGACTTCCGCCCCGATGATCAACTCCCGCCGTTGCGGTCGCATCGCTGCCAGAGACAGCGCAATCGCGCCCGACCCTGTGCCGACATCGACGACTCGGGCCGACGGACGGCCCTTCAGCCACGAGAGTGCCCACTCAACGAGCAGCTCAGTCTCCGGTCGCGGCACAAGCACTCCTGGACCGACCGCAAAGGACAACCCCATAAACTCGCGACGGCCCGTCAGATAGGCAACCGGTTCGCCGCCAAGCCGGCGCTCCACGAGCGCATTCAGCCGCGTCAGGTCCTCCGTTGACAACCGCTCCCGCAGCTGGACGAAGAGTTGCGTTCGGTCGAGTTCCAGGACATGCCGCAGCAATACTTCCGCGTCGAGTCGCGCGGTTGTGACCCCCGCATCCGCAAACCGCCCGGCGGCGACACGGATTGCGTCGGCGACGGTCAGCGACTCCGGTTGGCTCTGCTCTGACTGGTCGGGTCGTTGCATGCGCTGTGGTCGTGCCTCGAAGGAGAGTCGCGGCGAAGAGTCGTTCTTTCAGGTAGCGTATCATCGGTCCGATGTCCCGACCGACCATGTCCGATACGCTCCTCCGCCGTTGAAACCGAAAAGGCAGGCACGCCGGATGTGCGCCCCTCACGTCATCGCCTCAGTACACGCAATGTCGGCCGGCCGGCCACGGCGAGCAGATGACACGGCAAAGCCTACAGGCAGCCAGGACGCGGACCAGAGGCACATCGGTGTCCCTGCAACGTCGCTCGCCATGCGGCGTGTTGTCGATCTGACGCATCGCCTGAACCCTGAATTTCCGCTCTATCCCGGTGTGGCCGCAATGAGACTCGACGTTGTCGCAAGGGTAGCGTCCGATGGCTGGTACGAGGCGGTGCTGACGATCGACGAGCACACCGGAACCCACGTCGACGCGCCGGCTCACTTCGCCGCGGGCGCTGCGACGATCGACCGGATCCCCGCCGAGCATCTCGTCGCGCCGCTCGCGATCATTAGGATCGTCGAGCGCGTGGCAGCCGACCCTGACGCCCTGGTCACCGTCGACGACATCGTGACCTGGGAGCGCCGACATGGACGCCTACCCGCCGGCGCCTTCGTCGCCTTGGACTCGGGCTGGGATCGACGAGCAGCCGATCCGCCTGCCTTTCTCAACGCCGATACGGCCGGAGTGATGCACTACCCCGGTTTCCACCCGGACGCCGCGGCGTTCTTGGTTCTGGAACGTGACATCGTCGGAATCGGCGTCGACACCCTCAGCCTCGATGCCGGTCCGTCGACCGATTTTCCGACCCACCACACCGTCCTACCCGCGGGCAAGTATGGCGTCGAGGCGTTGGCGAATCTCGGCGAACTCCCGCCGGTCGGCGCGACGATCATCGTCGGCGGGTTGACCCACGTTGGCGGGTCGGGCAGTCCAGCGCGCGTGCTCGCTCTCCTCTAATGCGCGGCACGATCGAGCTTCCCCGACCCGGCTAATCCGCCGCCTCGGCTTGATCGTTGAGACCGGCGTCAGCGAGGCGCTCGGCCTCGTCCGCGGCCCGGAGTTCCTGGATGAACGGGTCGATCTGGCCGTCCAGGATACCGGGGAGATTGCTCAGGTTGACCTTGATCCGATGGTCCGTCACGCGGTCCTGTGGAAAGTTGTAGGTCCGAATCTTCTCGCTCCGCTCGGCGCTGCCGATCTGCAAGCGGCGGGCGTCGCCTCGCTCCTGAGACAGCCGCTGTTGCTCGATCTCGTACAGTCGGGAGCGCAGCACCGTCATCGCCTTCAGCTTGTTCTTGAGCTGGCTCTTCTCGTCCTGGCAGGTAACGACGAGCCCGGTTGGCAAGTGCGTCAGACGCACCGCGGAGTCGGTCGTGTTGACGCTCTGACCGCCGTGGCCTGTCGAGCGGTAGACGTCGATCCTCAGATCGCTCTCCTCGATCTTGACGTCCACCTCCTCCGCCTCCGGGAGCACGGCCACGCTCGCCGTCGAGGTGTGGATTCGCCCCTGGCTCTCCGTCACGGGTACACGCTGAACACGATGGACGCCGCTCTCGTAGCGTAGGTAGCTATAAGCTCCGCGCCCCGAGACCTCGAAGATAATCTCGCGGAACCCACCGCCGTCCGTCTCGGTGGAAGAGAGGACCTCGACCTTCCACCGCTGACGCTCCGCGTAGCGGGTGTACATCCGGAACAGATCGGCCGCGAAGAGGGCGGCTTCGTCGCCACCTGTGCCGGCCCTGACCTCGACGATGACGTTCTTCTCGTCGTTCGGATCTTTCGGGACCAGCAGCAGCTTGATCCGATTCAGCAGCTCATCGCGCCTGCCGCGCAGTGTCCTCAGTTCCTCGCCCGCCAGAGCGGCGATCTCCTGATCCTCGTCCTGCGCCAGCGACTCGGTCTCCTCTAACGAGCGTTCGACCTGCAGGTACTCCTCATACGCGGCGACGATCTCTTCAAGCTCCGCCCGCTCCCGACCGTACTCCTGGAGTTTCGCCGGATCGGTCGCCACCGCCGGGTCCGACATCAGATGTTCGAGTTCGCGAAAGCGCCGGTTGATCTCATCAAGTCTCGTCAGGAAACTACTCATCGTCGTCGTCCTTCGCGCCGCGACTTCATCGCGGACAGACAGCCTCAGCCCAGTAGTCGGACCCCAGGGACAGTGAAGCGGGTCATCAGCCGAGTGTGAGGCAGACCGTATCGAGCGCGGCTACCCAACTGGTAATAATAGCGGACACCGGGTGCAAACCCTGTTTAGTCTTCGTCGGTCTCAAGTGGATAACGGGCCAGTGGCTCGTGGCGGGCGCCCGTACGGCCGAGAATGCTCCGCACCAGCTGGACCTCGGTCACGGGCACACTGACCGCGGACTGTGCAACCAGGTTGCGGATCGTGGGATCGGCGAGGCGCCGCTGCAGCGCGACGGGGAACCCGGTCGACGGATTGTCTCTCACCCGTCCGAGCGTAATGTGCGGTCGCAACAATCGCTCCTCGACCGGGAGATCGAGTGAGCGTAGGGCGTCGGCCAGATCGCCGTGAAGCGCGACCAATCGATCCGTCTGTCCTGACAATCCGAGCCAGATGACACGGGGTCGCCTCTCGTCGGGGAAGACACCGAGACCGCCGGTATTCAATGTCAATGCTCGGTGCCGCGCGATGACGGGAGCCAGCGCCATGCGAAGCAATTCGGCCCGCTCCGGTGCTGTGTCGCCGAGAAAGTGCAGCGTCAAGTGGACCGTGTCCGGGGCGACCCAGCGGACCGGCCAATCGGCAGAAGAAAGCTCGGCGACGATGCGATCGACCAGGTCGGTCGCCGCCGGTGGCATCGGGACAGCCAGGAACAGACGCCAACCGGCCTCGGTTGACGACGGATCTGGTGGACGCTCTTTTTTGAATCTCCGCTTCTCTTTTGGCATGGCCGGAAGTATAGGGGGCGGAACCGCTGGACGCGCCGCTCGCTCGCGAACACAATTCGTCTCTGGAGGTTAGGACACGCATGGCAACGGCATTCCTGGGACCGCGCGGCACATTCAGCGAGGACGCGGCCTTGCTCTACGCCGGCAGCGGCGAGTTGATCGACTTTTCCACGATGCCGGCGCTCACGGCAGCAGTCGAGACGGGTCTCGCGACAGAGGCGGTGCTGCCGATCGAGAATTCGATCGAGGGTGCGGTCAGCGCGACGCTCGACCTCCTCATCCACGAGACGCCGCTGAAGATCAAGGCCGAGCTCGTCGTCCCGGTCCGTCTCTTCCTGATCACCGCCCCGGGTGCGTCGCTGAATGACATCAAGGTCGTCAGCTCGCACCCGAATCCGCTGGGTCAGAGTCGCCGCTTCCTGGAGAGATGCTTACCAAAGGCCGAGAAGGTGGCGGCCCTGAGCACCGCGCTCGCGGTTGAAGAAGTCGCTACGAGAGGAGACAGGTCGCGGGCCGCGATCGGGACCGAGCGGTCGGCCGCGTTGTTCGGCGGTCAGATTCTCGCGCACGACATCCAGGACGTGCGGTCGAACGTCACCCGGTTTGTCGTCCTCGGCCCGCACGACGCCGAGCCATCCGGCGACGACAAGACCTCGATCGGCTTCAAGCTCAAGGCGAATGTGCCTGGAGCACTGCACAAGGTCTTGACACCCCTCGCCGAAGAGAACATCCAAATGACGAAGATCGAAAACCGACCGACCAAAGTCTGGCTCGGCGAGTACGTCTTCCTGATCGACTTCGAAGGGCACCGGACCGATCCGCCGATCATCCGCGCGCTCGATCAGATCCGCGAGAACTGTGACGTGCTCAAGATCTTCGGCTCCTATCCACGTTTCCCGCTCGAAACCTTCAAGCACCTCAATGAGTCGCCGGCCTTCCCTTCGGCGTCCTAGCCGAACAACATCAACCTGGAGCAAAGCGTCCTGATGCCAATCGTCATTCACGATACGTTAACGACCGCGCCTTTTCTTCTCCCGGTGACCCTGAATTGGGTCGAGCTGCCGTTGCCGGTCGAGGGCCGGGCGCAACTTCGCGGCGGTGATCTCTCGCCAGAGGATGTCGCGCTGATCCCCGCGGCCGAGATGGCGTGGCTGCAAGAGTCGCATCTAGTGGTACCGGATGTTGCGCTGGTTGCCACCGGCGAGGGAGCGATCTCGATGCGCGTCCCCGTCCGACCGGACGAGATCGATTCCACGCCCGTGCGGCTCTATGACGCGAGCGGAACAGCGGAAATTCTGGGTCGTGCGACGCTTCAACCGTTCTACGGAATCACGGCCACTGCTTGGACGAACGACGACTCGGCCGATGCGCAGGTGGTGATCGTCGAGGGGGCGGAAGCCCTGCGAGAGCCGGAGGCCGGGTTGGCGGAGGACCTCGTCCGGGCTTGGTTCATCCTGACGGCTCAGCCGGTCGTCAGTCACGTCCTGGTCGCCCCGAAGTCCCTGGACCGCGCCGCACTCGCACCCGCGCTGGCCGCGTTCGACACCCTACGAGCGACCGCACACGAGCGCCGCCGCGATTTGCGACGGGAGCTGGCCGAGCGAGAGGGCATTGACCGGGATCGGCTGACCCGCGTCTATGCCGCGCAGCGCCTATCGCTCGAACCGGAGGATCGCCGCGCGTTGCTGATGCTCCTCCAGAGAGGCAACCGCGGCTCGACGTACCCCTATGTCTGGGATCTTGCCTTTCTGGAACCGGACTCGACCGGCGAACCGTAGATGCGCGACGGTCCGGAGGCTACGACCCGCCGTGCACCACCGGCGCGCGGTGCGAGTTAGCACCATTGGCCGCTACCGGTGCCGGCTTCACGCTGCGCGGCAGACGGATGGTAAACGTCGTGCCTTCGTCGACGGTGCTCTCGACCGTGATCGTGCCTCCCATCGACTCCACCAACTGGCGCGCGATGGTCAGTCCGAGGCCCGCGCCGCCGCTGCCGCGGTTTCGGGATCGCTCGACCCGGTAGAAGCGGTCGAAGACATGGGGTACATCCTCGGGGGCAATCCCGACGCCGGTGTCGCGAACGGTGATCGCGACCGCGTCGCCATCGCGGTTTGCGCCTGCGAGGATGATGCCCCCCTCCGGCGTGAACCGGATGGCGTTTCGGATGAGATTCTGGATCACCTGGACGACGCGCGCCCGGTCGCCGACGGTGGTCAATTCGCCGGGTTCAACCTCGGCCACCAGCGTGAGTCCCGCCTCCCGCCGAGCCGGATCGGCCAGCGACTCAATTGCTTCCCGGACCACCGATCCGGCGTCGAACGGCTCGAACGACAGCGAAAGCCCCTGGCTTTCCAACCGGGTCAGCGCGAACAGGTCCTCGACCAGGTGCTCCAGGCGATCCGTTTCCCGAAGGGCGATGCGCACGTAGTCCTCGCCGCGCTCGGGCTCTCCCGCGAGTGCCTCCAGATGGGCGCGTACGAGCGCGACCGGCGTCCTCAACTCGTGCGAGACATTTGCGACGAGCTCGCGATTCGCCGCCAGCGCCTGCTCAGCGCGCTCCCGCTGGGCAGCTTCCCGCGCCAGGGCGCCTTGCAGGTGCTCCGCCATCGCATTGAAGCTGTGTTGCAGGGAGGCGACCTCGTCCTGGCCTTTGACCTCGACTCGGGCTGATAGGTCGCCACGCGCGAAGCGATCCGCGGTTGCCGCCAGCATCGCCACGGGGCGGCTGACGGCGCGGGCACGCCGGATGCCGGTGACGATGCCGATCGGGATTGCCGGGATGCCGACCAACGCCAGTACAACCAGACCGATCACGCCGACGAACTGCGCGGCCAGCACCCAGAGTGGCAGGCCGGGCGTAAATGTGCGTTTCGTCTTTTCGAGAACGACGGCCCCGACGAGCTGATCGTTTGAGCCGTGAAGCGGGTACGCGCCGGTTGGCGCCTTCGTGGCCGAGTCGATCTCCGAATTACGGAGGAGATCGGTTGAGCCGGCAAGCGCGCGCTCGCCGACAGCGGCGGCGAGCGGCCCCGCCGCCTCGATCGACTGGCCAATCAGCCCTTGGTCGCTCGAAGCGACGATCCGACCAGACCGGTCGACGATCGAGATGGCCTCGACGTTCCCGAGCACGCGCCCAACCGAAGCGTAGACACTGACATTCGATTGATTGACATTGGGCGCGATTTCGCCTGTCGCCATCGCGCGAAGGAGTGACGATCGGTCGGCGTCGGTGAGCGGGGCGCGTGTTGCCAGCCGTTCGAAACTTTTCGCGATGACGGACGCTTCGGCTGCTGCCTCATTCTCCGTCGGCACCTGAATGACGGCGAGGATCATCATCGCCGCGATGCCAACGGCGGCGATCGCGAAGACGCTGTAGAGCACGACGGCAAAGTGGGACGCGGCCAGCCGCCACCGTAGGCTGCGCCGCGTCTTGCGCCGCCACGCTGACACCAGTGGCCAGATCAGCAGAAAGCGAAGCTGCCGGATTGGCCAGGGTAGACGCCTTCTGCGACGAACCGGGGGCGCCGTGTTCATCTCGTCACCATCGCCCTACGCTTCGCGCTGGAGCTTGTAGCCGATACCCCAGACGGTGCGGATCAGGTCGGCGTGATCCCCGAGCTTCTTGCGCAAACGCTGGACGTGGGTATCGACCGTCCGGTCGGTAACGAACACGTCATCGCCCCAGACCCGTTCCAGCAGGTAGTCCCGACTAAAGGCGCGACCCGGATTCTGGACGAACATCGTCAGAAGGTCGAACTCTTTCGGCGTCAGCTCGAGTTCCTCGTCGCCAATGTTGGCGGTCCGCATCTCGAGACTCAGCGTGATCGGGCCGATCTCAAGCACTGCAGGAATCTCAGAAGTCGCCGCCGTCACGGGAGCGGTCCTGTGCAACTCGACGCGACGCAGGATCGCGCGGACCCGGGCCAGCAGCTCGCGGATGCGGAACGGCTTGGTCAGGTAATCGTCGGCACCGACTTCGAGACCGAGGACGACGTCGGTCTCCTCGCCCCGCGCCGTCAGCATCAGAATCGGCACGACGTGTCGCTCGCGGATCCGCCGCGCCACGGCGAGGCCGTCGAGCTTCGGCAGCATCCAGTCGAGGATGACGAGGTCTGGATTGGTCGACTCGACGGTCTGGAGGCCCGCCAGGCCGTCATACGCCTGATAGACCTCGTGCCCCTCCTGCCGGAGTTGGCGCGCGATCAAATCGTTGAGATCCGCTTCATCTTCAACAATCAGAATCCGTCCCATAACGCGTAGAGTATCCCAGCCGGGCAGCGCGGATGCACCTAGCCGCGCTGCTTCATCGTTGATGTCCGCCAGGACCACACTCACGTCAAATCCTCGTCATCGCACCGCTACCCTACTGCACATAATCTAGCGTGCGACTGTTACGAGGGAACGACTACCATGTTACGGAAGTGTCACAAGGCGACATCGGCACCAGAGCAAGCAGACACGCGTGACCGTTATCGCGTGCGCACGCCGACGCGTTCCACATGACGCGTTGCTGCAATGGGTACAGGGCCGCGATTAGCTCGTCGTAGAGCGCGCTCCCGAACGGCTATTTCGGCGTCATGGCCGCCGCTTCCTCACGGAGGTCGGAGAAGAGTGCCGTACTGAGATAGCGTTCCCCGGTGTCGGGGAGGACCACCACGATCAGTTTGCCGCAATTCTCCTCGCGCATCGCGACCTGTCGTGCCGCTGCCGCCGCCGCGCCGCCCGAGATGCCATTCAGGAGACCCTCGGTCCGCATCAACTCGCGCGTTGCCGCGATCGCCTCATCGCCCGTCACGTGGACGATCTCGTCGATAATCGATCGGTCGAGTACCTCGGGAACGAAATTAGCGCCGATGCCTTGGATCTTATGCGGCGCCGGTTGCCCGCCGGCGAGGATCGGGGACTCCTTGGGCTCGACCGCGACGACTTTGAGGCTCCGCTTGAGTTGCTTCAGCACCTGCCCGGCACCGGTGATCGTTCCGCCGGTGCCGATGCCGCCGACGAGAATGTCGATTTGACCGGCCGTGTCTTCCCACAGCTCGACCGCCGTCGTCTGGCGATGAATCTCTGGATTCGAGGGATTTTGGAACTGCTGCGGCATCCAGGAGTTCGGTGTCTTGGCCAGGATCTGCTCCGCAATCCGGATCGCGCCGATCATGCCTTCGGCGGCCGGTGTCAGGACGAGCTCGGCGCCATAACCGCGCAACAGTACGCGGCGCTCCAAACTCATGCTCTCCGGCATTGTCAGGATGAGACGGTAGCCGCGAGCAGCGGCCACCCAGGCGAGGGCGATCCCGGTGTTGCCGCTGGTCGGCTCGACGATCGTGGTCAGACCGGGTTGGATGATGCCCCGGCGCTCCGCGTCGTCGATCATCGAGACACCGATCCGGTCTTTCACGGAGAAGCCAGGTGAGAACGACTCCAGTTTGCCAACCAGCACGCCCGGCGTCTCAGGCGCGAAGCGAGCCAGGCGCACCAAGGGCGTGTTGCCGATCAGCAGCGTCGCGTCGTCGGCGATCTTCGGCCGCTGTCGCCGGACGAGGGTTTCAGGCGTGATGTCATCGAGTGATGGTTGCACTTCGGCAACGGCGTCGGTCATCGGCGTTCCTTTCCCAAACGCGGGCAAGCAGCGGCCCGGTGACTTCGATAATAGCGAACGTCCGACCTCTCGACCAATTCTCCCAGCTACAGAGATTGACGAACCTCACTCGCTACGGCGTGTTCGGTAGCCGCCCAAGCTCGCGCTGATAGTCGACTTCACTGCCGACCCAGACGGCACCGTCGCTGTAGTGCTCCTTTTTCCAGATCGGCACGATCTCCTTGATTCGCTCAATCGCGTGTCGGCAAGCGGCGAAGGCTTCGTCCCGATGTGGGGACGACACGGCGATTACCACACTCGCCTCCCCAACCTGAAGCAGCCCGTAGCGGTGGACAATCGCAACCCGCTCGATCTCCCAGCGCTCCCGGATCTCGTCGCCGATCCGCTCCAGCATCTTTTCCGCAGCCGGTGGATACGCCTCGTAGTCGAGCGCGGTCACCCCTTTGCCACGGGCATGGTCGCGGACGGTTCCGGTGAAGGTGACGGTCGCGCCGGTCGACGGATCGGCGACGGCGTCCTCAACCTCACGCGCATCGAGCGGATCGGTCGTGACGCGAAAGAGACGACCGCCGGCGTCGCTGCCGCCACTGACCGGAGGGATCAAGGCAAGCTCGTCGCCGTCGCGCAGACGGTGATCGCCGGATACATAGTCCTGATTCACCATCAGCATCACCGACCGCTTCAGCCCCGCAAGACGCGGCACCTCGGTAGCGATCAGATCAAAGAGCTCGCCCGCCGTCGTCTCATCGGCAACCTCTCGCGTCTCTTCCGAACGACCGAGCGCTTCCCGCAGGATGGCGAAATAGCGAAGCCGAATCCTCATCGTCGGGCATTCTCCGATTGAGTCTCGATTCGAACGAAGGGAGATGGAGCGTCTTCGACGGCACTCTACCATCGACGCAGCCCTCATCACACTCGCTCAACCACCGTCGCGATCCCCTGGCCGACGCCGATGCACATCGTCACGAGACCATAGCGTCCGCCGCTCCGGCAGAGCTCATGGACCAGCGTGGTCATCAAACGGGCTCCGCTCGCCCCGAGCGGGTGGCCGAGCGCGATCGCGCCGCCGTTCGGATTCACTTTTGCGGGATCTAGGTCGAGTTCGCGAATGCAGGCGACGGCCTGCGAGGCGAACGCCTCGTTGAGCTCGACGACGTCGAGATCGCCGACCGAGAGGCCGGAGCGTTCCAACGCCTTTCGCGTTGCCAGAACCGGACCTACTCCCATGAACGCAGGATCGACCCCGGACACCGCGGTGGCGACGATGCGTGCCCGTGGCGTCAATCCGAGACGGCGTGCGGTTTCGACCTCAGCGACCAGCAGCGCCGACGCGCCGTCGTTGATCCCGCTGGAGTTGCCTGCCGTCACCGTGCCGTCGTCGCGGAACGCGGGCCGAAGGCGGGCGAGCGACTCGGCGGTGGTCTCGGGGCGTGGATGCTCGTCCGCCTCCACGAGAACGGATAGACCTTTGGGTCGGGGGACCGTGACCGGCACGATTTCGTCGCAGAACCGACCGGCGGCGATCGCTGCCCCGGCCCGACGCTGACTCTCGGCGGCGAACGCGTCTTGGTCCTCACGTGAAATGCCATGGCGAAGTGCGACGTTCTCGGCCGTCTCGCCCATCGAATAGGGATAGTGCTTGGCAGCCAGGGCCGGGTTGGTGAAGCGCCAGCCAATCGTCGTGTCGGAGAGCGCCATCTCACCGCGGGGAAACCCGTACTCGGGTTTGAGCATGACGAACGGGGCGCGCGACATGCTCTCGACCCCGCCCGCGATGAAAACCTCCCCCTCTCCGGCCCGGATGGCGTGGAACGCGGCGTTGATCGCCTGCAGCCCGGATCCACAGAGACGATTCACCGTCTGGCCCGGCACGCTGGTCGGCAGGCCGGCGAGCAGCGCGGCCATCCTCGCGACGTTCCGGTTGTCTTCGCCGGCCTGATTCGCGCAACCCACGATCACATCGTCAACGCGGGCCGGATCGAGCCCGATTCGCTCGAGGACAGCCCCGATCACCAGCGCGGCCAGATCGTCTGGCCGGATGTCCTTGAGAGCGCCGCCGTAGCGCCCGATCGGCGTCCGCACCGCATCCACGATCACCGCATCTCGCACGTCGTTCACGTTCATCGCCGCATGCTCTCGCTGGACGCCCGCACCCTTCATAACGACCATGCAGTATAGTCCGGCCCCGTGCACCGCCGACCGACGATCGCGACCAAGAGGGGAGCACGATGCCGACGAAGACGCGATATCGGCCGCGGCCGTCTCGGTGGCGGGGAACGCGGCCGGCCACATCAAGGCGATCTCCACCACCCAACTGATGACGAGCGAGGAGGCGATGGACGTGATGCGCAAGGCGTGATCGCTGGGACCCGCCAAGTCGCCCACCGGGTAGCGGCAACCACCACAGCAAAGGAGCGGGGCCAATCGGGCACCCGCTCTGACTCTTTGCCGATGGATTGTGACGAGGCGCTACCGCGTTGCGTCCTCGGCGCCGATCGAGCCCTTAGCGCTGCCGCCCTCGGCACCTTCGGTTACCACGTCCGGTTGGGTGCCGGTGCCACCTCCGCGGGCGCCTCCAAATCCCGTGTCGCGGGTGTTGCCGGCCACCTGTCCTGCCTCACCGATGGTGTTCGGGTTGCCATCCTTGGGCTTGTCGTCCTGCTTCTCGTTGGCCACCATACACCTCCTGCCTGTTAGAGTCTCCGAAGTGAGCATCCACCCACTTGGGCACCATGATGCAGCCGGTGTGCCACTTGCGCGATGGCGGAACCTGCTCATGGGTGAGCAGGCGAGGCTGCTATACTGCGCGACAGCACAGACTCATCCACACTGGGTCTGCGGGAGACACCTTGGCGACTGCCGCGCAGCCGGTACGGGTCGGCCTTTCCTCACGCGGTCCCGCGGACCATCGCCGACAACCCATCCCCCAGCATGTCCACGCGGGCGCGACGAGCCACGGCAGTCCGGTCGTGCCGTGGATGCCGCAGCGCTCAGGCTCCCAGGCGACCGCCCTCGTGCGCGCCGATCCGCGCACGAGGGCGGCGATTGTCGCCCGGTTGCAGCGCACGCGAGGCAACGACTACGTCCAACGCCTCGTCGCTGCATCGCGCCGCGCCGGCGATGATGTTGGTCAAGACCGGATTCAACGCTGCGGCGCGATCCCTTGCGGCTGCTCTGCCGGCGAACAGGTCGCTCACGCCGTTGATCGCCTGGTTCTGCGTGACACCGCATCCATCCAGCGAGACGAAGCAGACGACGAGCAGCAGACCGCCGGTGGCGGATCACTCTTTGACGGCGTCACCGAAACCATTTCCGGGGTCGTGGGCAGTGTGTCAGAAGGCGTCGGACAGGTGACCGGGGCGGTATCGGACGGTGTCGGACAGGTGGCCGAAGCCGCACCGGAAGCCATAAGCGAGGCAGGCGGAGCGATTACCAGCGGTGTCGAGAGTGTGCAGCAGGGAGCGTCGCAGTTGGTTGGTGGGGCCGTTGCGTCGGTGTCGGAGGGCATCGGGGCGGTGGGTGAAGCGGTCGGCGGTATCGGCAGCGCGATCGCGGAGGGCGCGAGCGGCCTCTTCGGTGGACTCGGTGGGGACGGGGATGGCGGCCCGGCCGGTGTTCCGGCGGTCGCCAGCGACGTGGCAAAAACCACCTCCGACAACGAAACGCTGACCTCCTGCGAGCCGTTCGAGGACCCGGCTCGCGCTGCGGAGGTCCGCTTCAAGTTGGGGTTCGCCCTGCCCGCGGCCGCTGGCGCACTGTTCGGCAGCGGCGTGGCCAAGCTGTGGATCGACTACATCGGCGGCGGCTCCGGTCTCCAAGTGCTCAATAACGACCCGACGATCGTCGAGGCGTTCGCCACCTCAAGCACCACCATCGCCGCCGCCGACCAGATCGCCGACGCCGTGCGGGAGCAGGTGGAGGCCGACAAGACCCTGCCCGACGGGATCCACCAGCTGGACGACGAGAAGATCCTCCGGCGGGGCCGGCGCAACGCGATCGCCAATACGATGACCTTCACCAACCCGTTTAGCATCCCCGGGCACATCGCCGGCGGGATCGCCACCGACCAGGGCGGCTCGGACGTCGGCGCCCGACCCAGCCAGATCGACGACGATCGGAGCCTCGGCGGAACCGCCGAGGTGAAGACCCAGGGCAATGGGACGCGGATCGTCACCGTTCGCCCCAAGTTCACGGTGGTCGACACCGTCGACCTGTGCCCGGGCAACAAGGGCGCCGCCCTGGAGTTGGCGCTGACCGTGCCGCTGTCCAAGTTGGAAGCGGGGGGCCTGGTCGGCGACGTGCCCTTCCGGGTCACCTTCGGCACCGAGCCGGTCACGCGCGTCGCGGGGGCGCCGCCCGACGGCGTCGTCGGCACCCTGATCAAGGTATTGGTCGGCGGGCTCCGGTAGCAGTGGCACGACGACGAGCAAGGAGTGCCAGCAGATGTCCCACGCGTTGGATGGTCAGGCTTGTCCATTCACTGCGGACGAGTGCTGAGACGCTCAGCGCTGAGATCGCCTCAGCCGGCTACTCCGGATGCGCGTACACGATCTCCCCATCGTTCCACTCCGGCTCGGCCGCCATCAAGGCGCGATACTCCTCGTACCGCTCGGCCTGCTCGGGACTGTTCGCGTTAGCCTGGTACGCCTCCTTGCTCTCGAACCCAACCACGAGCATGACCTCGTCGGGGTTGCTGTCCAGCCGATAGACGTACTCGAAGACGATGCCGGCAATCTTCGGTGTGTCCTGGCGGTTGAGCCGCTCCAATTCCGCTTCGGCGCCCGGTTTGAGACGCATGCGTGCCACGGTTCAGTACATCGGCGTCCTTCCTTAGGTGAGTCCGTGATCGGCACCGTTGCCATCAGTGGGCATTGGCTCAGGAAGGAAGAGACTGGGCTGCCACACTCGCGGTGCGATAATTGCACGGTGCGGCCTCGTTCAATAGGGCGCTAGGCCACCGGCGTGGCGGGCGTCGTCGCCGGCGCCCATCCTTGCCGGTCTCGACAACGTCCGCTATGCGATTGCGACGACCGCCGCGCCTGGCGCATCCCCATACGATTCGCCGTTCACGACTCATGTCCAACGGGCGCCCTGCCGAGCCCTCGGTCGGGACGACATCCGCTTCTTCCCCGGTTTCACCACCGGCTTCACGGACTCCCGCTTGGTTCGGCCTTTGGGGACGATCGCCTACGGGTTCACCCCGACCCACCCCGATTCTGACCCGAGCAAGGAAGGCGCCCACAACATCAACGAGAGCGCGAGCATCGCCGACCTGATGGTCAGGACGCGGATGTTCGTCGCTCTCGCCTGGGATCTCCTCGGCCCGGAGTAGTGACCATCTTAGTCACGATCTCGGGAATGGACGGCCACGTCGAGCGATGCCCGCTCCGCTTGAGCGAATAGGACAATCGCGTGCCGCCGTCGTGAATCCGGGTACTGCCTATCGCGACATGATCCGTCCGAGCGCGGTTCGGATGCGCATCGCCGCGTCCTGGTTGTTCGACTGAATGGTGCGGAAAATCTCGGCCGCCTCATTGTCGCCCGCCTCTTCGGCGTCGGCGGTGTACTCCTCGAGCACTTCCTGACCCTCGAGAAGGTTGCTCAAGGTCGTCACGAGATCGTATTCCAGGTTGCTGATCCCGAACTCGCCCGAACCATCGGCCATGACATCTCCCCCTTTTGTTCACGTGACGTCGGTCGGACGCCGATTGCTGCGCCCTCCCCCGAGAGCGCACGGGGCGTGCCACAAAACCGACGGCAATCGACAATAGTTAGCGGAGTAGAGCAACCGCGCAAACGAGGACTGCCTTTCGACCGCGAACGAAAGTGATACAACAGGCCTGGCCAGTGTTCAGCGAGGGAATCCCGACCTCTCCCTGCTTCGCCTTAGTTGGGCTCAAGTTGGCACCGAGTGCTCCAGGACAGACATGAGGGCTTATCAATTACCACCTGGATACATAACGCGTGCGGCCTCGATGGACGACGTAACAGCGGCAACGGACCTCTTCAACACTTGCGAAATCGCCGAGACCGGCGAGCCGGACTACGACGTCGAGGAGCTTCGCGGTGAGTGGGCGGAATGCGACCTGCCCGAAACGGTCGAGCTCGTCGTCGCGCCAGATGGAACCCTTGCGGGTTCGATGACCCTCACCCATCGCGATCACGTCGTCGTCGAGGCCGACGGCTATGTCCACCCGAACGACTCGGGTCTCGGCATCGGCGCATATCTCGTTCGCCGGAGCGAGGAGCGCGCGAAGGGTCACGTTGCGCTCGCACCCCCGGCCGCCAAAGTCGTCATCCGGAACTTCGTGAACGCCCTCAATCCGGGCGCCTGTCGGTTACTGGAAGGGGAGGGATATCTGCCGATCCGTCACTTCTGGCGAATGGCGATCACGCACGTATCCTTGCCGGAGCCGCCGTGCTGGCCTGAAGGGTTTGCCGTTCGGACCTGTGTCAGCGGCCAGGATGAGCCTGCAATCCACGCCGCCATCGAAGAAGCCTTCCAGGACCACTGGTCAATGGGTCCAACAAGCTACGACGAATGGCTGCGGCGCAACGCGACGGAGGGATTTGATCCATCCCTCTGGTTCCAGGTGATCGACCTCGCCTCGGGAGTGATAGCTGCTGCCGCGGTTTGTCGCCTCTACGGCGAAATGGGATGGATTCGCTTCCTCGGCGTCCGTCGCCCGTGGCGGCGCCGGGGACTCGGCGAAGCCCTCCTCCGCCACGCCTTCGGCGAGTTCTACCGTCGCGGTGTCAAAACCGTCGCCTTGGGCGTCGACGCCGAAAACCCGAGCGGCGCCACCCGCCTTTACGAGCGTGTTGGAATGACGACGGTTCGTCGCCACGTTACGTACGAGAAAGTCTTGCGAGAAGGGGAGAACTGGGATGAGTTACGTGGATCGTAAGCGGACAGCAAGGTCCTTAAAGGTTCTACTTGCTCGCCAGACTGGTCCGGTGTATTGGAGCGCCCAGTGCGTTTCCGCTGGCTCTGAGCACCACCGGGCCTACTCGTACTCCGGCTTGCCGAGTGCGATCAAGTGTTCGATATCGCCGGCATCTTCTGGACGAAATCGGCGCACGACCATCCGTACCTGGTCGAGCGCGGTATCCCCCGCTTGCCCCAGCATGCGTTGAATGTCAGCCAGGTCTTGGGCGCGACTCGCCGTCATTTTGAGTATCACGAGAAATGGACGAGCGATGATTCTCGTCCCAGTGGACGAATGCTCAGGATATGCAAGCGCTTCGGCCACGCAAGATTCATCCGACTCAAGAACATCCAACTCCGCACCGTCAGGTCCAATCTAACTCGTCCCGCCGATCGACAGCTGCCCCTGGAGGGCGAATCCTGCTTCTCGCAGGTCCGTCGCGATCTGCTCTCTGTCCCGGGCGTGGATCAGAATGCTGAGATCCTGAGTCTCCCGGCGCGGCATATAGAGCGACGTCGCCACGGCACCGATAACAACCTAGGGAGTGGAAAGCTTCGGGAGATCCACTCTCGGATCCCTCCAACTTCGGGACAAGAGCAACGCCTGCGAGCTGTCACTGCCCGATCTCGCCCGCCTCAGCGCAATGTCGAGAAACTGTCGCCGGTATGCCCGCGCTCAATCCGTGGCCAATGGTGTCGGTCCTCCTTGTGCCTCTCACCGATCGCTCGGCGGACCGAGCAACAGCGCCTCCACGCGCTCACCCGCCTGATACATCGTATCTCTCGGTGGAATGACGAGCAGCGCGTTTGCGCCGACGAGCGAGACGAGTCGAGAGGAGGACTGGTTTCCCGTCGTCGAAGCGACGAGCCGTCCCTCGCTATCAACGCGGATAATCGCGCGTTGATACTCGATACGGTCGGTGGGCGGTGTGTCGTGCGCCAGCGTCACCGGGACACGAGGCCGATCGATGTCGGCCCGCCCGGACAGCGTGGCCAATGCCGGTCGGACGAAGAGCTCGAAACCGACCAGCGCCGAAACTGGATTGCCCGGCAGGCCGAAGATCAGGGTCTGGCCGGACGTCGCGAAGTTGAACGGCTTGCCCGGTTTCATAAAGACGCGGCGAAAGTGGACGGTCGCCAGATCCCCGAGTATCGCCTTGATGAAGTCGGTCTCGCCCATCGAGACTCCACCGCTCGTGATCACGGCGTCGCTGTCGGCGATTCGCTCCAGGACAAGGGTTTCAAGGGCGCCTCGTTCGTCGGCACCCTTGCCGGCCCAGACGACGTCTGTCCCTTCGGCTTGCAGCGCCGCAAGTAAGCTGAAGCGATTAGAGTCGCGAATCTGTCCAGGTCTGGGTGGTTCGCCAGGTTCGACGAGCTCGTCTCCTGTAGAGAGGATACTGACGCGCGGTCGCCGTCGAACGGAAATCGGGTTGATACCCAATCCGGCAACAAGACCGAGTTCCGCCGGCCCGAGTCGTGTCCCGGCGCTCAGCAGGAGATCGCCGCGCCGCACATCGAAGCCGACGGGGCGGATGCTCTCGCCTGGCGCGACCTCGGTTTGGTGGACGATCACGTGGTCTTCTGCAGGCTCCGTGTTTTCGACCCGCACCACCGCGTCCGCACCGCGCGGAACAGGCGCACCGGTTGTGATGCGCACGGCAGTGCCGGGAGTCACTTCGACATCGACAAGATGACCCGGAGTCTGAACGCCGATCACCTCACGCCACGGCGAACCGTCGGCGGACACCACCGCATAGCCGTCCATCGTCGCGGCGCGAAACGGTGGATGGTCCTCCGCGGCATGAAGATCCTCAGCCAGCACACGCCACGCCGCTTCGCGTAGCACAACGGTCTCGGCTGGCAGCGCGCGCGCGTGGCTCAGGACGATGGCCCGTGCTTCGTCCGGATGCACCAGACGGTCCAGGTCGTTGCTGGAAGGTCCACTCGATGGCGTTATTCCTGCGTCGCTGATCACTGTGGCGGTTCCTCACGAGGGTAGGAAGGTGCTGCGTATCGATATGCCGCTCGGATGCTAACACGCTCGGTGAGGCGCGATGCCCGCATTCGTTGCCTTGACTCTGCGCCCACCGTCGGTTATTGATACGTATCACTGATTCGAATAAGCTACTCCTGAGGAGTAGCTACCAGGTCGACGTAACGCTACCAAATCGCGGGACAGTTGCCACAATGGCTGAGTTGACCACCAAGCGGAAACCGACCCAGGCCGACGTCGCACGCCGCGCCGCACATCGAAGCCGACGGGGCGGATGCTCTCGCCTGGCGCGACCTCGGTTTGGTGGACGATCACGTGGTCTTCTGCAG
>JAXDKI010000003.1:0-16931 GCA_034667245.1 Thermomicrobiales bacterium | reverse complement strand
CGCAGGATCACTCGCGCAATGTAGAGACCGAGACCGAGGCCAGGGGTGCTCCGCCGCTCAACCGTTGGAGCCTGTGCGAACCGCTCAAAGATGTCGTCGAGCGCGCCGGCCCCGATCCCCGGTCCCCTATCCCGCACCGCAAGCTCGGCCTTCCCATCGTGCCGACCTAACCGCACCTCAATCCGGTCGGTGACAGGCGCGTAGTTGATGGCGTTGGTAAGGAGGTTGAGCAGCACTTGCTCTAGACGCCCTGCGTCGCCCTCGACCAGAACCAGGCCATCCCCCGACTCCACCACAATTTCTTGGCCCTGCGCGAGGACCTGAGCCACCTCCGCCAACTTCCGCCATCACCGCGAAATCGTGGCGAAACGGCTCGCCCCGTGCCGTCCTGGCCTGGGGAGTCGCCTCCACTGGCAGCGGCACTCCGCGCTCATCGGTCGGGACGAACGGGGCACCGAGCACGCCGGCGATCGCGTCGTAGGCCGCATTGGTGCGGATCACCCGCCCGTGGCGGTCGACCACCAGCACCGCGTCGCCCATGCCGGCGAGTATCGCCGCAAGCCCTCCTCGCTCCTGATCGTGCGCCGCCGCGAGGTCTTCCAACTCCATCGCCCGTGATTGGAGCTCGGCATTGGCGACGTTGAGCTCCTCGACGTTCGCCTGGGTCTCTTCGTTGAGCGTCTCCAGTTCCTCGTTCGCCGACTGCAACTCCTCGTTGAGCGTTTCGATCTCCTCGGTCGCGATCTGCGCCGATGCCGTGGAAAGACGCAGGTCGTCGCTCTGCGCCTCCAGCCGATCGACGGTGTCGGTCAACTCCCGGTTGCCGGCCAGCAGCTCGCGGTTAGCGGGGGCCATCCGCTTCGGGCAGCACCTGCTCTCACAGCCGTGTGAACAGGGCAAGGTCGCGAAAGAAGCGAGTCACTCTGATCAGGAAGCTACCAACCAGGCGTTGTTCTTCCTGAGGATTCTGTTCCAGGTAGCCCAGGTAGGCAGGAATGGTTTCGACCCCCACAGCTGCCATCCGGGCCCGGAGTCGGCGATCGATCGTTGCGGCCTTGTACGCGGGCAAATCGCTACCACGTCGGGCGCGAATCTGTGCCAGAAGTGCGGCCAGATCAGGGTCCGCAGCGCCTTCGTTCGGTACTTGCGAGGCCGCGAGGAGCTCGGCAAGCACCCCGCCGATGCGCGGAAGTGGTGCCACGATATCGACCACTGGTGGCACCGGCGCCCGCGGCATGGATGGGAAGGCCGCGGTGGCCGGGTCCTGGAGGACGACCGTCGCGCCCGCCTCCTTGACGGCGCGGGCGCCGGCCGCCCCGACTGTCCCAGAACCGGTCAGGATCACCGCGATGAGGCACTCGCCGAAGATACTGGCGGCGGCGGTGGGGAGGAGGTCGATCGAGGGGATGGGCCGGCGGGCGGCGTCGGCGTGGACGCGGACCTCAAGGTCGGTGACGGCGATATGCCGGTTGGCGGGAACGACATAGACCGTGCCGGGGACCAGAGCCTCGCGGTCCTCGACGGTAATCACCGGCAGTGAGCCGCGCCGCGCGAGGATTTGGGCAAGGTAGTTAGGATGGGACCGGTCGAGGTGCTGGGCGATCACGACGGCGCAGACAGCCCGGCGGGAAGGGCATCGACCAGGACGGAGAGTGCTTCAATGCCACCGGCCGAAGCGCCGACGACCACCAGTTGGTCGACGGAACTGGGGCGGCGACCCGTAACCTCCGCCACGGCACTGCCTCATTTCGTCAGGGCATCGCAACTACTGGGGTCGCGGTGACGCGCGCAGCATGGCCCCTTAGTGCGGATCAGGCGGCGTTAGACACCCGGCGGACGGGAGAATATTTGTGTTTCCGTCGAATTTTAGTCATCGCACGGCGGGAAAGCAGACGTTCTCGGCATGGTTCCACCCCTGCCCTCGGATTCGCGTCCATTGCGCCGCAGCGCTAAACGGTGTAGGGTTCGCCCATCCCCCCCACGACGCGGCCGTGGACGGGCTGTCCATTGCGGTTCCGCACC
Organism: Thermomicrobiales bacterium; assembly: GCA_034667245.1. GTDB lineage: Bacteria > Chloroflexota > Chloroflexia > Thermomicrobiales > UBA6265 > DATBFX01. The sequence goes on along the minus strand of JAXDKI010000003.1, from coordinate 14,909 downwards.
ACGGCGGCTCCGCAAACGGCCGCACACCAGCGCAGGAAGGAGATTCCCATGCAACTCGGCCTTTGGGGTGCCGCCCGCGCCGCGCCGGTCGAGCACAAGCCTGGAGAGCATCCGATCCCACCTCCCTTGGAGACGCCGCGACCGGCGAAGGTGCCGAAGGCACCCAAGCCGCGCAAAGTCGAGAAGCGGCGCCGGGGCCGGAAGGGCTGACGCACCGACGAAATCGCGTGAACTGACGGTCGGAAGTAAGTACTCAACGAAGACGAAAGGACGAATCTACATGGCAACTGGCACGATCAAAACGGTCCGCCCGGAGAAGGGCTTCGGTTTCATCGCCCGCGAGGGTGGCGGAGCCGGGGGCGACCTCTTCTTCCACCACACCGCGGTCACCGACGGCACGTTCGATGACCTGCGGGAGGGCCAGCGCGTCAGCTTCGATGAGGGACCGGACCCGCGCGACCCAACTCGAAGACGGGCGACGAACGTACGACCGGCGGACGAGTCCTGAGCGGCATGACGCCGCCGCCGTCTCCCGAAACCGCCAACGCGCAGGAGGCGGGAGTCGTCGAGGACGCCATCGACCTCGTGGCGTCTCGCGATTCGGAGGGACACGGCTTTCAATTCAAGGTCCGGGCGAGCGGACGAGTCTACCGGCTCGATTCCGCCCGTGATCCCCATTTACCTCGCTTTTGGTGCTTCCGAATCTGCCGTTGCACCTCGGCCGGCACAGTCGATCCAAGGGAGCGGCCCTGGTACGGAGGGGACCGTATGACCCGAGAGGAGCTGCCAGCCGCGGTGGCGGCGATCCGGGCAGGGCCAACTGAATGGTTGGCCCTGCCCGAGCACGCGGAGTTGCGGCGCTGGGTGCTGGAGGATGCGCCGATCGAAGCGATCCGGCCGGGCCTGACGCCCGGACCGGCGCGGCGGGCGAAGGCAGAATGACCCGGCGACGTGGACGCGCGAGCGCGCCGGGCGTGGGACGAGTGACCGTGCCGTTCCGCGTGATGAAGTTCTCGGCGGACCGGCACGAGATCGTGCTCCTGCGCTTTGGCGAATGGACGACCTCAACCGCGGCGAACCTGCTCGACGCGGCGGGTCGGCGGATTACGGCGATCCGCCAGCCGAACGCGCGATACGCCGACCCCTGGGACGAACCGGCCTTCCGCGAGGAGACACGCCAGTTCGTCCAGGAATTCAATGCTCGCAGTCTCGCCAGCGGCGAGCGCACTGTCACGCGCATCGTCTGGCTCGTCCGCGACCACCCCGAGGACGAGGAAGAGGTCGCCTGAGCGCAGCGAGTGCGATTGGTACGAGGTTACCCCGTCGGTCTGCCCTAAGCGCATCGACGAGGCGCCGCGTGAACTCATGGGCGACGACGGCGGGAGAGCCGGCTACTCAGTTCGACTTGGACGGCCGTCGTCGCCCTAGCGGTCGCGATGGCAAGGGCAGACGATGGATGAGGTGACGCTGTCGCGCGGGGAATGGGCCGCGGTAGCTCGGGAGCTGGACGCGACCTCAGGTGGGGAAGAGCCGACAGGGCTGCGTTCCCGGATCGCGCGACTCCTCGCTGATACTCCATCCGCCTGGGGCGAGGAGCCATGCACCCTCGACCTCGATCCGTCGGCCACCGCCGTTGTCCAGGCCATTGTCCGACGCGGCCGCGGGCTTCCGTCCCACCCGAGCCACGCCCGGGAGCGGTCCGCGGGTCTCGCGGAGGCGGAAGAGGTGCTTCGCGAGCACCAGAGCCGAACGGGAGGTCCGACCTATCGCATCGAGCACCGCTCCGCCGACGCCGTCGTGGTCCTCGGACACACGACCGCGGCTCACGCGCGGCAGGCCGACTTATCGGAGCATGCCTCCCGCTTGATGGCGACCGGGGCCACGGGCGAACTCGTCCTGGTCGACGAAGCAACCGGCGAGGACGTTGCCCGGCGGCGCCTTCTCTCGGCGACGGAGGACGATACCAACGTCGAAGCGGGGTAAAGCCGGCCCGATCGCGTCTCCTGCGGACGTCGAAACACCCGGCTCAGCGTCCTCGAGCTTGGTCGATGTCCCGCACGACGTCCTCGACGTCACGCCAAGCGCGGGAACTTCGGTCCACTCCTGGTAGGTCCCGCACCTCGGTGGCCATTCGCCGGACGACGTCCGCGAGCCGCGCCAGCATCGAGTTGGTCTCCCTAAGTCGGTGCTCGAGTTCCGCGATTCGCTCCGTGTCGCTCACGCCACCCTCCGTTCGCCGTCCAAGGCCGCCTGTCCCATACGGTTCCGATTGTCGCACCGCGAGCGGCACATCTGCTCGCGTCCCTCGCCGGTGATCTCGGGCCGCGGATCGCTGACTACCCTTCGGCTGCGCCGTGCGGCGTGACGACAATGGGCGTGGTGGCTTCTATCGCGGCGACGAGATCGCAGACTCGCCGGACATGCACGTCGAGGTCCCGAAGCTCGACGATCAACCGGCCGAGGTCCACGTTGCCGCGTTCGATACGTCGGACGCTGAATTGCAGTCGTGCGCTCGCTGCGGTGACGGCAGAACGGACGTCGTGGGCCATCGCGGTAACGAAATCGTCGGACGGGGGCATCGGCGGACCTCCTACCTGAGTCAAGAGCCCTGGTGGAGCCACCCATCCCGCGACTTGATGCGGACTGCATGACCTAGGCACCAACGCACGCATGGTACCAGCACCGGCACCGTCAATTCCGCGGTGTCTCTGTGCAAACGGAAATGCACAACGCCGACGAGCTGCGCGTTTGCGCGCTGATCCCATCGGCGTTTGACCGCCCCGACCCCCACTGGCTTGCGCCCGCGGCCGCGGATCAGGATCCGGCCTATTTGCGCTGCCTCTATTCTCAAGTGACGCCACCGGTGACGGCGGGACGAGAGCAGGCTTCAGAGAACCACGTCGAGCCAAGACGCGCGCGTTCTCGCCCGAGGTCGACCGTGTCACCGACGGGCGTCTCCGACCGCCACGACGACAACGGACGCCGTCGTCGCGGCGACGACGGCCAGGGCGGGGTTCCCAGATAGCATCCAGGCTCCTGCGACGACGAGACCGGCCACTACGAACGCGACTACCAGGACGAACTCCATCGTTCGCCCCCAATCCGGAGTCTTGCTTGTGTCGTGACGCGTCTCTCCGCCTCGGTACGTTCTGGTTCTGAGCGGGTGGTCACAACGTCGGTGCTCGGCGCGTCGACCCGAATGACGAGGCCGGATGTGGTGCTTCGGGCGGACGATCCTCCAAGACCCACGTCCGGAGGTCGCCATGCTCGGGAAGCGCCAGCCATTCGTCGAGCGCCGCGCGGATTGCCGCGACGGCGGCCGGCAATTCCTCCCTGGTCATACGATCGCCTCCGTACCAGGGCCGCTCCGTGACGTCGATCATGCCCGCTGACGCGCACCGCACGATCCGGAAGCACCAAAAGCGGGGGAGATGCGGCTCACGGGCGGAATCGAGCCGGTAGACACGCCCACTTGCCCGGACCTTGAACGAGAATCCCTGCCCCTCCGGATGGCGCGACGAAAGGACCTCGACGATTCCGTCGGCGTCTCCCGCGACTGATGCGTTCGCAGACTCGAGGGTCCTCAACCCCGTCATGCCGGCCTCCTCGTGCTTGCCAGGCCGACGTTCGCGGGCGGCATACCGAACCGGAGCAAGTCCGCGCCCTCGACCATGCTGTTCCAGCATTGGACCGGGACGTCACGCCGGGCGACGTATCGATTACCACTGCCGGCGATCTGACCGGGGACCGCGACGAACGGAGTACGACCCTTGGCCGCAAGATCCAAGTAGGCCCCGCCCGGCTCGAGCGCGGTCCCAATGCGCAGCCAGCCGCGAAAGTGGATCCCGAGATCGTCCAGACCAATCGAATGTAAGGCCACGTTCGAGAAGGATTGGGATTCCATGAGGTCCTCGCATTCGGGAAGGTGGTGTCCTGGCGATCGGTCAGAAAACGGGTTGTGCCGGAACGGGAACTGGATGAGCGGCGGCGGGATTAACCGAAGGAACGATCTGGCCCGAGTGACGCGTCCCGATCCGGTTCGCCACGATCACACTCCACCGCCCGCTCCGCGACCGGTGACGGGGAAAGCCACGGCGAGCCAGGCAGAACAAACCCACTGTTGCCACAGAGGTGGCAGTCGACACCGCCACGAAACTCAAGCGGGTGAGGGCAGGGTATGCGGAGTCCGGTGTCGGTCATCATCGGGCCCTCCCGTGCGGGAGCGATTCGGCGACTGTCCCCACCCCGACCGCCGAACAGGAGCTGGAGTCCCAGCTCCTGTAGCTCAACGGCGAGCACTCTTCAGTTCCGCCCGCTTTCGCTTTCGCGGTTTCGCCGATCCGGCGAGGCGCAAACAGACGAGCCGGGGCAAAGAGGTTGACGGCCGCGGTGTCAGGTGGAGAAGGTCTACTCGCTCGCGGTGTCGGACGGCCGGACGTTCACGGCGCGACGTCGGCTCGGGTCGCGGGGGTCCGGTTCCTCGTCGAATCCGACACGCTGCCCTTGCTGAAGCCCGTCGAAGCCCTGGTCATGAACCGCGGAGCTGTGGAAGAAGAGGTCTCCATTGCCGGAATCGCCGTCGCGAGCAATGAAGCCGAAACCCTTATCGCGAATCGACTTGATGATTCCTGTTGCCATCGACTGGATCCTTTCCGTGCGTCGCCGGGACAGCGGCGACAGTGGTCACTACCGATTAAGTGCCGACGGTCGCCGGCGTGATCGAGTGACGTACCGTGCGGTTTAATGTGGCCCGGTCGGTCTAACCCTCATCAGCCGAGAGGACAGACGAACGGAGAGAGCAGGGCTTCCTGAGCAGGGCCCATACCTGGGGAGTCGACCGCCTCGGGCGGCCGGCCGGCCACAATTGCGACCTTGTGTGGCACTATAACAGATACATTAGTTCTCTGCGAGTCATGCGTTGTGTTATGATCGGGTCAGGGTAAGGAGACGATCGATGAGCACGATCCGGACGTTGCGGCAAGAGCGTGGGTGGACCCAATTCGAACTGGCGCTCAAGGTCGGCGTCCAGCCGCAGGCGGTCTACCTCTGGGAGAGCGGCCGCCGCACCCCCCAGGTGCCCCAGCTCCGCCGGCTGGGGGAGCTCTTCGGCATCTGCTCCGACGAGATCGACCTCGTCGCCGCCCGCGGTGCCGACGGCACGCACGACCGGCCGCACGCCGACCGCTACCCCGACGAGCGGGTGCCGGGTCGCGACCGGAGCGGCCGCGCGGCGGCGCGGATTGAGCGCTCGCAACTAGACGATTCGGGCGAAACGTAAAATCGGTTGCCCTGCGACGAACACACCCCGCCAAGGAGGAACCGACCATGCGACGAACCTGTGCCCATCCGGGCTGCACTGTGCCTGCTGGCCGCGTTCGGTGCCAGGACTGCGGCAAATCGTTCTGTGAAGCGCACGTCGGGGCGGTCGAGTTCTCGGCCCCCCGCCGGCCTGGGGCGCCGACCACCGATTGGACCCGCTACGTCTGTGCGGCCTGCGCGCGTCGCACGCTGCGGAGCAGTACTGAAGCCATCGCCCGCGCCGCGCACGACCAGGCCCGTCGGGATGAACGAGGATACTGGTGGGAAAGGCCGATTTGACTCTCGGCTCCTGGCCTGAGCGTCCGTGCGGGCTCGCCGGCGAGGAGTACAGGACGTGACGAATGAGCGGACTATCGACTACATCGCCGCCTGGCTAGAGCATTACATTGGAGAGCGGGCGGGCGAGATGAGCGTTCCCGAGATGGAGGAATTCCTCTACCAGCACGGTTACGAGCTGGTACCGCCAGACGAAGAGACTCGCTTCACCGCGATTCAGTACTGGCAGTCGGTCCGTTGGGTGGCGAGGCAGAGACTGACCGAGCCTGACCGTATTGTCCGGACGGGATGGAAGGCGTGACGTTCGAGCAGCGCGGCTGATCGTGTCGCCACCTCGTCAGGCGATCGCCGCCACCCGGACCGCGTGGCGGCGGCTGGGGTCGCCCGGTGCCGCCTCCTGGTCGAAGCGAATCCGTTGCCCCACTCGCAGCCCATCGAAGCCGTCGTCTACGACGGCGGCCCGGCGGAAGGGCAGGGCCCACGGCCGGCCGCAGGCGTCCGAAGCGATGAAGCCGAATCCGCCGGGGCGGAGGTCTTTAATCGTTCCCGTCATTCTGCCGCGACCGCCTCGGTCAGGAAGCGCACGGCTGCATCAAGGCACGCCTCTGGATCCGGCGTGGGGGCAAGCTGGTGCCGAAGTGGGGTCCGATTCTCAACGATAACCGCGTGCCAGCCGGCGCCGGCAGGGTCGCGTCCGTCGAGATAGGCGCGGACCGTGAACGTTCGTCCGCCGCGGGTGAGGGTCAGGTCGCGCTTGGCCAAGTCCATCGGTTCCTCCCTGGTGTCACGCAGGGTGCTACGGCGTGGGGACGTCATCGGGCCACCAGATAGACGACGAAGGCGGCGAGGGCGACCGCCCCGACGGTGTAGCGGCGGTTACGTAGGTAGCTCATGTGAACCTCCAGAACGCGGATCGGGACAATACGCGCCTGAGCAGGGCCCGTAAGCGGGGCGAACCAGGCGGTACATTGCCGTTGATTCTTGTACTATAACATTTGCACTAGTATTTGGCAAACACTGACAGTGTTATAGTGGGATGGAAGGCTGGATTACCATGACGGTCCGAGAACTACGGCGAGAGCGTGGGTGGACCCAATTCGAACTGGCGCTCAAGGTCGGCGTCCAGCCGCAGGCGGTCTACCTCTGGGAGAGCGGCCGCCGCACCCCCCAGGTGCCCCAGCTCCGCCGGCTAGGGAAGCTCTTCGGCATCTGCTCCGACGAGATCGACCTCGTCACCACCCGCGGTGCCGACGGCACGCACGACCGGCCGCACGCCGACCGCTACCCCGACGAGCGGGTGCCGGGTCGCGACCGGAGCGGCCGCGCGGCGTCCCGTCCGGCGCCTCGCCTAGCTGGCGGCGAAATGGATGACATCTTCGCCGGCGGTGATCGTCGGCTTGGCCGACACCAGGGCTGGCGGGTTCTTCGTGTTCCACTCGGCCACCTGCCGGTTGGACTCGTCAGTGCCGGCCTGGTCCGTGCAGACGGTGACGCTGGTCATACCCTCGGGCGTACGGACGAGGTCGTACGGGAGGAAGCCGGGCGTCTTCCGGATCAACTTCTCGACGTCAGCGCGGCGGCTCATCAGGGTGTCGAACGCGGCGGGCGTGATCCCCGCGTACTGGCGCATCGTGGCGTACATTGAGAACCTCCTCGGCCGCGTAGCAGCGTCTCGACTGAGGGCGATCACGGCGATCGTCACTCCGGCGGAGCGGACTGGCGCCCCCGCGGCGTCGCGCTCGACCAAACACCCGGCATCGACCGGCTTGACGATGGAGCTGTTCGCACCCAGCTCATAGGCTCGACTCAGGCTTACGTTCTCCCGCGACGGGGTCAGGACCGTTCTCCCCCTCCACCTGAGGATGACCGTCGGGGCGTGGTCGGTGTCGCGGTGCGCGTGTGCGCCGATCGCGGAGCGCGTTACGGCACAGCTGCCGACCACGACCCACCGATAGCGCCGCCACGGGCGATCGGCATGGCGCTCCTCGCCCACTCGGGGACGGGAAACCACGCCATGACGGCCGTCCCCAATCCCTCGCCGGCACTTTCTGCCCAGATCCGCCCACCGTGTCGCTTCATGATCGTCCGGCTAATCGACAACCCCAAACCCATTCCCGCCACCGAGTGGTCTCTCGCATTTGGCGCCCGGGTGAACGGCGCGAAAATCGCCGCCTCCGTGCACGGCGGCAGCCCGATCCCCTCGTCCTGGACGGTGAGCCGCGCCCCCCCGCCGTCCGGGGCGACGACGACCCGAATCGTGCCCCCATCCGGCGAGAATTTCGCGGCGTTCGTCATAAGATTCGTCAGGACCTGTTCGACCCGGTCCCGGTCCGCCCGAATCCGGCAGGGGGTCCGCGGCTCCTCGACGAGGATCTGGTACGCGGACCCGAGTTGGTCGTGCTGCCGCCCCGCCACCTCCCGGACGAGCGCCGCAAGGTCGACCATCTCGAAGCGGAACGGGAGTTCGCCCTCGTCGAGGTAGCGGGCATCCAGGAGGTCGTGGGCGAGTCTCGTTAGTCGATTGCTCCCCTCGACGATCCGGTGCACGTACCGCGTCTGGCGCTCGGGATCGGCGTTCCCCCGCTCGTGCGCGGCCTCGAGCAACTGCGCAAACCCCAGGATCTCCGTCACCGGCGTGCGCAATTCGTGCGCGGCGATGGAAAGGAACCGATCGCGCGTCGCCAGCGCCTCGTGCACCTCTTGGTGGAGCCGGCCGTTGTCGATCGCCAGCGCCGCCAGTCGCCCGATTTCCTCAAGCAACCCGAGGTCGACGAGATCGAACCCCCGACCCGCCCCCCCGGCGGAGAAGGAGATCGCTCCCAGCACGCGGCCCCGCGCGACGAGCGCCATCCTCGCCTCGGCGAAGGGCGCCGCCCCCTCGCTCGCGACCATCTCCCGGCGTCCGTCGACCTCCTTGTCCACGCCGACCTCGGTCGCACGGTGCCGCCTCAGTTCGGGTCGGCCCGACCGCACGACCCGCACGACATCCTCGGGCACCGCCGGCTCCGTCGAGGGGTCGGATGCCGGTCCCGAATCGGGATGGGAGCCGCTCCCGTCGCGGGGCGCCATGGCCAACCGCCCGATCACGCCGTCATCACCCCGGACGAAGACGTCGCAGCGCCCGGCGACGCCGGGGACGACGAGGTCGGCCAGCGCCTGGATCGTCGTGTGGTAATCCAACGACGACGTCAGGACGCGGCCGGCCTCGGTGAGAAAGCGGTACGTCAGTTCGCACCGCTGTTGGACGGCCCGGAGGCGGCGTCGGCTCATCGCCTGAGTCACCGCGCCGCCCAGGCGGGAGATGCCGCCCCTCGGCAGGTAGTCGTCCGCGCCGGCCTTCACGGCGGCGACGGCCAATTCCACATCGAGCGCGTCGGAGACGAAGATGAGCGGGACGTCCAGCCCGCGCGCTCGCACGTGTGCCAGCGCCGCCAGTCCGTCGAACGCTGGGAGGGCGACGTCGGTCAGGATGAGATCGGGCGCCGGGTCGAGTTGCGCCAGAAACGCCGGTCCAGTCTCGACCCGCTGCCAGACCGGGGCGAATTCGGCCCGCTGGAGCTCGGCCACCATCAGGTTCGCGTCGGCCGGGTTGTCCTCGACGATCACGACGCGCAGCGGTGTTGCCATGGCCTCACTACCTACCCTCTTCCTACCTGCCGCTCCAGCGTCCGTTGCGCGTTCCCACGGCTGCTGCGAGAAGCACGAGCAACCCGATGGGAACGAGCGCCAGACCCAATGGCAACTCACCCGGTGGGTTGCTGCCGACGCCCGTGTGCGGCAGCCGCGGGGTTGCGACCCCCGTCGCGGTCGCCGTCGGCGACTCCGACGTCTCCGTTGACTGCGGGGTCGTCGTCGAGATCACGGTCGTGGTGGTGGTCGCGACAGCCGTCGTGGTGACCGTCGACGTTGACGTGACCGTCTCTGTTTCCGGCGGCGTCGGGGTCGCCGATGGCGACGAAGTTCCCGGCGGCGTCTCCGTCGTCGTGGGTGATTCGGTCGGCACGGCAGTCACCGCTGGCGTGGCGGTTTGAGATGGTGGTGTTTCGCTCGGCGTCGCCGTCGTAGTGATCGTCGGCGTCTCCGTCACCGCAGGCGTTTCTGACGGCCCTTCGGTCGGCGTGTTCGTTGGCGACTCGCCGGCGGTGGCCGAGGCCGTCGGCGTCTCCGTCGCGGTCGGCGTCTCGCTGGGCGCAGCCGTCGCAGTTGGCGTCTCCGAAGGCGTTCCGGTCTCCGTTGGCGCCGGCGTATCCGTCGGCGTCGTCGTGGGCGTCTCGGTGGTGACGGGGGTGTCGGTCGGGGTGGGCGTCGCCGTTGCCGCTCCGCACGCCAACGGTTGCAGGTGGCCGATGCAGGTGTTCCCGTTGTCGCCACTGATCGTGCCGTCCGGGCACGTCGTCGTGGTTCCCCAGGTGGTGCTGATGAGAATGGCTCCATCGAACGTGGAGCCCGATAGGTTCGCCCCGTTCAGCGTGGCGGCGGTCAGGTTGGCGCCGTTGAAATTGGAACAGCTGAGATTGGCGCCATCGAAGGTGGCGGCGGTCAGGTTGGCATTGCTGAAGTTCGAGCCGCTGACATTCGCCCCGTTGAAGGTGGCGGCCCTCAGGTCGGAGCCGCTGAAGTCGGCGCCGTGGATGTCCTGGCCGTTATAGATGCAGGCGGCCAGGATCTTGTTGGGGCCCGGCGTGCAGTCGGTGGCCGCGGCCTGGAAATCTTGATTCGGCTGGGAGATCAGGCGCGGGGTCGGGGAACTGGACGACGTGGCGACGTCGGTCGCGTCGGTGGTCGCTGTCGCCTCAAGACTCGGCGCCGCCGCGATCTCATCGATCGGCGCGGTCGTTGCATCCGTCGGCTCGGTCGTGACCGTGCCCTCGGCCGTCGGTGCCGGCGCGTCGGTCGGGATCGACGTCGGCTCGGTTCCTGCCGCTTCCCCCGTGCCGGTGTTGACGGTGGGCTCGGCGGTGCCGGTCGGCGACGGGGTCGATTCTGCCCACGGCGCGGTCTGCTCCGTCGGGACGGCGACCTGCCCAGTCACGACGCCCTGGGCCGGTACCGGCGCTGGTTGCGCGGTGAGGACCAGGAGAAGGCCGAGGACGGCCACGATCGAAAGCGGTGCGCGTATTGGCGTCATTGTCGATGCCTTTCACGAGATTGCCATGGTGACGGGCGCTGCCGTGGCCAATGCGCCGCCCGTCCCAGCCGCCCGGCGTGGCGGTCGGCGGGAGTGGCGTGGGATGTCGGCAGGGAACGTGCGACCGAAGCGCCGCACGGGGTCGGGGATGAGGTCAGGGCGAGTGCGGCGACCGTCGATGCCGCGTTGGCTCGGTCCCGAGGGACGGCCGGGCGCGGGCGGTCAGCGCGAGCGGGCGGCCGGCGTTCCCCGCTTGGCCGGTGTTCGAGGTGGTCCGCTGCCTGGTCAGTCGGAGCAGGGGAGGTAAGTCGTGGAATGGGACCCTGAGCAGGGCCCGTACGGGGAAGCGATTCGGTCGCCAAAGGAAGGTGACCGATTGCTTCCGAGGACTGCCCTGCACTATAACAGTCCAAACAACACGACGCCTATGGGTCAAGTGTGCCAGGTCGTTTGATGTATGACCGGAACCGTCGGGCTGGGATACACGGATGAAAAATGGCACAGTGGCTAGCCCGTTCGTCGGAGGGACCGTCGCTTGTCGATCCTGCCCTGCTTGTCACCAGCGGCAGCTCCGATACGCCGTGCCCCACCCCCGCACCGCCCTGTCACGACCAGCACTGTGAAATTCCCGCCACTCGAGGGGGTGTCGGGGACATGGCTCAGGGATTCCTATCCGTCGGCAATCGGGTCGCCCAGGGGTCGCGCAAATCCAAGACCGATGTCGGCGCGGTGGAGATGATGGCGAGCGAGTTCAGGATGCGGGGGCACCGGCTCGCTCCGGCCCTCGTGCTCGCCCCGAGCCTGTACTCCGTCTACTACGCCGTCTCGCTGGTGACCGGCGAGCAGGACGACCGGTATCCCGGCAACAACCAAAAGGTCTGCCCGCTCTCCCTCAGCCTCATCACCCTGGGAGGCGTGATCTCGCCAAGGCGTGGTCGGAACTCCGTGCTGCGCACTGGCTGCGGCTGGACCTGAGTGGGGGATGGCAGCGCTACGGCCAGACTTGGCTCCACAGACCGCCTATCACCACGGCAGTTCTAACCAGCACGAGTGGTCCACCCTGCCACGGGTGACGGCTGCACCTCGGCGGACGCGTCGAACCGCCCGTGGCTGGCGAGCGGTTCGAGACGACGCGATACGCCGGGGCGGAAGGGGGTGCTCCGGCGCCTCCGACCCATACTGGTCCGGAGCGGGAATGAGCGTGTCGAAGCCTGCTACCCGGGTGCCACCAGTTCCGCGGCCACCTGCCTACGCTGGTCGACGCCGCGGCGCAGGACGAACGTCCGCCCCGTCAGGACGTCGCGGACGTAGTCGAGCGAGCCGTCGTCCATCCATCGGTAGACGGTCGGCCTACTTACTCCGAGTTGCTGGGCGGCCTTGCCGATGCCGACGAGGTCGGACGCCGCGAAGGCACGGTACTTCGCTCGTGACAGCAAGCTCCCGAGATCCGTCTCCCAAAAGGTCCGCGGGACGGCGTAGTCGTCGGCTCCAGGCGGCCAAAAGAGAAGCTGGAGGACGGCGTCGATGGCCGCGAGCACTCGCTCCTCCGGCTCGCGGACCTGCCCTTCGGCCACCATCGCTAGGCGCCGCAGGTCTTGCCCGAGTGGCCCCGCCCGCAACTCCACCAGAGAGCGCGGCGCGGTCGCCGCGGGGCCGAGTCGGGTCGCCAGTCGATCGGAGTCGCTGTCGACCAGGCGCAGCACCTGGTCGATCACGACCTGGACGGTGGACACCGGGGCGACGTCGGGAGGAGGGATCGGACCGCCATCGGGTACGACGGCAGCGGCGATAGGGTGGACCACGGGGTGCCTCCTGAGGGAACCGCGGGGCGAACGGAGACGTCCGGGCGGAAAGCGGGGACCGGACGCGAGGTGGAGGGGGCGCGGGAGCCTGAGCGGGGCCCATGTCGGGGGCAGACCGGCCTACGCGATGGGACGGCCACGATGGACGATTGTTGCGCACTATAACAATGGATCTAGTATCATGTCAATCACGTGTCGGTTATAGTTTTCATCAACCTGAGGAGGCCTTCGCCGTGAACGTCCATCGAGAGCCGACCCCGTCCCCATTCACCCGCCGCGCGATCCAGGGACGAGTCGCATCACGCTCCGTTGGTCGCAGGCCACGCGCGCCGCTGGTGGTGACCGACCGCGCGCTCCGGACGCTGGCGACGATGCGGACGGCGCAGCACGCCCGGGCGGGGCAGGCGCTCGGTCTCGTCGCGGCATCGGGCGGACACATCGGCTTTGTGCTGGATGTCCCGGGGACCGACGACCTCGTCTTTGCCCAAGACGTCACGTCGATCTTTTTCGTGGCGGCCGAACTGGGAACTCGATTGGACGGACGCGTCCTCGACCGCGGGGGTCCATCGGGGCGAGAGCGGTTCGTTTTGGGACCCGCGCGCCTGCACATTTTGGCGACGGAGGACGACCCGTCGCTCCGCGATCTCTTGACTGTCGCGCTCGAGGACGAGGGTTATCGGGTGACGTTTTCCTCCGCGCAGGCGGTGGCCGAGGTGGCAATGCTGGCGCCCGATCTCCTGGTCCTCGACGGCCGGGGTCAGGGCGCTGATTCCGGTTGGGCATTTCTGGAGCGGCTGAAGGCCGACCCGGCTACGGCCGCCATTCCCGTCCTGGTGCTGACCGGCCTCGGCCGCGAAACGAACGAGCATGCGGCGCGTTTGGCCGAACTCGACACCATCCTGATCCACAAACCATTCGATCTCGACGACCTGATCGCCCAGGTCCACCGTCGTCTCGCCGGCGATCCTCCCGTGGTGTCGCTACAGAGCGGATCGGAGGCCACGAAATGAGCTTTGAAACGACCTTCGAGCGGCGGGACGATGCCACCCGGGCCGCGCTCGGCGCCTGGGAATCCGAAGGGGGCGCCGGTGGCCGCGCGATGGTTTTCGCCCTCTGGGATACCGCCTCCCACACCGTCCTCGGCGTCTGGCCGTCCGAGGACGGTGCCCTCGCGGCCGTGCGGGCAACCCGAGACCGCGCCGGGCCGGGCGCAGCGGCGACGTGGGCACTGGTCGGTGATAACCCGGACGGGGAAGCCGGCGTCCTCGCCCGCGGGGGCGCCCTTGCCGACCTGGCGGGGACGAGCCGAGCTGTTACGCCGATGTTCCCGGTTTCCCTCTTCCCACTCGCCGGCGACTGACGGGGCGGACCGTTTCCGCCGCGGACAGCGCGTTGGACAGAGGCGACCGATGCCTTCCTCACCGCGCCGACGGCGTCGGACGAACTACTCCATCCCCAGCGGAAGCGCTGCGCGCGGGTTCGTAAAGGGGCTAGTTTGGCCTCGGACCAACGAAGGCGGTCGAGCGGCCTGCCGGCGGCTCCTCGTTCCGTTGAACGATTGACCTGACATCTGCTCCTCGCTTTCTCACACATCGCGGCCGTCGTGCGCGTCCGGCCGAAGTTCGGCCACCGATCATGGCCAGTGACTAGGGGCTATGTAGTCGTGCTCACCGCTTCGCCCGCCGTCGATGCGGTCGCCAACCGGCGAAGACGTCGTCGGTTTGGTAGCGCTCGCGTCCCAGCAGGGAATTCAAGGCGGTGACCAGACGCGCCTTCACCTCGAGGCGTCGCGCACCGTCGACCGATTCGACCCGCCGGATAATCCGTTCGCTGACTCCCGACGCCTTGGCGAGGGCCGGGGTCTGGATCCCCTCTCGCTCGCGAATCTCTTTCAATCGGTTTCCCGTCTCAATGCTCACCATTCACCTTGTTCCACGTATCTCGCGTTGCCACAAAGACCCACTGTCCCGGGAGGGGCCGCCGGGGGCCCGGCGGCCCCTCCCGATTGCTGATCCGACGATCGGCGACGGCCTAGTAGTCCATGCCGCCCATGCCGCCCATGCCGCCGGCCGGGCCCGACTTCTCCGGCACATCGGAGATGAGGGCCTCGGTGGTGAGGATCATGCCGGCGATGCTCGCCGCGTTCTCCACCGCCGAGCGGGTGACCTTCGCCGGGTCGATGATGCCCGCCTGCAGCATGTCGACGTACTGCTCGGACATCACGTCGTAGCCGACGTTCGTATTCTTCTGTTCGTTTTGGGCGCGGCGGACCATGTCGATGACGACACCGCCGTCCTTGCCCGCGTTGCCGACGATGCCGCGCAGCGGCTCTTCGAGCGCGCGGCGCAGGATGTTGACGCCGGTCTTGACGTCGCCTTCGGCCT
>JAXDKI010000002.1:0-10653 GCA_034667245.1 Thermomicrobiales bacterium | reverse complement strand
ATCTACATGACAGCCGGCGATCGCCATCAGGCGCTCATCCTGCTCCTCGCGAGCACGCTTGACGGCTTCGTGCGTCTGTTTGGTCTGGGCCGGGTGAGTCTCGCGTCTTACCCGATGAAACTCTGGCCCGAGGGACCACATCGTGAACCAGACGTTCTCTTCGTCGCCAGCACGCATCTCGATCGCTGGACAGAGCAGCGGCTGCACGGGCCGGCCGACTTCGTCCTCGACGTTTTGTCGGAGGACACCGCCGGTGAGGATCAGGATCGCAAGCGGCGGCAATACGAAGCGATCGGCATCCCGGAGTACGTCATGATCGACGCCCGGCCCGGTCGGCACGAGTTTGTCTTTCTTCGGTTGGACGAAGATGGTCGCTATCAGCCGGTCCAGCCAGACGATCACGGTCGGTACCATTCCGCGATACTACCCGGCTTCTGGCTCCGCCCCGCCTGGTTCCGTGAGGACCCATTGCCCAGAGCCGAGACGCTACTCCTCGAAATCGCGCCCGACGCCTACGAGGCGTGGCTCCTGGCCGAGATCCAGGCACGCCGGCAGGGCCAGCAGTCCCATTGACCCCTCGCCCCGTTCACCCTCTCTCTGACGACTGACGACTGACGACTCCGCTACGCCGTCAGCGCCGCCACCGTCTCCACCAGATCCGCGATGTCGAACGGCTTCGCGGCGAAGCGGATCGGACCGCCCGCGGGAAGGGGATGGAGACCCGGGCGGTCGTAGACGGCGGAGATGATCACGACCGGCGTCTCGTGCGTCGCCGGGTCCGCGCGCAACTCCTCGAGCACCGACCAGCCGCTACGCTCGGGCATCATCACGTCGAGGAGCACCACGTCGGCATGGAGGTCGCGGGCAACGGCCGCCGCTTCTTGCGCCGACGGCGCCCAGGTCGGGGCAAAACCCGCCTCCGACAGGACGTCGCAGAGGAGCTCGGCGATTGCCTGCTGGTCTTCGATGATGACGACGGTCGCGGCGTTCGTCGCCACCGATCCTTGCGTACCCATCACGCCTCGTTCTCCTCGTCCGCCTTGCCCGGCGGGGCCGGCGTTGGTTCCGTTCAACCCTGGGACGCGCCACCGGTGCTGAGTCTCTCCTCGACCCATGCCTCGGCGGCCGCGGCGGCCAGACTGTCGAAGATACTCGTCAGACGCGATTGGAGCTCGCGGGGCACAGATGCCATCGTCGGATCGGCGTCGACGATGCGCCAGAGCGAGTTCCAGATCTCCATTCGCAGATGTTGGTACTCGGCGAGGAGAACCCCGATGCCGAACCCCTCCCCGGCACGCGACCGCCCGTGTTCAGCGGCGAGGTCGAGCGCTCGCGCTAGTGGCTCGGGGTCCATCGTCGGATCAGACGAGGCGATCGCTGTCAGTGAAGCGTCGAGCAGTGATGGGATCGCGTCTTGCAGTCGATCGAGTGTCAGATTCGGTGTCGCCCGGAACGCGGGCAGATTCGCCGCGCGCAACACCCAGTTGGCGACGATGCGGCTCGCCTGTCCGCGCAGCAGAGCTGCCACGCGCCCCGGCGTTGTGGCCGGCCCAGGTCCTGGCTCACCGTAGCCGGACCCGGCTGCCTGGAACTCCACCTGGTTGCTCGTTGGATCGGTTGGTGCCGCGACCATCGACCGCGCCATCAAGTCGTCCATCGATGAGTGGCTTTCGCGTGCGGTCATAGCTGCCCCCAATATCCCTCTCGGCTCCGTCGCAGCCTCGCCCGCACTTCGCGCTGCTCCGACGCTGACGCCGTCAGCAGATCGATAGGATAGTACGTGTGCCGCTCCTCTGTCCGAAACCCGCGAGCAGAGACGTTTGTCCCGCCTCGGACTAGGCCATTTGCCCGAGCCTGCACCCCATAAGTCCTGCCCTTGACCGAGCCACCTCCGACCCCTAGGCTACCTCTATGAACGGCGCCGAACTACGCCATGCAGACATCGGAAACCGCGGTGAGATCGCGTTCGGCTCCGCGGCTCGCCGGCCGGCGTCGCCCGCGATCCACCCGCTCGATCCCGCACCAACGCTGGTCTTATTCGATCTCGACGACACGCTGTGCGACTATGTCTCCGCCCGTGCGCGCCGGCTCCGGACCGCCTTCACCTCCGCACTCGCCCATGCGCCCGGCGGTGGTGCGGACGTCGATCTCGACCGGGTGATCGCGGAGTCGGTTGCCATCCATCCTCATGGCAGCGAGCATTTCGGCGAGTTGCTGGCCCGCTACGGTCTTGCCGACCCCGCCGTGGTTCAGGCTGCGCGCTCCTGGTACCACGGCAATCGGTTCCTCGGTTTGGCGCTCTTCTCAGACGCTGCCGTGACCTTACGTGCCATCCGCGAGGCCGTCCCGGGGCGCCGAATTGGATTGATCACCAATGGCCCGACCGAGGTCCAGCGGGACAAGATCGCCCTCCTCGACCTCGCACCATACATCGACCTTGCCCTGATCTCCGGCGAGTTCGGCATCGCAAAACCCGATCCTGCCATCTTCCACGAGGCATTGCGCCGCGGTGCGTCCACTGTGGAGGAGACCGTCTTCGTTGGCGACTCTCCGGAGTACGATATCGTCGGAGCCCGCGCCGCGGGAATTCGCGCGATCTGGATGAACCGTAGCGGCCTACCCTGGCCGGCCCCATCACCGCCGCCCGTGGAGGTCCGGTCGCTGGAGGAGGTCCGGGTCATGCTGGGAGCCACGCCGGCGGGATGACCCCGAGCCGGGAAGAGAACTGGGAGGAGAACCGGTGGAGCAGTTCGCAGTTGCCGATCTCGATCTCGCGGTCAGTTTCTACCGGGCGGTCGACGATCCCGGTGCACGCGCGGTGCTCGATTTTCTCATCGACCATCCTGACGAGCGGTTCGAGGGCGCGGCCATTGCCGATACCCTCGGTCTGCCGCAGCATCGCGATGTCGCCCGGGCGACCTTCGCCTATGGTGAGGCGGCACGAGACATGGGGCTTGCACGGCCCTGGCAGGAAGCCCAACTCGGGTACCTGATGCCGGCCGAGCAAGCGTCACTACTCCGCCAGGCGCGCGACCGGGTGACGGCGGTCAGGCGATCGGCGTAGCCATACCGCGCGACGTGCGCGGAGCAGATTTCGTTCGCAACGTTCGGCGGGCATTGTGACGCGGCAGGGTCAGGTGGGGACGCCTCACTCGTCCGGATCTGCCGTTGGCTCCGCTTCGGCCTTCGGTGCCTTGGACTTCGACGTGCCGACCGGCATCGGGTCGTCTTGGAACGGCGCCTCGGTGAAATCGGCAGGATCGCGGGCATTCTTGCCGAGCACAACCACGATGCCATCCCGATCCGAATCGGGTGCGGCCGCACGCGGCGTCCCGACCGCGCTTGGTGACGCCGCCCTCCGTGCTGCGGGCGAGCCCGAAGTCGGCGCGTGCGCCGTCGGCTTTGCTTCCCGAAGTGCAACCGCGTCGAGATCGATGCCGACCAGACCGGCGATCAGGAAGGCCGTCGACACGTTCGCTTGATCGGTCGTGACGGACGAGTCGAGATCGGAATCGACCTTGGCGTCCTCCACCAGCGTCACGTTGGTGAAGCCGTCCTCCCGCAGCACGGCGGCGACGCGCTTGCCGAGTCCCTCGTTCGCCGTTCCGTTCTCGACCCGAATCGGGACGTCGCGGTGCGGATTGGCGAGCGCCGACATCGGCGGCGTGATCTCCGTCCCGGCGAAGTCGCTGAGGATCCGGCCGACGATGTCCCAGTCCGCGACCAGGTAATAGCCCTCCGGCCGGTCATCCTCGGTCAGCGCCGGATCCAGCGTCATCGACGTGATGCCATCGGCCGAGAGCTCCGTCGCCAGTCGGGCCAGTTGCAGCGCTTGGGTCGGACTGAGATCGGTGCGCACCGCATCGCCCAGTTCGCCGAGGAGTTCGCCCGCCTTGGTCAGCAGGTCCAGACTGACGGCTTGCTGCCTCAGCGCCAGTAGGACCTGTTGCTGGCGAATCGAGCGCATCCCGTCGCCGTCGTCGTGACGAGTACGGGCATACTGGAGGGCACGCTCGCCGTTCAGGTGCTGCCAGCCGGCGGAGAAGTAGATACGCATGTAGTTGTTGCCGCTGGCGGGATAGGCGTCGTCCTTGATCGGGTAGGGGACGTCGAGCGTCACACCGCCCAGCGTGTCGACAATCTTGACAAACCCGGCGAAGTCGACCTCTGCGAAGTAGTCGATACGGACGCCGAAGTTAGTCTCGATTGTCTGGATCACCAGTCCAGGCCCGCCGCCCTTCAGGCCGTCCACCTCGCCGAAGGCATAGGCGGCGTTGACCTTGTGGACCCCGTAGCCCGGAATGATCACCCTCAGGTCGCGAGGGATTGCGATCATGTTCGCGGTCTTGGCCACCGGATCGATGTTCACCAGGATCATTGTGTCGGATCGCGACGGCTCGTTCTCGCGGCGATCGACGCCGAGGAGGAGCATTGTCAGGCGATCCGTTCCATTCCACTCGGGAATCTCCCCCGGTGTAGCGGTGGGAGTCGGGACCATGGTCGGCTTGGCTGTCCGGGTCGGCTTGGCGGCTTTGGTCGCCTTGGCGCCGACCGGTGAAGCCCCGCCGGCCTCGCCTGTGGGCGGGCCGCTCTCTGTGGGTTCGGCGGTCGCCGTTGAATCACTGGCTACCGTGGCCATGACGATCACTGGCGTGCCTTCGGCGTTGCGAACGGCGATCGGTACCGGCTTGCGCGGGGCAGGCTCGACGAAGACCTCCTGGTAGGCGCGCGTCCCGCGATAGACGACCGGGCCGACGATTGCGCCAACCGCGACCAGGAGCAACAGTGGCACGGCGAGTGCGACCATCCCCAGTCGGCTTCGTGGACGTCGCAGTCTGCGCCGCCCGCGCGGGCGGTCCTGCTGCGACCGGAGACGCGCCAACTCGTGCTGGAGGAACGATGGAGAATCCGAAGGATCAACTCCCTCGCGCTCGACGTCGACCGGGATTGGCGAGGATGATGTCGCCGACAGGAACTGGCCGCTCGTGACTGCGTCGGCTGCGGACAAGGCGGGATGCGTGAGATCAGGTCGTTGCCCGGAAGGGGCATTCGTTGCCTGGGCGCTTCGGGGAAGGTACGGACGGGCCTGCGCGTTTCGGGTCGAAGGGTTGACTGAGAGACGCTTGACCCGCCGGCGGCGAGCCAACCGGCGTTGCGCAAATCGTGGATAGTCCAAGGACTCGCCCATTCGGTAACGTTCACTCATACGTTTGGCCAGTGCGCGCGCTGAATGCCATGGCGTACACCATGACCGGTGGGACGCTGGGAGTCGCGCGGCAATGCGATGTCGACGAGTCTACCATGTGCGTTGCGGCGCCCTTGACGCCGGGCCGCACGCGGGGTAGTGTACGTACATAGTTAGGTCTGGACCAGGGGTCGCGCTGCGCGGCAACCCCGGTGGCCGTGCGGGAGTAGTTTTGCCATGGTGCTCTCTGACCGCGACATCCGAGCCGCCATTGAATCGGGACGGATCAAGATCGAACCGCTCGGGGACTTGGATAGCCAACTTGGCTCCGTCTCGGTCGACTTCCGTCTCGGTCGGACCTTCATGGTCTTCGAACACAGTCGTCACAGCTTCATCGATCCACGCCGCCCGCAGTCTATCGGCGAGGCGATGCGGACGATCGTCGTCGATGAAGACGAGGCGTTCATCATGCAGCCGGGGGATTTCGCGCTCGCGTCGACGATTGAATCGCTTGAGCTGCCCGATGATCTGCTTGGTCGTCTCGAGGGGCGATCGAGTATCGCGCGGCTCGGGATCACGGTTCATTCCACGGCGGCGGTCTTCGAGCCGGGTTGGGTCGGCACCGCGACGATGGAGTTGAGCAATCTGGGTCGTATGGCGGTCGCGCTCTATCCCGGCATGCGCATCTGCGCCTTTTCCTTCGAGACCGTGAGTTCGCCTGTGACGACTCCGTATCGCCTCAAGCTCAACAATAAGTACGCTGGCCAGCAGACGCCGCGTGCCAGCCTGTTGGCTGAGGAGAATCGTCTTACGCTCGATGGAGAGCCGGCGGCGAACGGCAAGGGACACCGGTAGCGTAGAGACAGTCTTTGACGGCTGGTGGCTGGGGCCTCGTCGGGTTTCACGTGAAACGCCGCCGGTGATTCAGCTGAGCCCCGGTCGACATCCGAGCACGCCGCATTGATAATCTGGCAGAAGATGACCCGTGTGCCGGGCCGCCGATCTGGGGCTCGGGTGGCACTCGCGATAAGGTGGAGTTCAGCGTGTCGGTCGAAATTGTCCAGGGAATCCGTGACCGCGTTTTACCGATGCTGCGGTACGTCGCGGACGAGTACCGCGAACGAGTCCCGGAGGGATATCCCGTCATTATTGATACGCCCGATCGTGGCGTCGTCGGCATCGAGCTCGACCCGAACTACAGCCTCTATTTCGCGACCGATGGAACGCAGGCCTACGCCGAAATGTTCTATCGGGCACCGCGCACCGACGCCCGGTCAAGCGCCAGTCGAGAGAAGTTCGGCGGCATGCCGTTCTCGGATCGCCGACCCCTCGACCCCGGCATCTCGGATCAGGGACTGCGAAATATCATTTCCGAGTTGATGTCCCGCTGGAATTTCCAGCCGTTGATCATCCATATCACCGATACGGATTAGCAGCGAGCATTATCGAAGGGTTGTCTCGGACACTGGCAGCCTGGTAAGGGCTCGCCGAGTCACGACAGCACGCTGACGACCGTACTCGTATGGACCATAGGTTTCACGTGAAACCCGCCCTGCACCGGTCGTGATCCCAGAGCAAATCCGCGCCCGACCCCACTCCAACAAAAAGGGGCGGATCCTAAGATCCGCCCACACACCAAAATCAACCACCGAAGTTTACGAATCCAGCACCCACCGCTCAACGTCGCGACCGTAGCTCGGCAACTCCTGATCCCCGAAAAAGAGCGCCACTTCGCGGCCAGCACTCTCCGGCTTGTCGGACGCATGGATGAGATTCCGGCCGACCGTCAGCCCAAAGTCGCCGCGGATCGTCCCCGGCGCTGCCTCCGCGGGCCGCGTCGCACCGACCGTCGACCGCGTCACCGCGATCGCGGCCGGTCCTTCCAGCACGATGACCACGACCGGACCCGAGGTGATGTAATCCACCAACGAGGCGTAGAAACCCTTGCCCTCGTGCTCCGCGTAATGGCGCTCCGCCAGCGACCGCTCGATCTGCCGAAGCTCCAGCCCGACGATCTTCAAGCCCCGTCGCTCCAGCCGGCCGATGATCTCTCCCACCAGGCCGCGCTGGACGCCGTCAGGTTTCACGATCACCAGTGTCCGCTCAAGTTCCGCCACGTACCGCTATCCTCCCGCTACTCGGCCTTGCCCATCCCACTCCCTCCGAGTGGACCACTGCCGCAGCCTAGCACAGCATCCACGACAGACGCCACGGGGCGGACGGCCGCGGCCGTCCGCCCCTTGGCGTCTGTCTCGCTCTGAAAAAGGCGCTCGGATGAGGCGACTACGCCACCGGCTGCAGCAACTGCCCGATCCGGGAGAGCACACCCTGACAGACCTGACCGATCGCCGTCCCATCGGTCGGCTCGCTGAAGACGATCAAGGCAAAGTCGCCGCCATTTCGCAAGTGGATCATGCCGTCACTCGTGGCGATGCTGACCGTCGAGGCCGCACCCGCGCCCAGGCGCCTCATCGTGCGCTCCGTCGCCCCCACCAGGGCGGCGCCCAGAGCGCCCGCGACCTCGGCATCCGACCCTTCGATCCCGGCACAGCCGATGATCAGACCTTCCACACTGACCGCCAGCGCGCCGAGGATCTCCTCGTGACGCAAGAGCTCGGCCAGCACGTCGTCCACACCGCCGATCACATCAGACATGCCCTGTGCCGCCTTTCCTACTGCATCCATGATGACCACCGCTCATCGCACCCGACGACGCGCCAGCATCGCCTGCCGAAACTGTGCGGCCGCCTGCTCGGTCCGCCCCAAGCGAAGATATGCCTCGCCGAGGACACGTAACGCGAGCGGTTCGGTGTAGCCCTGCGCGATTGCCGCTTCCAGCATTTCCGCAACCTCCGACGCTGCCGACTCGCTCTCGATCAGTCGAACCCGCATCGCCGTCAAGTCGAACTCGCCTGCTACTTCTTGCCGCAATGGAACCGGTTCGCCGTCCACGGCGGCGAGCCGCGGACGGACAGCAACCGGAGGAGAGATCTCACCAATCTGATTGAACGGTGCCGGTCCTGCTGTGCCTTGTCCCAGCACCGACCGGTCCACAACCAGCGTGCCCGCCGCGACGAGGGCCTGCTTTCCGGCTCGGAGCCGCCCGAACAGACCACCGGTCTCCCGGTCGATCAGGTCCGACGTGTGACCGATAAACGTCGGCCACCGCACGGCGGTCTCCTCGTCGACCACGTCCTCGGCCGGCGCATCCGCAACCATGGTCGGAGTCTCGACTTGAGCAAAGGCGGCGGCCCAATCGAGCTCCGGCGCCTCCGTCTCCGGTGCGGAAGACTCGGGCGCTATCCATTCCGGTTCTGCTACCTCGGACATCTCGGCCGCGAACGGCTCAGGTGCCCAAACCTGCTCTATTTCAACAGGCTCTGCCACCGCTTCGACGGGCGTCTCGCCTGCGAACGACACCGGGGCAAAGACGTCTTCGAGATCCGAGAAGTCCACACCGCCCGCCGAAGCGCCGCCCGGCGCACCTCCAGAGTCGAGGTCGTCGAACGTGAACGGCTCGATCTCACCCAAGGCGGCGACTATCGAACCCAGTCCTTCATCCTCGTTCCCAGCAACACGCGGTTCCTCGGGCCAGGCAAACGCCGGAACGCCCAGATCATCGAGGTCGGTGAGCCCGACGAGAGCTTCCTCCGCCCGGAAGGTCAGCTCTGCCAGATCAGGTTCGGCCGGACTCAGTTCCGACGTGCCGTCCCGACTGGTGGCCGTCAGCAGATCCTCGAAGCCAAGAGGGTCTCCGGACGCGTCCGGATTGGCAAACGGGTCGACGTCAATCGCTTCGGCTTCGAGGGGCTCTGGGATCTTCTCGATATCGACGTGGCGAAGCAGGTCTGTGTAGCCACTCGGCTGTGGCGACGGAATGGCGGCGATCAAGTCATCGTCGATGGCCACCCAATCGTCGGGGACCGCCGCCAACTCGTCGTCCAACCCCCACGGCATCGCCGCGGGTGCGACTTCGAGAACCTCGTCCATCAGGGGCGGTGTCGGCTCCGGCGCGACGGGAGCAGCGATGTGATCGGAAGCCGGTGCCACCGGCTCGAACTCGTCCGGTGTAAACGGCTCCCACGCCTCCAGCCCCGATCCACCGTCGTCCGCGGCGAACGGCGCGGCACCGCCAGCGTCGAGCTCCGCCAGTAGATCTTCGTAGCCGCCGGCACTCCCTTCCGACGGCGTCGCCGCCTGCAGCGCCCGGTCAATTTCGTCCCAGCCGATCGTCAGATCGACCCGGCCATCGGCCGTGACGAACGGATTCAATGCGGGCGCGACGTTGGCCGGCGCGGCCACCGACTCCACGATCGGCGGCTCAGCCAAGATCGGCGCTGCCGGGATCAG
Source organism: Thermomicrobiales bacterium (assembly GCA_034667245.1). GTDB lineage: Bacteria > Chloroflexota > Chloroflexia > Thermomicrobiales > UBA6265 > DATBFX01. The sequence goes on along the minus strand of JAXDKI010000002.1, from coordinate 1,118 downwards.
GTCGGCGAAGGTCGATTCGGCGATCACCGGTTCGGCTACCGGCGACGGCGCCATGGGGGCGGGCGCCGCATTGGTCGACTCGGCTTCAAACATCGCGGCAAGATCGAATGCCGCCGCGGCCTCCGCCGCGTCAACTGTCGGCTCGTCGTGTGCCGCCATCTGAGCGCTACCTGGCGCAACCGCGACGGCGACCGGCACCGTCGGCTCCACCACGCCAACCTCGTCCAGATCCTGCAGACCGGCCAGCGAGAATGGCTCGACGGATGGGCCGAGATCGATTACCGACCCGTCGTCCGACCAACTGAATGGTTGGATCGTCTCCGCATCGGCCTCGGTCGGGTTCTCCGGGTCCTGCTGCAGGTCGCGGACAAGCGTGTCCCAGAGATCGGGCGCCGCCACGTGCGATGCCGCCAACGCCGGGGAAACCGCGGCCGCCTGAGCCGATGCCGGGCTCTCGGCCGCCGCCGCCGCGAAATCGAAATCGGGCAGCAACGGCGACTCCGGCGTAAGAAACGAGAAGTCAACGCCCTCGCGCAGATCGCCCATCATGGCGGCGACCTCGCCCATCGGGTCGATCGCCTGATAGCGCTGGATCCACTCGCCGGCACCGGCCGCCCCCTGGCGCTTCTCGATGTCGGCCAGCATCGCGAGTGCCCGGGCGTTATCCGGCGAGACCCGAACCACCTCCCGGCACATCGCCCCGGCACCCGCATCGTCGCCGGCCCGCCAGAGCACTTCCGCCAGGGAGGTCCGCGCCCGCACGTTCGCCGGGTCCATAGCCAATATCGCGCGCCATTCCGAGGCCGCACGACCAAATTGACCGGTCCGCGTATGGATCCCGGCCAACCCGGCGCGGGTCGGATGCAACCGATCCTGACTGCCGAGCTCTGCGCGCAGCCGTACGAGTTGGCCACGCACCTGATCCAAAGCCGGGTTGATCTCCCAGGCGTGGAGGTAATGCGTGTAGGCCAGACCCGGATCCTTACGCTCCTCGGCGGCGACGCCCAGACCCAAGCGCGCCACAACGCTGAGCGGATCGAGCGCCAGGGCACGGTCGAAATGATCGATCGCCGGCTCAGCCTCACCCCGCTCCAGGAGCGCTTCGCCGAGGATGCGAT
>JAXDKI010000001.1:0-2684 GCA_034667245.1 Thermomicrobiales bacterium | reverse complement strand
CCGGACCGAGATGCGCCCGATCCGGCGTGAGCTGATGATGATCTTCCAGGACCCGTACGCGAGCTTGAACCAGCGCAAGCGGGTCGGGTTCATCGTCGCGGAGGCGCTCCAGGTGCACAAGATCGGCACCCCCGCCGAGATCAAGCGCCGTGTCCAGGAGCTGCTCGAGGTCGTCGGCCTGAACCCCGAGCACTACAACCGCTTCCCGCACGAGTTCTCCGGCGGGCAGCGCCAGCGGATCGGCGTCGCGCGCGCTCTTGCGGTCAACCCGAAGCTGATCGTCTGCGACGAGCCGGTCTCCGCCCTCGACGTGTCCGTGCAGGCGCAGATCCTCAACCTGCTCAAGGACCTGCAACGGGACTTCGGGCTCACCTACGTCTTCATCGCGCACGACCTGAACGTCGTCCGCCACATCTCGGACCGGGTGCTGGTGATGTACCTCGGCAAGATCGCCGAGATCGCGAACAAGGAACAGCTGTACGCGACGCCCAAGCATCCGTACACCGGCGCGCTGCTCTCTGCCGTGCCGATCCCGAACCCGGAGCGCGGGCGCCTGCGCCGCGGGATCGTGCTCGAAGGCGACGTCCCCAATCCCATCAACCCGCCGAGCGCCTGCCGCTTCCACCCGCGCTGTCCCCGCTTCCACGAAGGGCACTGCGACGTGGAGGAGCCGCCGCTCTACGACTTCGCGGCGGGGCACCAGGCAGCGTGCCACTACCCGCTCGAGCGCTGGCCGATGACCGCTGACGAGATCGGACGTCCCGGCGCTGCGCTGGTCGGGAACATCACCGAAGCGGGGTGAACGGTGCTGCTCGCGGCCGCCAGGCGCTTCGTCACTCTTCTCGCCGGGATCGCCGTCGCCACCGCCGCGGTCTCGCTCCCGTTCGGGCTCCTGCTCGGCGCCCGGATGAACCGGTCTCTCGCCGTGGGGTTCTATCTCGTCGGCTGCGTGTTGCTCCTGGGTGGGTTCTTCACCGGCAACCGGGGTCCGTTCCGAGTCGCGAACGAGGAGAACATGGTGGGGCTACGCCGACCGCGTGGGGTCCGGGTCGTCTCGGGTGATGAACAGGCGGAGACGCTCAACATGTCTGGCTTGCTCGTCCTCAGCGGTGTGGTGCTCCTGGCCCTCGGTGCCGCCGTCGACTCCAATGCGGAGCTGATTTGAGCGACTCGCGGCCTCACCTGTGCGACCGCGCGCACGCCTGGGCTGCGCTGGCGCCCGACGGCGAGCTGTCGGAGCTCGAGCGGCAGCTGCTGAATGCACATCTGGCACGCTGCGCTGCGTGCGGCCGCTTCGCTGCGCAGGTCGCCGCCGCGGTGGCGGAGCTTCACGCCGCTGCGCTGCAGCCGCTCCCGCGCCCCGTACCGGTTCCTGCATCGCGTCGACCGCTTCGCGCCCGGGTCGCACTGGTCGGAGCGGCTGGCGCAGTTGTTGTGCTGGCGCTCGGAATCGCGTCACCGACGCCACTGACGGGCGGTGGGCGAGAGTCTCTCCAGCTCGCGACCGCCGTCGACCCCGCCGGCAGCGAGGCGGCGGAGCAGCAGGCGCTGCGGAACCTCCGTCGCGAGGCCATCGTCGCAGCGGTGGCGGCCCGCAACCACCCAACCCGCGGCTTCGGGAATCAGCCCGCCGAATAGCCCCAACCGACAGCCGTCCCGGGGCGCTCCGGTAGACTGCGACCGCGTTTGCGGCGCCCGACGGGCCGCGCTGTCCTATCACCACCTTTCTCCAGGAGCCACATGTCTGAGCACGCGCGAGGGTCAGCCGGCAAGGTCGTCGAGGTCAAGGGCGTCGTCATCGACGCCGTGTTCCCGGACGTGCTGCCCGGGATCTACAACGCCCTGGCGATCGAGGTACCGACCGCCGACGGCAGCACCCGCACGCTGATCGCCGAGGTCCAGCAGCATCTGGGCGACGATCGCGTCCGCGCGGTCGCGATGGACACGACCGACGGCCTCTCGCGCGGCGTCGACGTCGCCGACACCGGCGCGCCGATCTCCGTCCCCGTCGGCGACGCAACGCTCGGCCGGATCTGGAACGTGATCGGCGACCCGGTCGACAACAAGCCGCCCGCTGGGAAGGACGTCGAGCGCTGGTCGATCCACCGCGACCCGCCGGCGTTCCGCGACCTCTCCCCGACGATCGAGATCTTCGAGACCGGAATCAAGGTGATCGACCTGATCGCCCCCTACATCAAGGGCGGCAAGATCGGCCTCTTCGGGGGCGCCGGAACGGGCAAGACCGTGCTGATCCAGGAGCTGATCCACAACGTCGCCCAGCAGCACGGCGGCGTCTCGGTGTTCGCCGGCGTCGGCGAGCGCACGCGTGAGGGCAACGACCTCTTCCTCGAGATGACCGAGTCCGAGGTGATCGACAAGGTCGCGCTCGTCTACGGGCAGATGAACGAGCCGCCGGGCGCACGCCTGCGCGTCGGCCTGTCCGGCCTGACGATGGCCGAGTACTTCCGCGACCAGGGCCAGGACACGCTCCTGTTCATCGACAACATCTTCCGCTTCGTCCAGGCGGGCTCCGAGGTCTCGGCGCTCCTCGGCCGCATGCCGAGCGCCGTCGGCTATCAGCCGACGCTGGCGACAGAGATGGGGCAGCTGCAGGAGCGGATCACGTCCACGAAGACGGGTTCCGTGACGTCTGTGCAGGCGATCTACGTGCCCGCCGATGACCT